>NZ_JBFABA010000015.1:0-137952 GCF_040640115.1 Micromonospora sp. NPDC023644 | reverse complement strand
CCTGCGCCGGCGGGCCGGCCCCCGGGGCGGGCCGGGCCGGCTGCGCGGCCGTGACCGACGGCGACGCCGTGGGGCCGACCCGCTGGCCGGTCGGTGCCGCTCCCGGCCGGCCGGTCGGTTCCGCCCCGGGTCGGCCGGTCGGGGCGGTGGTGGGCCGACTGGTCGGGGTGGTGGTGGGTCGGCTGGTGGGGGTGACCCCGGGGCGGCTGGTCGCGTCGCCCCCCGGTCGGCCGGTCGGGGTCGTGGAGGGCCGGCCGGACGGGCTGCCGTGCGGACCGGGGCTCGTCGGCTCCGGGGCGGCCAGCACCCGCTCGCAGTAGCCGGCCACCTCCTTACGGCCACCGGCGGCGTGGATCAGCCTGCCGAAGGCGGCGTCGTCCAGGACGCCGCCCGGCTCGTCGCCGGCATCCTCCCGGTACGCCCGGCACAACTCCCGCACCGCCGCGTCCGGCTCCGGCCGACCGTCCGCCCCGCCCGTCGGGGCGGAGGGCGGGTCGGGAGCCGCCGTGGGGGAGGCGCCCGTCGTGGGGGCGGGCAGGGGAGCGGCGGTGGTGGGTGCCGGACCCCCCAGCGGGTAGGGCAGCGCGCCCCCGGTGGCGGCGAGGGCGACGCCGCCCGTGAGGGCCAGGGCGGCGCCGGCGAGCGCGGCGCGGACGCCGAACCCCGCCAGGGCGGGCCGCCGGCGCCGCTCCGGCAGCCCGAGCGGATCCCCGGCCCGGGCCAGCCGGTAGGCCCGTACGGCCGCCTCCTCCCCGGCCAGCTCGCTGGCGTGGGGCGCGGCGCGGACCGCCGTCAAGAGCGACGCGACGGACCGCGGACCGTCCTGCGGGTCGCGGACCGGACCACCGAGCAGCCGCTCGACGGTCTCCTGGTCCATCCGGTGTGCTTTCATCTCGTGTCCCTCAGCGCCACGGGCCGCCGGGCCGTCACACGGTAGGGGTGTGACGTCCGACAAACACGGGTCGGGGAGGGGACCGGCTCAGCCCATGGTCTTGGCGCCGTCGATCGCCTCGCGCAGGATGTCGGCGTGCCCCGCGTGCTGGGACGTCTCGGCGACGAGGTGCAGCAGGACGCGGCGGACCGACCAGCTCGCGCCGGGCTCGAACCAGGGGGCCTGCGGCAGCGGGTGGGTGGCGTCGAGGTCGAGCGTGCCGACCAGTTCGTCGGTCGTGGCGGCGACCCGGGCGTAGTCGGCGAGCAACCCTTCCAGGCTCTCGCCCTCGTGCATGCGGAACTGGCCCGCCCAGTCGACCGGCTCGCTCTCCATCGCCTCGGCGCCGCCGACGGCGAACCGCATCCACCGCCGCTCCACCTGCGTGACGTGCTTGATCAGACCGCCCGGACAGAGCTCGCTGACGGTGCTGCGGGTCGCGGCCTGCTCGTCGGTCAGCCCCGCGACGGTCCGCCGCAGGAAGTCGCGGTGCAGGCGCAGCGTCTGCACCAGGTCGGCCCGCTCGCCGGTCAGCTGTGCGGTCGTGGTCGTGGTCGTGGTCATCGCCACGCTCCTCTCCTGGGGCCTCTCCGGATTTCTGGCTTCTCCGGACGCGGCCAGCATAGGAGCGCCCACCGACATCGAAGGCGGTGCCGGACGCCGGATTTCCGCCAGCGGTTGCTGATCTGTCCGGTCCGGGGTGCACTGAATCACATGGGTGTGATCAAGGTGGGCACGTCGTCCTGGGCGGACCAGATGCTGCTTCGCTCGGGCTGGTATCCGCGTGCGGCGAACACCCCGGCCGGCCGGCTCGACTTCTACGCCGGGCGGTATCCGCTGGTCGAGGTGGACACCTCCTACTACGCGGTGCCCGTGCCGGAGACGACGCAGGGCTGGGTCGACGCCACGCCCGAGGGCTTCACCTTCGACGTCAAGGCGTTCAGCCTCTTCACCGGTCACCCGACACCGGTGGCGGCGCTGCCCCGCGACCTGCGCCCGGCCGGCGGCCCGAGCCGGATCCGCCGCCGCGACCTCCCGGCGGCCGCGTACGACGAGCTGTGGGACCGCTTCCGCGCGGCGCTGGACCCGATCGCGGCGGCCGACCGGCTCGGCGCGGTCCTGCTCCAGTTTCCGCCGTGGCTGGCCCGGGGGGCCGCCGCCGAGCGGCGCATCGCCGAACTGGCGGAGCGGTGCCGGCCGTGGCGGGTCGCCGTCGAGCTGCGCCACGCGTCCTGGTTCGACGGCACGGCGGCGCTGGACACGCTCGCGTTCCTGCGGGAGCGCGAGCTGTCGTTCGTCTGCGTCGACATGCCGCAGGGGCACCCCTCGTCGGTGCCACCCATCCTGTTCGCCACGGCGGAGCTGGCGGTGGTCCGGTTCCACGGGCACAGCGCCGCCTGGGAGACCGGGGACAAGCAGGAGAAGTTCCGCTACGCGTACGGCGACGAGGAACTGCGCCGCTGGTCGGAGCTGCTGGTCGAGCTGGCCGGGCAGGCGGGCGAGCTGCACGCGCTGTTCAACAACTGCTGCGGCGACCAGGCCCAGCGTGACGCCGCGCGGCTCGCGGAGCTGTTGGGCGTCGAGCCCGCGGGACGGGACCGGGCGGCGCGGGCGGGAGCCGGCAGGCCCTCCTGACCACGGGCGCGATCGGCGACGCCGCGGGGTTTCCCCGGCGGCCGGTCGGGTACCGGCGGGACGTGAGCGACGGAAGGGGACGCGGTGATGGGTGAGCAGCGGCAGGAGCACCCGGGGGACGCGCCGGGCGTACCGCAGGACGCGGCGGCGCGCGAGACCCGGCAGGCGCAGGAGGCGCACGGGGGCAGCATGGTGCCCGGCCTGGTGGACGACACCGGACACCCGGTGGCGGACGACCCCGCCGGGGTCGCCGGGGAGGACACCGCCGGCGGCTGAGCTCGCCCACCGCGCGGCGGCGGCCATGGCCGGACGGGCCGCCGGCACGAGCTGCCCGGGTGGGCCGCCGCCAGGAGGCGGCCGGCCGGGCGGGCCGCTGCGGTCGGGGTCGTGGCGGCGGGTCTTATTCCGTCGACCGTGGCCACCGCCCTCGGGGATGATCGCCCGATGGCGGCAACCTCCCGCGCGCTCCTGCGCTTCCAGTTCGACCTGACGTGGTCGCTGTTCGAATACCACCTCGAGCGCCTCGACGCGGCGGACTTCCTCTGGGAGCCGGCCGCGCTCTGCTGGACGGTGCGTCGCGGCCCCGACGGCCGCTGGACACCCGACTGGGCCGACACCGAACCCGACCCCGTGCCGGTGCCGACGATCGCCTGGCTGTCGTGGCACATCGGCTGGTGGTGGACGGTGACCATGGACCATCTCGCAGGACGGCCACCACGGCAGCGCACCGACGTCGGATGGCCGGGCGCGGGCGAGCCGACGGTCGCCTGGCTGCGCGGCCTGCGCGCCGAGTGGCTCGGTCAGCTCGACCGCCTCGGCGACGACGACCTCGACGGCGCCGCGCCGTTCCCGTGGCAGGACGACTCGGGGCACACGGTGGCGCACATGCTCGGCTGGGTCAACGCCGAGTTGATGAAGAACGCGGCCGAGATCGGTCAACTCCGGCTGCTGCGCGCGGCCGGACGCGCCTGACGCCGGGCGCTCGGCACGGGGGCCGTCCCGGCCGCGATCCGGCCGTGGGAGCGCCGGTCAGGAGCGTCGGCCCCTGGTGCGCAGCGCGTCCTCCGTCCGCTCCTCGACGTCGGCGGCGTCGGGGAAGGACCGCCGGGCCGGCGCCGGGTCGGGCGGCGCGCCGGGGCCCGCCGGCCGCGTGGGGGTCGGTTCGACCGGGCCGAAGCCGTGCCGCCCGGCGGGGCCGGACGGTCCCGCCGGCTCGTCGGCGCGCCGCTCCCCGCGCCGCCCCTCCGGCACGGCGGTCTCCTCGCTGCCCTCGTCCATGGGGTCGTGCTCGCCGGTGCCCCACGGCGGCTCCACGTCCAGCCCGTCCCTGGTCACCCATGCGGTGGTCGCCTCCGGTGGGCGTCGGTCCCCGCCGCGTCCGTCTCCTGCCGTCATTGGCCACCTCGCTGGTCGGTCCGCCGGTACCGGCTCCGATTGCCCGTCGCCGGGGCGGTCATGCCTCGCCGGCGACCCGGCGGCCGGACGCACCGGGCGCAGGACACGCGGCGGCGCCCCGCCGCGGGAGGACACGCGCGGCGGCGCCCCGCGGAGGACACGCGCGGCGGCGCCCCGCCGCCGAGGAGTCGGCGGGACGCCGCCGCGCGGCACGTCGGTCAGCAGCGGCCGGACTTCGCCATCCGCTTCTTGTTGGACATGCCCATCGCCATGAGCGCGCCGATCCCCTTCGGCGCGTTCCGCGTGCCGCCCACGCGCCCCAGCATCCCCCGGAACACCTCGCCGGGCTTCTGCTGCTCGCCCATGTACGCGGTCATCACGATGAGCGCCCCGGTCATCGCCGGGATCGCCCACTGGAGCATCCGCATCTGCCGCTGACACGACGCCACGTTCGACGGCGTGTGCGAGTTCGGCTCGGTGACCCCCTCGACCGCCGGCCCGCCGGCCTTCTCCAACTTCATGCCGAGCAGCCGGCTGTAGCCGGTCACCGCCAGCGCGCCGACCGTCAACGCCGTCTTCAGCGTGCTGGCCCGGGCCACTCCCGCCTGGGCGGCCACCCGGGGGCTCTCCGTCACCAGTTCCCCGACGGCCCCCGCCAGGTGGGCGCCGATCGCCGCGGCGTTCACCGGGGTCCACCGGGCCCAGCCGGCCGAGGCCATCGGCAACCGCTGGGTCGAGTCGTTCATCTGTGCCGCCGCGCCGTTGACGCCGAACGCTCCCATCAGGGAGCCCCCGAACCAGGCCGCCAGGCCCAGGTCGTGCATCGAGCGCAGTGCGGTGTGTCGTTCGGACATCTGATCCCCTTCCACCGTGTCGGGCGGTGCGGCATACCCGCCGCCCGGTCGGCTAATCCCGCCCGTCACCTGCCGATACGCCGCAGCGGCACGGATACCGGGGAAGAGCGGGAACCGGTGGCGTCGGCGCCGGCCGACGATCGGGACCGGGCGGGGGGAGTCGGCGGGGCCGGTGGCGGGTAGATCGTCGGACGACCCGACGAGAGGGGAAGCGGATGTCGCAGCCCGAGGAGAGCCGGGAGAAGACCGCGTCGACCGACGCGGTGCTGATGCACCCGGACAACGATCCGCGCAAGACCACGGCCCAGGTGCCGCCGCCGGCCGAGCGCGGGGAGACCCGCGTGGAACGGGACGGCGAGATGGTGCCCGTCGACACCGACGAGTGAACACGTGCCTCCCGGGCGGCCCGCACGCCGCCCGGGAACGGCGTACGGGCTCGGTGGCGAGGTCGGGAGCGAGGGAACGTGGGTGACGGACGGGACCGGGTGGGAGAACCGGCGGCGGTGGACCACGCCCGGATCTTCGCCGCCGCGCCGTCGCCGTACCTGGTGCTCACCCTGGACCTGGTGATCGTCGAGGCAAACGAGGCGTACCTGCGCGCCACCGCCCGCACCCGCGAGGAGCTTCTCGGGCGGGAGCTGTTCGCCGTGTTCCCGACGAACCCGGACCACCCGGAGGGCAGCGGGGTGCCCAACCTGCGGGCCTCCCTGCTGCGGGCCCGGGACACGGGCCGGCCGGACACGATGGCGTTGCAGCGCTACGACATCCCCGACGGGACCGGCGGCTTCGTGCGGCGGTACTGGAGCCCGATGAACGTGCCGATCCTCGACGACGACGGGCGCGTCGTGCTGCTGCTGCACCGACCCGAGGACGTCACAGACTTCGTCCAGGAACGGCGACGGAGCAGGGACGAGCAGGCCCGCGGCGAGACCTTCCGGCGCCGCATGGAGGAGGCAGAGGCCGACCTGTACGCCCGGGCGCGGGAGCTGCGCGGCGCGCTGGCGGCCCAGGCGGTGGCGAACCGCCGCCTCGCCACCCTGGTCGACCTGGCCGCCGACCTGGCCGGCTGCGAGAGCGTCGCCGAGCTGACCGAGGTGGTCGTCGACCGGGGCCTCGGGGCGCTCGACGCCGACGGCGGCGCCGTGGCCGTCCGGGACGACGGCGGCGACCTGCTGCGGCTCACCCTCACCGACAGCCTCGGTGGTGTCGCCCGCGCCCGCTTCGCCGAGCTGCCGCTGACCGGCCCGCTGCCGTCCAGCGTCTCGGCGTACGCGGGCCACACGGTCTTCCTGCCCGACCGGGCCGCCGCCCTGGAGTTCACCGCCGAGATGGCCGACGTCGTCGCCTCGACGGGGCTGGAGGCGTGGGCCGCCCTTCCGCTGCGGGTGGGGGAGCGGCTGCTCGGCTCGCTGACCGTCGGCTGGCGCGCGCCGCATCCGTTCACGCCGCGCGAGGTCGAGGTGCTGGGCGCGTTCGCGGCGCAGTGCGCGCAGACGCTCGACCGGATCCGGGTGCACCGGGAGCAGCGGCGGACCTCGGAGACGCTGCAACGCAGCCTGCTCTCCGACCCGCCGCCGGTGGCCGGCCTCGACATCGCGGTGCGGTACCACCCGGCGGTGGAGCACGAGCAGGTCGGCGGGGACTGGTACGACGCCTTCCCCGCCGCCGACGGGGCCACCACCCTGGTGATCGGCGACGTCACCGGGCACGACCGGGCCGCGCTGACCGCGATGGCCCAGATCCGCAACACCCTGCGCGGTGTCGCGTACGTGCTGGGTGAGCCGCCGGCGGCGATCTTCGCCGGGCTCGAACGGGCCCTGCGCGGGCTGGGCGTGTCGACGTTCGCCTCGGCCGTGGTCGGGCACGTCCGTGTCCCGCCCGCCTCCGGCGACCCGCGGGCGGCGCACCTCACCTGGTGCAACGCCGGCCATCCGCCGCCGGTGCTCGTGCACCCCGACGGCACGGCGCGGCTGCTGGCCACCGACCCGGACCCACTGCTCGGCGTCGGACCGCTGCCCCGGCGCGACCACGAGCTCCTCCTCGCACCGGGCGCGACCCTGCTGCTCTACACCGACGGGCTCGTCGAGCGCCGCGACACCCTCATCGACGTCGGCGTCGAACGCCTGCGGGAGGCGGCCGCACGGCTGTGCGACCTGCCGCTGGAGCCGTTCTGCGACGCGCTCCTCGCCGAGCTGACGGCCGAGCCGGACGACGACGTCGCCCTGCTGGCGCTGCGGGTCGGCTGAGGACGGGTCAGCGGGCCGGCAGGTCGGCGGCGAAGCGGGCCACCCGCGCCGCCAGCGGCGCGCTCGCGCGTACCCAGGTGAAGTGGTCCATCCGGGCGCCGGACTGCGCCGCCGTGTAGCGCTCGCGGACGAGGGGCGCCCCGGCCAGCTTCGCGCACAGGTGGTCGACGGTCTCGTGCGGGGTGTACTGGTCGTCGTCGACGCTGACCGCGAGGACGGGGGTGCGCAGCGCCCGCACGGCCGCCTCGGCGTCCACCCCGTCCAGGTGCGGGAAGCGGCCGGTCCGCGCGGTGTGCGCCCAGTCCCGGATGACCCCGCGCGCCTGCCGGCCGCCGAAGCCCCAACCCGGCCAGACGCCGAGCAGCCGGGCGGTCGCCGCGATCCCCTGGGTGTACGGCAGGACGCCGTACCCGCGCAGGCCCGGGTAGCTGCGCCACCACGGGACGCCGACGGCGACCAGCGCCAGCCCGTCGACGTCGTGGTCGCCGTGCACGGCGAGATGCAGCAGCGCGGCCTGCCCGCCGAGGGAGTGCCCGAGCAGCAGCGTCCTCCGCCCGTCCCGCCGGGTCTTGAGGGCCGCCAGCGCGGCGCCCACGTCGGCGGCCAGTTCCGGGTAGCCGTACCGGCAGGCGCGGCTCGGCTTCGGGGTGCTCTCCCCGGTGCCGCGCAGGTCGGCCACCGCCACGGCCAGGCCGGCGGCGCGCAGCGCGGCGGCGAACGGCCGGTAGTAGCGCGCCCGCACGCCCATCGCGGGCGTGATCAGCACCAGCGGGGCGTCGGTGACGCCGTCCGGATCGGGGTACACCTGTAGCCCGAGCCGGGCCCCGTCGACCTCGACGTACTCCTGCCGGTACTCCCCCGTCGCGTCCACCGCCCCAGGCTACGGCCCGAGGCTACCGACGGGTAACCGTCAGGTGGCGGGCGTCACGCGTTCCCGGGCCGCCCGCGTCACGCCACCGCCGGGGCGGGACGGCCGACCGTGCTGACCGTGGCGTAGACCGAACTGAGCTGCTCGGCGCAGCGCTTCCACGAGTACCGGTTGCGGATCCGGTCCAGCGCCGCCGTCGCGTACGCGAAGCGCCGGACCTTGTCGGCGAGCAGCCGGCGCACCGCGGTGCCAAGGGCGCGGGGGTCCCGGGGTGGCACGAGGTCGCCGGTCAGGCCGTCGACCACGGTGTCGGCGATCCCGCCGACGTTCGTGCCGACGACCGGCACCCCGCACGCCATGCCCTCCAGTGGGGTGAGCCCGAACGGCTCGTACCAGGGGGCGGCCACCAGCAGGTCCGCCGAGCGGTACCAGGGGGCCAGCTCCTCCCGGGGCAGCCCGCCCAGCAGCTTCACCCGGTCGGCGACCCCGCAGGACTCGGCGAGCGCGCGGAGCCGGCGGGCGAAGCCGTCCGCGGGGAGCAGCTCCGCCGGTGGGCCGCCGATCACCACGCACTCGGCGTCCGGCACGGCGGGCAGGGCCCGGACGACGTCCTGGATGCCCTTGTGTTCCACCATCCGGCCGACGGTGACGATCCGGGGCCGGGCCGCGTCGCGCGGGGCGACGGGCCCGTCGGGGCGGAACAGCTCCTGGTTGACCCCGGCGGGGACCAGCGTCATCCGGGCCCGGGGCACGCCGAGCCGCACCAGTTCGCCGACCTCCTCCTGGCACTGCACGATGACCCGGTCGGCGGCCCGGCCCAGGGCCCGCTCGTAGCCGGCCCGGCCCGGTGGGCTGGTGTCCCGGGCGCCCGGTTGCCGCCGCTTCATGGAGCCGAGGCTGTGGTAGGTGAGCACCACCGGCACGCCGGTGCGCCGGCCGGCGTGCAGCGTGGCCAGCCCGCTCGTCCAGAAGTGGGCGTGCGCCACGTCCGGCACCCAGCCACCGTCGCGCCACTGACCGGCCAGCCAGCGGCCGAACTCGCCCAGGTGCGGCAGCAGCTCGTCCGTCGGCACCCGCAGCGCCGGCCCGGCCGGCACCTGGCACACCTGGTAGCCGTCCGGGGTGACCACGGAGTCGGGCGGGAGGGTGGAGTCCCGGCGGGTGTAGACGCGGACGTCGTGTCCCTCGCCGACCAGGGCGGCGGCGAGCTCCGCCACGTGCGTGTGCTGACCGCCGGATTCCCCCGACCCTCCGACGGCGAGCGGACTGGCGTGCTCCGAGATCATCGCGATACGCATGTGCTTCCTCCATCGGCCGGCCCGTCGGCGGGGACCCGGTCGAGCCCCGGGGCGTCTCCTCGCCGCCTGGCGGACCCCGCCGCAGGAGTCCCTACCCCCGGCCTTGCCTCCTAACCGCCACCCGCCCGGCTCGTCCTGACTCGACCGTCGGTCGGGTGTGCAGACACCGGCGGGCGGCGGGGCGAACCGCCCCACCGCCCGTGACCGCTCGACGACTGTCGATCAGGACCGGTCGTCGTGCAGCATGCCCGGCCCGAAGACCTCGTAGGCGATCCGCTCCACCGGCACTCCCCGGCGCAGCAGGCCGCCCCGGACGGTGTTCATGAACGGCAGCGGCCCGCACAGGTGCACGTGGGCGTCGGGGGAGAGCGGGATCAGCGCCGGGTCCACCCGGCCCGCGATGACCTCGGCGGTCACCCCGGCCAGCTCGCCGTCGGTGAGGTCCTCGTACCAGAGCGCGGTGCGCAGGTTGGGCAGCGCGGCGTGCAGGCGCGGCAGTTCGCCGCGGAACGCGTGCGCCGCGCCGGCCCGGTCGGCGTGCACCAGCACCACCGGACGCTGCGGCTCGGTGGCGGCCAGGTGCTCCAGCGCGGCCATCGCCGGGGTCAGGCCGATGCCCGCGCTGACCAGGAGCAGCGGGCCCTCCCCGGCCACCGCGCTGACCTCGCCGAACGCCGGGCTGAGCCGGAGCACGTCGTCGACCCCCACGCGCTCGTGCAGGAAGGTGGAGACCATGCCGTCGGGGGCGTCGCCGGTGCCGCGTACCCGCTTGACGGTGATCCGCCAGTGGTCGGCGCCGGGGCGGCCGGAGAGGCTGTACTGGCGGATCTGCTGGCCGCGCCCGCCGTCCAGGTCGACGGCGACCGAGGTGTACTGGCCCGGGACGAAGGTGGGCACCGGGCCGCCGTCGGCCGGGACCAGGGTGAACGACACGACGTCCAGCGCCTCGGTGGCCCGGGCGACGACCCGCCAGTCCCGCCAGACCGACTCGCCCTCGGCGAGCCCGGCGGTGGTGTAGAGGCGGGCCTCCCGGGCGATCAGCTCGCAGGCCAGCAGCCAGTAGACCTCGTCCCAGGCCGCCGCGACCTCGGCGGTGACGGCGTCGCCGAGCACCTCGCCGACGGCGGCGAGCAGGTGCCGCCCGACGATCGTGTACTGGGTGGCGGTGATGCCCAGCGAGGCGTGCTTGTGCGCGATGCGGTCCAGGATCGGCCCCCACGGCGCGCTGCTGCCGCCGGTCAGGTGCTCCGCGTACGCGACCACGGCGGCCGCGAGGGCGGCCTTCTGGGTGCCGGTGGCCTGGTTGCTGCGGTTGAAGATGTCGAGCAGTTCGGGGTGCGCGTCGAACATCCGCTGGTAGAACCGGCCGGTGATCGCCTCGCCGTGCGCCTGCACGGCGGGCAGCGTCGCCGTCACCACTGCTGCTGAGGACTCCGAGAGCACGACTGTCTCCTTTTGAGGTGAACCGCTCGAACCCCGACAGCAAAACAGGTATTCGAGATACCTCTTCAGGGTCGAAGGTCCCGGGTCCAGGGTCGTCCGGATCACACCCCGGGTCCGGTCGACCGTGGTGCGCGGTCGACAGCGCTGGCTAGGGTCGGGACGTGAAGCTCAACCGGTCCACCGACATGGCGCTGCGCATCGCCATGCTCGCCGCCGCGAACCCGCGACGGATGACCGTGGAGGAGCTGTCCGACCAGCTCGACCTGCCCCGCAACCATGTCGCCAAGGTGGTGCAGCGGTTGCAGCGGATCGGCGTGCTGGTCACCATCCGGGGTCGCTCCGGCGGGGTGGCCTTCGCCGAGGGCGGCGGGGACGCCACGGTGGGGCACGTGGTCCGGGCCTTCGAGGGCGACGACGAGGTGGTGTCCTGCGACGAGCCGGCCTGCTCGCTGCGCGCGGCCTGCCGGCTGCGGGGCGAGCTGCGCCGGGCCCGGGACGCCTTCCTCGCCGTGCTGGACGGCGTGACCCTCGGCGCGCTCGTCGACGGGCCGACCGGCCCGGTGCTGCTCGCCCTCGGTCTGCCCCGCCCCCGGCCGGTGCCCGACGCGGCGTCGCCGCAGGGGCCGCCGGAGCGCGGCGCGCCGCCGTCGGCCGCCGTGCCGGAGCGTCCCGCGCCGCCGTTCGGTGCCGGCTCGTCGCGGCCCCGGCGGTTCGTACCCGATCCGGTCTGAGGAGTGGCGATGTCCGGCAGCACGGTCTCCCACCCGGTGTTCGCCCGGGTGTTCCAGCGGGCGAGCGTGGCGATGGACCGCGCCGGCGCGGCCGCCCACCGGCGGCGTCTCGTCGCCGGCCTCGCGGGCCGGGTGGTCGAGGTCGGCGCCGGCAACGGCCGCACCTTCGCGCACTACCCGGGCACGGTCGAGCGGGTGCTCGCGGTCGAGCCGGAGCCCCTGCTCCGGGCGGCGGCCCGGGAGGCGGCGGCCGGGGCGCCCGTACCCGTGGAGGTGGTCGACGGCCTCGCCGAGGCGCTGCCGGCGCCCGACGGCGAGGCCGACGCCGTGGTGCTGTCCCTGGTCCTCTGCTCGGTGGCCGACCAGGCCGCCGCGCTGCGCGAGGCCCGCCGGGTGCTGCGGCCCGGCGGGCAGTTGCGCTTCTTCGAGCACGTACGCGCGCAGACCCCGGGCCTGCGCCGCGTGCAGCGGTTGGTCGACGTGACCGTCTGGCCACTGCTCTGCGGCGGCTGCCACACGGGCCGCGACACGGTGGCCGCGATCCGGGCCGCGGGTTTCACCGTCACCGAGCTGGACGCCTTCCGCTTCCCCGACAGCCGGCTCCCGGCTCCCGCCGCCCCGCACGTGCTCGGCGTGGCCACCCCCGACTGACCCGGCCCGCCCGCGACCGCGCCCGGGCTCCTTCGACCGTGCCGGGCAGGGGTCCTTCCGGCCCCGGACGCGACGGAACCCCGCGCCGGGCGGCACGGGGTTCCGTCGACGCGCTCGCGGTCAGGAGACCGTGATCGAGCCGTCCCCGGCGCGGACGCAGGCCACGGAACGCGCACCGGTGCTGGCCGCGCCCGTCAGGCACTGCCCGAGCACCTGGTGGCCGGCGGCGTTCGGGTGCCACGACTCCTGGCAGGTCTGGAAGTAGCTCACGCAGGTGTTCGCGATCCGCTGGATGGCGATCTTGTCCTTGCCCGCGAGGCTGGTGACGAAGACGCCGTTCGGCGGGTTGTCCTGGAGCCGGATCGGGGTGGCCAGGGCGCCGGCCGGGCTGGTCCCCGACTCGCAGAGCCGGGCGCCGTCGAAGGCCCGCTGCACGTTGAGGTAGACCAGGTCGGCGCCGGGGAACTCGGCGGCCAGGGTGTCGCGGGTGGACTTCACCAGGGTGCCCAGGCCCTGCGAGAAGCGGTGCCCCGGCAGCAGGCTGGCCCGGTGGATCGGGCAGCCGGCCGCGTACCGCTCGGCGCCCAGCGCGCGGAACTTGTCCCGGGTGTCGTCCCGGCTGTCCTCCTCGTGGAACCGCGACTCGAGGTCGAACGGCAGCGGGTTGGTGTAGTCCTGGAAGACGACGCGGTGCTGACCGTCGGCGTCGATCTCGCGCAGCGTGGCGAGGAGCTGGCGTACGGCCGAGGTGGTCTCCGCGGTGGCGGCGCTCCACTGCGCCGCGGTGGCCAGGTCGGCGTCGCTGCACGGCTTCTGCTCCACCGGCCCGCCGAGGTAGGCCCAGAACTCCCACCAGCCGGTCCAGGCGTCGGCGATGAACCGGTTGGCGCACTTCTCGGCGACGCTGCCGAAGGTGAACGAGCTGTTGTTCGAGCCGAGCCCGAGCAGCACCAGGTCGATGTCGTGGGTCTGGCCGACCGCGCGGAGCTGGTCGAGCTGGGCGGCCACCTGGCGGCCCTTGGCCCGCGCCGAGGAGGCCGCGGCGATGTCGTGCGGCTGGCCGCCGGAGCAGGCGAGGTTGAACCGGTCCTGGATGCCCGGCAGGCTGGCCCGGTGCAGGGACGCGTTCGCCGAGCGGTGGCAGAAGAACGCGTTGTCGTTCGGGGCGGTCCAACCGGGGAAGCCCTGGGCGACCCCGTTGGCGTCGACCACCGGGGTGTACGCCCCGGCGCCCTCGCCGCTGATGAAGCTGTCGCCGAGCGCCACGGCGGCGGTGGGTGGGGCCGCCGAGGCCGGGGCGGGCAGCCCGACGGCGGTCGACAGGCTGGCGGCGGTGGCGACGGCGAGCGCCGCCGCGAGGGCGGTACGACGGAACCTGGACATGACGTCCCCCATCTGTCCATCGAAACGTGAAAGATCCTCCGAGGGCGCGATCAGATCACTCCCGCATGACGGACGTCAATGGCTCGTAACAAAATCGTTCCGTGCGGGACATCCGCTCCGGTGCGCCGGCTGGCCGCACCCGGCGGCAGCGGTCGGGGCCCGGGCTGGTCGGAGGCCGGTGAGGCGACCTCCCCGCGGCGGCGTCCGTCGCTGCGGGAAGGCGCGCCAGGGCGCGGGTGTTGTGCAGGTGGACCCGCCCGTCGCCGGCTCGTTCGCAAACCGGTCAGGGCGGCACCGACGTGCCGGATCCGGACGGAACGCGCGACCGCGCCGCCCGGCTCCGCCCCGCGACGGGGAGCGCGCCTCGCTGCGGGGCGCCGTCGTCCTGTCGCATCTCCCGGTTAGGCTCGCTGCGGCGCGCCGGCCGGCCCGCGACGTCGGACGCGGCACCACATCGCCGAGACCTGGGAGTACGACCAGTTGACCGCAGAGCCTGAGACCCTGTACGGGGCCGACGACCTCACGCACCTCGAGGGGCTGGACGCCGTTCGCAAGCGGCCCGGCATGTACATCGGCTCCACCGACAGCCGTGGCGTGGGTCACCTCGTCAACGAGATCCTCGACAACTCCACGGACGAGGGCGTCGCCGGCCACGCCACGAAGGTGGAGGTGACGCTGCACGCCGACGGCTCGGTCCAGGTCGACGACGACGGCCGGGGCATCCCCACCGACGTGCACGCCAAGTCCGGCATCTCCGGCGTGGAGTTGGTCCTCACCCGGCTGCACGCCGGCGGCAAGTTCGGCGGCTCCGGCTACAAGACCTCCGGCGGTCTGCACGGCGTGGGCGCCTCGGCGGTCAACGCGCTGTCCCGCCGGTTCGACGTCACCGTCCGCCGGGGCGGCAAGGTCCACGCGATGTCGTTCCGGCACGGCGTGCCGGGGATCTTCGACGGCGACGGCCCCGAGGCCGCGTTCACCCCCGGCCCCGGGCTCCAGATCGTCGGCGCGATGAAGCGCGGCCAGCGCACCGGCACCTCGATCCGCTGGTGGCACGACGCGCGCTACTTCGAGACCGGCGCCACGCTGGACGCCGACGCCGTGCGGACGAAGCTGCGCAACACGGCGTTCCTGGTGCCGGGCGTGAGCTACACGCTGCGCGACCACACCGGGGAGGAGCCGACCGGGGAGAGCTTCCACTACCCCAACGGCCTGACCGACATGGTGGAGTTCCTCGCCCCGGCCGGCGACCGGCCCGTCTCCGGCATGCTGATGGTCACCGGCGAGGGCACCTACCGGGAGAACGCCGCCGACGCCAACGGGGTCATGCAGTCCAACGTGCAGCGTCGGGCCGAGGTCGAGGTGGCCTTCCGCTGGGGCACCGGCTACGAGCGCACCGTCGAGTGCTTCACCAACACCATCCGCAACGCGCACGGCGGCACCCACCGCAAGGGCTTCGAGCGGGGCCTGGCGCGTACCCTCGCCGACGCCGTGCGCAACACCCGTGGCCTGCTCAAGGCCAAGGAGGACCCGCCCACCCTGGACGATGTCCTGGAGGGCATGACGGCGGTCGTGCACGTCCGGATCCCGGAGCCGCAGTTCACCTCGCAGACGAAGGACGAGCTCTCCACCGCCGGCATCACCAAGGTCATCCAGGCGCTGGTCGAGCAGCACCTGAAGGCGTGGCTGGAGGACCGGAGGACCAAGGCAGAGGCGCGTACGGTCCTGCAGAAGATCGTCGACGCGGCCCGGGTGCGGCTGACCCAGAAGCAGCAGAAGGACGCCGCCCGGCGCAAGACCGCCCTGGAGGGCGCGTCGATGCCGCCCAAGCTGGTCGACTGCCGCGCGGCAGGCATCGAGCGCAGTGAATTGTTCATCGTGGAGGGCGACAGCGCGTTGGGGACGGGGCGACTTGCCCGGTCTGCCGAATATCAGGCGCTTCTTCCGATCCGAGGCAAGATCCTCAACGTGCAGAAGGCCAACCTCCAGCAGGTGCTGGACAACGCCGAGTGCGCGGCCATCGTGCAGGTGCTCGGTGCCGGCTCCGGCCGCACGTTCGACCTCTCCGCGATGCGCTACGGCCGGGTGCTGATCATGGCGGACGCCGACGTGGACGGCGCGCACATCCGCACCCTGCTGATCACGCTCTTCGCCCGCTACATGCGGCCGCTGATCGAAGCCGGCCGGCTCTACGCGGCGATGCCGCCCCTGCACAAGATCACCACCAGGGGGCGCAACCCGCAGACGATCTACACCTACACGCAGGCGGAGATGGAGGCGACGGTCCGCAAGCTGGAGAAGGCCGGCAAGCAGATCGTCACCCCGATCCCGCGGTTCAAGGGTCTCGGCGAGATGGACGCCGACGAGTTGTGGGAGACCACGATGAACCCGGCCACCCGGGCGGTCCGCCGGATCACCCTCGACGACGTCGACGCCGCCGAGCGGATCCTCGAACTGCTGATGGGGGAGAAGGTCGAGCCGCGCCGCAACTGGCTGATCGACTCCGCCGACCGGGTCGACCGCGAGGCGATCGACGCATGAGCACCGCCCGCCGAGAGGGAAGCTGAACGATGGCACGCCGTAAGGACGACCGCGCCAAGGTGGACCTGTCCGCCTTCGACCAGGCCGGCGCGCGGGTCTTCGACAACCCGCTGGTCACCGAGGTCTCCGACTCCTATCTGGAGTACGCGTTCTCGGTGATCCACTCCCGCGCCCTGCCCGACGCCCGCGACGGCCTCAAGCCGGTGCACCGGCGCATCCTCTGGTCGATGTACGAGCAGGGGCACCGCCCCGACCGGGGGCACGTGAAGTCCGCGCGCATCGTCGGGGACGTGATGGGCAAGTAC
This sequence comes from Micromonospora sp. NPDC023644, assembly GCF_040640115.1. Taxonomy (NCBI): domain Bacteria; kingdom Bacillati; phylum Actinomycetota; class Actinomycetes; order Micromonosporales; family Micromonosporaceae; genus Micromonospora; species Micromonospora sp. NPDC023644. Next base: position 121,674 of record NZ_JBFABA010000015.1, on the reverse strand, counting down.
CATCCCCACGGCGACACCGCGATCTACGACGCGATGGTGCGCCTGGCCCAGGACTTCTCGCTGAACGCGCCACTCATCGACGGGCACGGGAACTTCGGCAGCCCGGACGACGGGCCGGCGGCGTCGCGCTACACCGAGGCCCGGATGTCGCGGGAGGCGATGCTGCTCGTCGGCGAGCTGGGCGAGGACACAGTCGACGTCGAGCCCAACTACGACGGCTCGCTGACCCAGCCCACCGTGCTGCCCGCCGCGTTCCCCAACCTGCTGGTCAACGGCGCGTCGGGGATCGCGGTCGGCATGGCGACCAACATGATCCCGCACAACCTCGGCGAGGTCGTCTCCGCCGCCCGCTGGCTGATCAACCACCCGGACGCCACGCTCGACAAGCTCATGGAGTTCGTCCCCGGTCCGGACCTGCCCACCGGTGGCGTGCTGCTCGGGCTCGACGAGGTGCGCCGGGCCTACGAGACCGGGCGGGGCGTCGTCCGGATGCGGGGCAAGGTCGAGATCGGCCCGCTGGAGGGCAGCCGTGGCCGGCAGGCGATCACCGTCGTGGAGCTGCCGTACGGCGTCGGCGCCGAAAAGGTCATCGCGGCCATCACCAACGAGGTCAACAAGACCAAGCGGCTCACCGGCATCGCCGACGTCAAGGACCTCACCGACCGGGAGAGCGGCACCCGCCTGGTGATCGAGTGCAAGGTCGGCGTCAACCCGCAGGCGCTGCTCGCCGACCTCTACCGGCTCACCCCGCTGGAGCAGTCGTTCGGCGTCAACAACCTGGTGCTGGTCGACGGGCAGCCGCAGACCCTCGGGCTGAAGGCGCTGCTGGAGGTCTTCCTGGCCCACCGCTACGAGGTCGTGACCCGGCGCAGCTCCTACCGCCGCCGCAAGCGCGAGGAGCGGCTGCACCTGGTCGACGGTCTGCTGATCGCCCTGCTCGACATCGACAGGGTGGTCAAGCTGATCCGGGCCAGCGAGGACGCGCAGGCCGCCAAGGACGGCCTGATGCAGAAGTTCAGGCTCTCCGAGATCCAGGCCACCTACATCCTGGACACCCCGCTGCGCCGGTTGACCAAGTACGACCGGATCGAGCTGGAGGCCGAGCAGGAGAAGCTCCGCAAGGAGATCGCCGAGCTCTCCACGATCCTCGACGACCCGAAGGTGCTGAAGAAGGTCGTCTCCGACGAGCTGGCGGCGGTGGTGAAGCAGTTCGGCGCGCCGCGCCGCACCACGCTCGTCGACGGGGACCTCAAGGAGGTGCTGGCCGCGTCCGCGCCGGCCGGCCCGCTGGAGGTCGCCGACGACCCCTGCCAGGTGATCCTCTCCGCGACCGGGCTGGTCGCCCGGACCGCGGCCGAGTCGGAGGAGGCGTCCGAGGGGCGCCGACGGCACGGCCGGGTCAAGCACGACGCCGTACGCGCCGTCGTGCACTCCACCGCCCGGGGCCGGGTGCTGCTCGTGACCAGTGCCGGCCGGGCGTTCAAGGTCGACGTGCTGCCGCTGCCGGTGCTGCCCGAGCAGGCGGGGACGGTGTCGCTGCGCGGCGGGATGGCCGCCGCCGAGCTGGTGCCGCTGGAACCGGGGGAGACCGTGGTCGGGCTGGCGCCGCTCGGGCCGGCGGCCGAGGGCTCGCCGGGCCTGGCCCTGGGCACCCGGCAGGGCGTGGTCAAGGTCTGCGCGCCGGAGTGGCCGGTCCGCTCCGACGAGTTCGAGGTGATCGGGCTGCGGGAGGGCGACGAGGTGGTCGGGGCCACCTGGCTCACCGACGGCGCGGAGACGCTCACCTTCGTCACCTCGGAGGCGTCGCTGCTGCGGTTCGCCGCCGGGCTGGTCCGGCCGCAGGGGACCAAGGGCGGCGGCATGTCGGGCATCAACCTGCCCGCCGGTTCCCGGGTGGTGTTCTTCGGCGCGGTCCGCACCGACGACCCGGGTCACGGTGAGCCGATGGTGGTCACCTCCACGGGCGCCACGGTGAAGGTCACGCCGTTCCAGGCGTACCCGGCGAAGGGGCGGGCGACCGGCGGGGTGCGGGCCCACCGCTTCCTCAAGGGTGAGACCGACGTGGCCGTCGCCTGGGTCGGGCCGCGCCCGGTGGCCGCCACCGCCACCGGCGAGCCGGTGGAGCTGCCGGCGGCGGACCCGCGCCGTGACGGCTCCGGCTTCGCCGTGATGCTGGGCCCCACCGTCATCGGCCACCAGATCGAACGCGACTGACCCATCGACGGGGAAGGGCCGGCTGCACCCGCAGCCGGCCCTTCCCCGTTTCCCGCCCCGGCCCTCCTGCCCGGCCTGGCCTCGGCCCCGCCCCGGCTCCGGCCGGCCCGCCCGGCTTGGCCCGGCTTGGCCTCGGTCCCGCCCGGCCTCGGTCCCGCCGCCCTCCCGGTCGGCCCGACCACAGGCGATCATGAGGTTGACTGCTCGGAACCGGACATGTTGCACCGCTAACCTCATGATCGACGCTGCCGAGGGCGAGGGCCGGTGAGGCAGAGGAGGCCGGAGCCGGGAGGAGGCAGGAGAGGCCGGAGCCGGGAGCCGGGGAGGCCGAGGGGCGGGAGACCGACGGCGGGGAGGCCGGGGGCGGGGGCGGTCAGCGGGTGGGGTCGGGGGCAGGGTCCGGGTCGGGGGTGTGGCGCGGGGTGGGGGTGGTGCCGCGTAGGTGGGCCACCAGGCGCATGCCGTGGTAGACGGCGAGGGCGGCGGCGGTGCCCAGGGCGATGCCGTTGAACGAGAGGTCGTCGGCGGTGAGGGTGTAGTTGGCCGCGCCGACGACCACCGCGACGGCGGCGGTCATCAGGTTCACCGGGTCGTGGAAGTCCACCCGGTTCTCGATCCAGATCCGCGCGCCGAGGATGGCGATCAGGCCGTACAGGGCGGTGGTGGCGCCGCCCAGCACGCCGGCCGGCACGGTGAGGATCAGCGCGCCGAACTTCGGGCTGAGCCCGAGCAGCACCGCCGTCAGGCCGGCCACCCAGTACGCGGCGGTGGAGTAGACCCTGGTCGCCGCCATCACGCCGATGTTCTCCGCGTAGGTGGTGGTGCCCGACCCGCCGCCGGACCCGGCGAGCATCGTGGCCAACCCGTCGCCCATGAACGCCCGACCCATGTCGCGGTCCAGGTTCCGGCCGGTCATCGCGGCGACCGCCTTGACGTGCCCGGCGTTCTCGGCGATCAGCACCAGGATCACCGGGATCACCAGCACGACCGCGCGCAGGCTGAAGCTCGGCGTGTGGAACTCGGGCAGACCGACCCAGGCGGCGTCCCGCAGCCCGTCGACCGCCTTCGGGTCCAGGTCGCCGAGCGCGGCGGCGAGGACCCAGCCGACCACCACCCCCAGCAGGATGGACAGCCGGGCGAGGAAGCCGCGGAAGGCCACCGTGGCGAGCAGGATGGCGGCCAGGGTCACCACCGCGATCAGCGGCTGCGCCTTCACGCCGGTGCCGCTCCCGCCACCGTCCCAGGCGACCGGGGCGAGATTCAGGCCGATCAGCGCGACGATCGCCCCGGTGACCACGGGCGGCATCAGCGCGTCGATCCAGCGTGACCCGGCGAGCTGGACGACCAGCCCGACGGCGGCCAGCGCCGCGCCCGCGACGACGATGCCGCCGAGCGCCGGGCCGATGTCCCCGCCGGCCTTGGCCGCCAGCACCGGCGCGATGAAGGCGAAGGACGAGCCGAGGTACGAGGGCAGTCGGTTGCCGGTGATCAGCAGGAACAGCAGCGTGCCGAGCCCGGAGAAGAAGAGCGTGGTGGCGGGCGGGAAACCGGTGATCAGCGGCACCGTGAAGGTGGCGCCGAACATGGCCACGACGTGCTGCACGCCGACGCCGAGGGTGCGCGGCCAGGAGAGGCGTTCGCCGGGGTGGACCACGTCGCCGGGGCGGACGGACCGGCCGTCGCCGTGGACCGCCCACGCGGACCAACGGGAGCGCGGCTCGGTGGAGGACTGGGTCATGGAACGCCCTTCGCGTCGGCAGGAGGTGACGGGGGCGCAGGTGAAACCCAGGAGTCGTTTCTAGCAGAGCCCCGGCGCGCCCCGGCCGGTGGCCCGGGCACGGTCCGGCCGGTGGCCCGCGCCCGCCCCGACCGGTGACCCGGCGCGCCCGGTCGATGGCCCGGGCGGAGCCGCGCCGGCCGCGACCGGTTGCCGCCCCGTCGGGTGGGTCAGGCGACGCCGGCGGGGCGGAACTGGACGCTGACCCGGGGCCCGACGGGTCGGCTGGTCTTGGGTACGGCGTGCTCCCAGGTGCGCTGGCAGGAGCCGCCCATCACCACGAGGTCGCCGTGACCGAGCGGGAAGCGCAGGCTGTCGCCGCCGCCGCGGGGCCGCAGCAGCAGCGCGCGCGGCGAGCCGAACGAGACGATGGCGACCATGGTGTCGGTGTGCGCGGAGCGGCCCTGGGTGTCGCCGTGCCAGGCGACGCTGTCGCGGCCGGAGCGGTAGAGGCACATGCCGGCGGTGACGAAGGGCTCGCCGAGCTCGGGGGCATAGTGCCGGGTGAGGGCGGCGCGCGCCTCGGTGAGCAGCGGGTGCGGCAGCGGGCGGTGCCCGGCGTACCAGCAGAGCAGCCGGGGCACGTCGACCTCGGCGTCGTACATCGTGCGGCGCTCGGCCCGCCAGGGGACGTCCCGCAGTAGGACGTCGAAGACCTGGTCGGAGCCGGCGACCCAGCCGGGGAGATGGTCGACCCACGCGCCGTGGCTGAGCGGGTGCCGGCGCAGCCGGCCGGCCAGCGGGCTCAGCGACGGTTCGGCGGCGGTGAGGTCGAGCATCGACGGCTGGTAGGCGGCCCCGGTCATCCGCCCAGCGTACCCGCCATGTTGGTACAGGTGTACGGAAGCGGTGCCGCCCGGGCCGGCCGCGAGGGCGGCGCGCGCCGGCCGGGCCGGGACGCGCGCGGCGGCTCAGCTCCCGGCCGGGCGGTGCGGACGCCGCCTCAGCGGTTCAGCATCCGGCGCACCCGGCCGCCGATCACCTGCTTGACGCGGGTTTGCAGGCGCTGCCCGCGCAGCGCCTCCGTCTCCTTGCGCAGCTCGGCGTTGCGGTCGTGCAGCCACTGGATCCGCTCCAGCAGCACGTCGGGGGAGGTCGCGGCGGCCGGACGTACGGCGGGCGGGAAGGTGGTGGACCTGACCTGCGCGTCGAACCGGGCCGCGCTGTCGCCGTCGGCGAAGGCGTTGCCGAGGTCGTGCTTGGCGAGGAAGGCCAGCATCGTCTCGTAGCGCGCCTTGTGCCCGTCGTTGAGCGCCGTGTAGTCCGCCTCCTCGTAGAGCTGGGCGGCGTCGACGTCGACCGGAACGTCCCGCATCACCCGGTGCGGGATGTCGAAGTACCGGGCGAGTTCCAGGGTGCGCGAGTCGTGCGCGAAGAGGTAGCCGGGCGTGCCGGAGACCAGCGCGGTGATGGTGCCGTGGATCCGGGTGCCGAACGCGAACTCGAACCCGGAGAGGTAGTCCATCCAGGTCCAGGGGTCGACGAACATCCGCACCTTGTCCTCGGTGAACAGCGGGTGCGAGGTGTGGACCGGGATCTTGCTGGACTTGCCCCGTTCCGCGGGGGCGTCGCCGTAGAGCAGCGTGCCGAGCGTCTTGAGGTCCTGCGGCAGGTAGCGCAGGTTCGGGTACCGCTCCTGGTGCCGGGCGATGATCTCCGCCATCGACGTGACGTACGGGGAGACGGTGAGCGCGAGCCTGTCGTCCGGCTCCAGCGCCGCCTTCCCCTTCTCCACCCGCAGGCTGTCGCCGTGCAGGAACATCGACGGGCAGCCGATCACGTCGACGGCGGAGAAGCCCAGGGTGCGCAGGTAGTCCCGGGTGATCTCGCCCCGGACGCCGATGCTGTGCGAGCGGTCGAGGACGGCCCGTACGAACCGGGTCACGACGTCGTCGATCGGGCGGAGGTACTCCCGGTCGCCGTTGACGTCGGTCTGCACGCCGACCCCGAGCACGACCACCGGGATCTTCAGCTGCTCGATGAGTTTCGTCATGGCCTCGACGCGGTGGGCGTAGCTGCGTCGGAAGGCGTTGGCGAGCGGTACGACGTAGACGTCGTACTTCTCGTTGATCATGTCGGCTTCGCGCGGGTTGACCCTGAACTCGGTCGAGGTGATCTCGGCGGTGGCGGTGCGCAGGAGCTTGTGGGCGGCGTGGCTGAAGACGAGGTTGCCGTTGTTCTCGCCGATCCAGTTTCGCTCGTACGTCTCCTCCGGCGAGTAGACGTCGAATGGGCCCTTCTTCGCCCGCATCAGGATCCGCTGGTGCATTTGTCCCGCCTCTCGTCACCTCCGGGTCCCGGAATACTAGCCACCGCTCGGGCGTGGACCGGACACGTGTCACCGCCGTCACAGAATGGGACGGAACGGTCGCCGGGAACGGGAGAAACAGGCGCTCCCCGACGGAACAGAACGGGCACTCGCGGACGGGACGGAACAGAGCCTCAGGTCCGGCGGGTAGGGTGCCCGGCGGGCGGCGTCGCGCGGCGGACCGCCACGGGCGCCCTCCGGGGCTGCCGACGACGGGGCCGAGGAGGAGACGTACGTGCTGGTGACCCTGCGGATCGTCGGGATGCCGGCATGACGGACGTCGCGACCGTCGCGCCGGCCTCCCGGCCCGCGTCCTCGGCGAACCGCCTGCCGTCGCTGACCGGGCTGCGCTGGGTCGCCGCCCTGCTCGTCTTCGGCTTCCACGTCGCGACGATGGGCATCATCGTCGAGCCCGGCCACCGGGCCGTCGTGGACTGGGCCTTCGCCCTCGGCCTCTCCGGCGTGCAGTTCTTCTTCATCCTCAGCGGCTTCGTGCTGGTCTGGTCGGCGCGCCCCAGCGACACCCGCCGGGCGTTCTGGCGCCGCCGGGTGGCCAAGATCTGGCCGAGCCACGTCGTGCTGTGGGCCGCGGCCCTGGCGGTCGCGGCCTGGCTCGCCGACCCCGTGGACCCGGCCGTCGCGGTGGAGAACCTGTTCCTCCTCCAGGCATGGGACCCCCGGCCGGGCCACTTCTACAGCATCAACACGGTCAGCTGGTCGCTGTCCTGCGAGTTCTTCTTCTACCTCTGCCTGCCGCTGGCGCTGCCCCTGATCCGCCGGGCCCGGCCGTGGGCGCTGTGGGCCGTCGTGGTCGCGGTGCCGCTGCTGATCCTGGCGCTCTGGCCGGCCCAGGCCCTGGTGCCCGAGGAGAGTCGCTGGTGGTTCACCCAGATCTTCCCGCCCGTACGGTCGCTGGAGTTCTGGATGGGCGTGGCCGCCGCCGAGCTGATGCGGCGTGGCCGGTGGCGGGGGCCGGGCCTGCCGCTGGCCAGCCTGGTCTTCGTGGCGACCTGGGTGGTCGCCGCCCAGTGGGTCCGCGCCGAACTGTGGGCGGCGTTGCTCTCGGTGGCGTACATCCTCGTGATCGCCGCCGCGGCGGACGCGGACGTGCGCGGTCGGCGCTCGCCGTGGCGCTCCCGCCCGATGGTGTGGCTCGGCGAGGTCTCCTTCGCCTTCTACCTGGTGCACGTCCTGGTCATGATCACTGTCCTGCGGCTCACCGGCGACTGGGGCGTCGGCTTCCCCGGCTGGTGGGGCCTGGCGGTGGTGCTCGGTTTCCTGCTGGTCAACCTGGCCCTGGCCGGCCTGTTGCACCGCTTCGTCGAGACGCCGATGATGCGGCTGCTCACCCCGCGCAGGCCGGCCCGGGCGACGCCGCGGGGCGGCGACGGCGCCGGGGAGGCCTCCGGCGGCCCCGCGCCGCCGCCGGGGGAGCGGGGCAACGCCGTGCCGCGCCCCCGGCCCGCCGACCCGCAGCCCGACCGCCGATCGGCGTACGTCGACTCGCGCTGACCGCCCCGGCCACCCGGGCGTCCACCGCCGTGCGGAACCCGCGCCACCGGGGCGGGTGCGTCCAGCCTGCCGGTGCGGCGCGGGCCGACACGCCCGGTGGCGGTGCGGGCCGGCGGAACCGGCGGTAGCGTGATCGCGTGGCTACCGTCGCGCTCACCTGTCCCCTGTGGTGGGTGGCGCGGTGGGCCGCGCGACTGCTGACCGGCCTGGCGGTCGCGGTCGCGTTCACCGCCGGCGCCGGGGCGTTCCCCGCCGCGCCGCTCGGCGGGGCGTCCGAGGCCCTGGCGGCCCCCGCCCCGCCGCCGCCCGCCGGCTGGCCGGACTGCCCCTGCGCCGCGCCCGCCGCCCGGGCGGACGACGTCATCCGCGCCGACGGTCCCGCGCGCACTGCCCGTGCCGCCGGCCCCGCCCGTGCCGCTGGCCCCGCCCGTGCCGCCGGTCCTGTCCGTGCCGCCGGTCCCGTCCGTGCCGCCGGTCCTGTCCGTGCCGCCGGTCCTGTCCGGGCCGTCCGCGACGGGGCTGCCCGTTCCGCCGCGCCCGCCGCCGAACCGGCCCCGGACCGGGCCGCCGTGGTCGTGCTCGCGGGTCCGGTGCGGCTGCCGGCCGGGTCCGCCTCGCGCCCCGCCGGCCCCCGGGCGCCGCCGCGCGGCTGAGCCGCGTCACCCGCACGGGCCGGCGCCCGTGCCCGCGCCCACCGAACCTCGTCCCCGCACCGCCCGACGGCGGCCCGTGGCGTCACCACGCCGGTCGTCCGGGCGGCGCGTACGCCCCGCCGCCGCACTCGTCCGTGAGGTGCCGACCATGGAGACCGTCCTCTACCAGTTCCTGATCGAGGTGCCGCAGGCCGCCGTCATCTGGTCGGTCCTGCTCCTGCTGGCCCTGACCGTGCTCGCCGTGCTGGTCGCCCGCCCCGAGCGGGCCCGCCCCGTCGACGCTCCGGTCGCGCCGCCGGCCGACGATCCCGCGGCGGAGGTGGCCGACGCGGCCGACCTGCGCCGCTACGCCGAGGAGGTGGCGGTCGCGGCGGCCCGGGCCGCCCGGACCGCCCGGCGGCGACGGGCCGACTGGCTCGCCGCGCAGGAGGAGTCCGACCGGGCCTGGCAGGCGTACGACGAGGCGGAGAGGGCCGCCCGCCGGTTGACCGCGGCCGCCCTCCTGCCCGCCCCGCGCACCCCGCGCACGCCCGCCGAGTACGCCGCCCGGGAGCGCTGGCTGCACCACGCCGCGATGGCCGCCCACTGGCGTGGGGACCTCTCCGCCCGTCAACTCAGCGACGTGTTCGCCCGGCGGGCGGGCTGGGATCCCCGGCGGCACCCGGCCGAGCAGGAGATCGTGCTGGCCCGCGCGGTACGCGACGCGAAGCGCGCCCGCCACCGCGCCGCCGCCGAACGGGAACGGGCGGCGTGGCGCGACGCCGACCTGGCCGCCGAGGCGGCGCGGGCGCTGGCCGTGGAGGCGTACGCCGCGGCGGCCCGGCTCCGGCCGGGCCGGCTCCCCGCGCCGCGGGTGGCGTCCGCCGCGCCCCGGCCCGTGCCCGCGGCACGCTGGCGGCCCGCCCGGGTGGGCTGAGTCGCCGCACGCCGTCCCCGCGACGCCGAGGAATCCTTCGGTGACGCCGGTCACCATGCCGGTGAACCGGTCATCCGGCGCGGCGCGGTCGATTCCCGCCGGGGTTTCGACGCCGATGTCCGCCACTCGTCCCGTTGTCACCCCAAGGGGCGCTCGGAAACGGTCGTCCCATTGAGTCGCGTCAGTGGCGAAGTGCCCGCAAAAATTGCCTCTAGATCAAGGTTTAAGCAGGTGGGACGGGGTTGGCAGGGCCCGGACCGGCCAGTAATGTCGGCGCGTCCGGTGCGGTACCCGATCGCCAGAGGCGACGCCGCGCCGACCCGCCTAATCGTGAACGACGAACCGGGGACCCAGTGCTTGTTGGGGTGAATCCGTGGGCCGTGGCCCGTGGTAGGGCGTTCTTCCCGCCCGAATCCGTCAGCTAACCCGGTCGGCGGTGTCGGAAGGAGTTCCATCCTCATGCCACACCCGTCCACCCCTCGGTTGTTCCGCCGTCTCCACGGCGCCGCGGTGCCCGTGCTCGTCCGTCCGCCGGTCGCGAGCTGACCCACCGGTCACCGTCCGTCGCCCGGCATCCCGGGCGCGTCCCCTGAGTGGTCCACGACCCGCCCGGACGTCCGTCCGCGCGGCGGTCCGCCCTGCCCTCGGCACGGACCGACGACCGCTCACCCCCAGCCCGTGGAGGAAACCGTGAAGCACCACCTCAAGCGACAGCTGCGTCGCCTCACGTCCGAGCGTCCGTACCAGCTGGCCGCCGCGTCCGCAGCGGCGCTCGTGCTGGCGTCGGGCTCCGGCGCGCTGCTGGCCGGCACCGACGAGGCCCCCGCCGCCGCGCAGGCCCTGGTGGCCGCGACCGAACTGCGGGACGACACCGCGGCCTCGCGCAGCCAGGCCCGGGTCGCGACCGCCCCGTCCAGCGCCGCCCCGGCCGCCTCCAGCGCCGCCCCGTCGGCCAGCGCCTCCAGCGCCGCCCCGGACCCGGACGTGACCCGCAAGCCGGCCCCGCCGAAGCCCCCGGCCGACAAGACCCTGGACTACGACTACCAGGCCCAGACCACCTTCTACAACTGCGGTCCGGCGGCCGTCCGGCACGCCCTCAGCGCCGCCGGCATCGCGCGCAGCCAGGACGCCCTCGGCGCCCAGCTGGGCACCGACCAGATGGGCACCGACTCGGCCCAGGACACCACCCGCGTGTTGAACGCGACGGTGAAGGGCGACCCGTACCGCACCCGGATGATCCCGGGTGGCGCCGCCACCCCGGCCCAGATGGACCGTCTCCAGGCCGACGTGGTCGCGGCCATCGGCGACGGGCGGGGCGTCGTGGTGAACGTCGCCGGCAGCGCCACGGACACCGACGGCGGCTGGCACTCCTTCCCCGGCGGGCACTACATCGCCGTGGTGGGCTACCAGGACGAGGGGCGGCTGGTGAAGGTCGCCGACTCGGCGAACCCGGCGACCGCGTCGTACTGGATGAGCACCATCGCCCTGGCGAACTGGGCGGCCACCCGCGGCTACTCCGCCTGAGCGACAGCGTCGGGCGTCGGCTCCCCGTGCCGGGGGTCGGCGCCCGTTGTCGTGTCCGGGTCAGGGCCCTCGCCCGCGGCGTCCCGTGGTGGCACACTGCGCCCCATGGTCGATGAATCGGGTGACCGGGACGGCCGGCGGGTGCTTCTGCTGCTGCACGGGATGGGCGCCACCGGCGAGGTGTGGCTGCCCTGGGCGCCGCTGCTCGAGCGTCGCTGGGCGGGGCGGTGGCTGGCGCCGGACCTCGCCGGCCACGGCTGGTCGCCGCCGCTGCCGGCGTACTCGTTCCCGGGGCTGGCCGCGCGGATCTCCACGGGGCTTTCGGCGGGGGACCGGCTCGTCGTGCTGGGGCACTCCCTCGGCGGGGTGGTCGGCCTGGCACTGGCCGCCCGGAGCGCCGGGCTGCCGGTCGACGCCGTGGTGGGGCTCGGCATCAAGGCCGTCTGGTCGCCGGCGGAGCTGGCGAAGGCGGGGGAGTTGGCCGCCCGGCCGGTGACCTGGTTCGCGAGCCGGGACGAGGCGGCCCGCCGCTACCTGCGGGTGGCCGGCCTGACCGGGCTCTTCGCCCCCGACCATCCCGTCGTGGAGGCCGGGCTGCGGCAGGTCGACGGCCGCTGGCGGCTGGCGATGGACCCGGCCGCGTTCGGCGTGGGCGCGCCGGACCTGCCCGCCCTGCTGGCGGCGACCGACGTGCCGGTGCTGCTGGCCCGCGGCGAGCACGACCCCATGGTCACCGACGCCCAGCTCAAGGAGCTGGGCGTGCCGGTCGCCACCCTGCCCGGCCTCGGCCACAACGCCCACGTCGAGGCCCCCGAGGCGGTCCTGGACCTCGTCGACCCGTACCGCTGACGGCTGCCCCGCCCCGGGGCGCGGCGTCGAGGATTCCGGGTGCGGACGGCCGTCGCGTGCCGCAGCGGCGGGAGCCTGACCCGGAGCGGGCCGCCCGAGCAGGGTGTCAGGCGGTGGGGGAGAGGGCCGCGTCGTCCGGGTCGAGCGGCAGGCCGGTCGCGCCCGCGACGCGCGGGGCCGGCGGGTTCCAGCCCCCGTCGAGCTGCCGCCGCGCGGCCTCCAGGAACGCCTCGGCGTACGACTCGGCGGGGAAGTCGCCCAGGTAGCGGCTCCGGGTGGTCCACCGGGCCGAGGCCAGCGGGTCGGTGTCCAGCAGCGCGGTCAGCACCTCGTCGACGTTGGACATGTCGCGGCGCAGCACGTAGCCCGACCCGGCGAGCGGGAACTGCTCGCAGAACCGGTCGCCGGAGTCCCCCATGTCGGTCACCGCGTACGGCTTGCCGGAGTAGAGGTAGTCGGAGATCACCCCGGACACGTCGGAGATCAGCGCGTCCGAGCGGTTCACGCACTCGGTCAGGGTCAGCTCCCGGCTCGCGGCGGCGCCGAAGACGTGCTGCCGGCCGCTGCGGGCCCGGTCCGCCGCCAGCAACTCGGCGAGCCGGCCCAGCTGCCGGGCGGAGGCCGGGTTCTGCGAGGTGTACGGGTGGGCCCGCAGGATCACCGTCGCGCCCCGGTCGAGCAGCCGGCGCAGCAGGGTCTCGGCCACCGGCAGGGAGCAGTAGTTGGCGTCCGCGTGGTGCCCGGTCCAGGTCGGCGTGTAGAGCACCGTCGGGTTGCCCCGGCCGTGCGCCGGCTCGGGGCGTACCTCGATCGCCTCGACCTGCGGGCGGCCGACGATGACGAACTTCTCCGCCGGGATGTCCACCCCGGCGCGCGCGTACCGGTCGATGGCGGCCTGGCCGGCGACGAAGATCCGGTCGAAGATCGCCGAGACGGGGTTGGCGCTGGGGGCCTTGTCGCTGTCGCCGTGGTGCAGCTGGACGTGGGTCAGCTGGGTGAAGCGGATGCAGTGGCTGTTCTTCGCGCCGTGGTTGACGTAGAACGCCACCCGCAGGCTCGGCACCAGCGCCTCGTCCATCGCCTTGGTGGTGGGGCAGTAGACCACCGGCGCGCGGGTGGCCGCCGCGACCACGGGCAGGAACTCCGGCTCGCGCACCATCACCAGGAACGGCCGGCCGATCCGCTCCAGGTACGGCAGCCACATGGTGACCTGGTACTCCGAGCCGGGCGGCGCGGAGAAGTGGAGCAGGAACTCGGGCTGGTGCCCGCGCAGCGCGCGGGAGACCGCCGAGCCGCCGGCCCTCGGCCGGAACCGGCGCCTGGCCAGGTCCAGCCCGACCGCGGCGGCGCCGGCGGCGACCACGGCGACGGCCGCCAGCGCGACGCCGGCCGGCAGACCCACGACGGCCGCCAGCGCCAGCAGGGCGAGCAGCCCCGCCAGCGCGTCGCCGAGGCGGGCGGCGACCAGCGGCGTCCAGGTGCGCACCGGCAGGTTCGCGGCGCGCACCTCCAGGCCGCCGGCGTCGCGGAGCGGATTGACCAGCAGCACCAGCCCGAGCAGGGCCAGTGCGGTCACGGCCAGCGCGGGGTCGAACCCGGCGTCGAGGCGGCGGGCGTACCCGACCAGGATCGCCGCCGCGACCAGCGCGGTCTCCGCCGCGTTGTCGGCGCCCGGCCGCACCCGCCGCTCCCAGGTGACCGCCGCGAGGGCGGCCACGGCCAGCCCCAGCCCCCAGCCGGTCGCGCCGGTCAGCGCGGCGACGAGGAAGGCCAGCACCGCCAGGCCGGTGGCCAGCGCGCGGGCGAGCAGCTTCCGAACCAGGTCACCACGCATGTCGGCTCCGTCTCCCGCCGTGCCCGAGAACCGCGTCAGCCGGCGTCGGCGAGGCTGGCGTCGCGCTCGGCCCGTGCCGGTCCCGGCTGGGTCGGCACCTCGCCCGGCGCGCGGCGCACGTCGATGACCTGACCGGTCAGGTCCGAGATCAGCACGTCCAGCGACGACCGGGCGACGGTCTCGGCGGCGAGCAGGGTGTGCTCCGGCTCCTCGCCGAACGCCTTGGTGCGCATCGGGGTCGCGGTCCGCTCGGGGTTGACGCAGTTGACCCGTACGCCGAACTCCGCCCACTCGTCGGAGAGCGCCTGGGTGAGGTTGACCAGGGCCGCCTTGGTCGAGGAGTAGAGCGCGTAGCGGGCCCGGCCCCGGGTGTAGGAGCTGGAGGTGTAGAGCAGCAGCTGACCCTTGGTCTGCTGGAGGTAGGGCAGCGACTGGCGGGCGACGATGACCGGCCCCACGAAGTTGACCTGGAGCACCCGGTCCATGGTCTCCTGGTCCATCTCGGCGAGGGCGCCCTTCTCCAGGATGCCGGCGGTGACCACCACGTGGTCGATCCGGCCGGTGGCCTCGAAGGCGGTCTTCAGCGCCGCCTCGACGTCCTCGGCGCGCTCGACGTGGGTGCCGGTGCTGGAGCGGCTGAACGGGAAGACCTGCGCGCCGTAGCGGCGGGCCAGCTCGGCGAGGTCGTGGCCGATGCCGTAGCTGCCGCCGAAGATCACGATGGTCCGGCCGGTCAGCTCCTCGGTGTAGCTGCGCTCGTCGGTCACCCGGGGCGCCTGCGCGGCGGCGAGCTGGAAGAGCTTGTCCGCCAGGTGCACGTCGACCGGGTGGGTGACCTTGATGTTCTCGTCGGAGCCGTCGATGACCTTGATCGGCGTGCCGGGCAGGTAGCGCAGCACCACCCCGCAGTCGTCGGTGGCGGCGAAGTGCGGGTCGCCCTCGGCGAGCCGGTAGGCCTCGCGGATGGTGCCTGAGCGGAAGGCCTGCGGGGTCTGGCCCCGGCGCAGCGAGGAGCGCACCGGGATGTCGGTGATGCAGTCGTCCTCGTCGACCTGGACGATCGTGTCGGCCGAGGGGATGGCCACGTCGACCGCCGAGTACGTCCAGAGCGCGTTCACGCACTCCCGGACGATCCGGCCGCTGACCAGGGGCCGCACCGCGTCGTGGAAGAGGATGTTGCAGTCGCCCTCGCCGACGGCGTCGAGCGCGATCCGGGTGGTGGCATTGCGGGTGTCGCCACCCTCGATCACCTTGGTGACCTTCCGGAAGCCGGCCTTGTCGACGATCTGCTGGGCGTCGGCGACGTGGCCGGTGGCCATCAGCACGACGATCTCGTCGATCTCGGGCGCCGCCTCGAAGACCGCCAGGGTGTGCTCGATGATCGGCTTGCCGGCGATCTTCAGCAGCTGCTTCGGGATGCCGAGGCCCAGCCGGGTCCCGGTGCCGCCGGCCAGCACCACCGCCACCGTCCGCGAGGGCCGCCACGGCGCCGGGCCCGCCTTCGCGGTGGCCGGGGCGACGGTGTGGTCCTGCGTCATGTGGCGGTCCTCGCTTCTCGGGGTGGCGCGGGGTGGGCGGCGGGGTGGCGGGGCGCCACCGGTGACCGGAAAAACCCTAGCGCGTCGTTGTGGAACTGCCACCGGGCGCAGCGACCGGTGGTCGCTGCGCCCGGGGATGCTACTTGTGTGCCTCGTACGCCCGGACGACCTCGTCGGTGGGCCCGTCCATCCTCAGCACGCCCCCCTCCAGCCAGATCGTCCGCTCACAGGTGTCGCGGATCGAGCCGATCGAGTGGCTGACGAGGAAGACGGTGCCGGCGCTCGCGCGCAGCTCCCGGACCCGCTGCTCGCTGCGGGCCCGGAACTTCCGGTCGCCGGTGGCCAGCGCCTCGTCGATCAGCAGCACGTCGTGCTTCTTCGCGGCGGCGATGGCGAAGCGGAGCCGGGCCCCCATGCCGGAGGAGTAGGTGCGCATCGGCAGCGAGGCGAAGTCTCCGCGCTCGTTGATGCCGGAGAACTCGATGATCTCCGGGGTGAGGCGCTTGACCTCCTCCGGGGACATGCCCATGGCCAGGCAGCCGATCACCACGTTGCGCTCGCCGGAGAGGTCGTTGAGCAGCGCGGCGTTCACGCCGAGCAGCGACGGCTGACCCAGGGTGTAGACGGCGCCCCGGTTCACGGGCAGCAGCCCGGCGATGGCCCGCAGCAGGGTGGACTTGCCGGAGCCGTTGCTGCCGATCAGCCCGATCGCCTCGCCCTGGTAGGCGGTGAAGCTCACGCCCTTGACCGCGTGCACCTCGCGGATGTTCGGGGCGTTGGTCCGGGAGGCGATGCGCTTCAGCGCGGCGACCGGACTGGTGCCACCGGTGGCGCCCTTGTGGATCCGGTAGATGACGTGCACGTCGTCCACCACGACGGTCGGGATGCGCCGCTGCTCCGCGACGGCGCTGCCCGCAGGCTGGATCTGGTCAGCCACGGCCGTACTCCTCTTCTCCGCGCCAGAAGTAGATGAACCCGCCGATGCCGAACAGCACCGCCCAGCCGACGCCGAGCAGCCAGAGCTGCGTCGGCGAGGACGTGATGTGCTCCGGGTGGGCCGACTCCAGCAGCGAGTACCGGGCCAGCTCGATGTAGATGAGGACGGGGTTGCACTCCAGGGCGGTCGCCGCCCAGCCGGGCAGGTGGTCCCGGAAGAGGGTCACGCTGTAGAGCACCCCGGAGGCGTACATCCAGGTGCGCAGCACGAACGGCATGACCTGCTTCAGGTCGGTGATCTTCGAGCCGAGCCGAGCCATGATCATGGTGAGGCCGACGTTGAAGACCGACTGGAGGAGCAGGGCGGGCACGATCATCAGCCACTTGAGGGTGATCGGCTCCCCGGTGACGAGCACGATGCCGGCCAGCACCACCATCGCCATGAGCAGCTGCTGGAGCTGGATGAGCGTGGCGGTGATCGGCAGCGCGGCCCGGGGGAACTGCAACGCCCGGATCAGCCCCAGGTTGGACGTGATCGAGCTGGTGCCGTTGAGTACCGCGCTCTGGGTGAACATGAAGATGAACACGCCCGTGCACAGGTACGCGATGAAGTTCGGGACGTTCCGGCCCTGGGACATGATCACGCCGAAGATCAGGTAGTAGACCGCCGCGTTGGTCAGCGGGGTCAGTACCTGCCAGAGCTGGCCGAGCTGCGTATTGCTGAACGAGGAGGCGACCTTCGCCCGGGAATACGCTGTCATGAAGTGCCGGTACGCCCACAGCTTCCGGGCGTACTCGGACAGCGACGGTCGCTCCCCGGCGACCCGGAGCCCGTACCGGTGTGCGAGCTCGGCCCCGCTGAGGCCGGAATCGGGGTCGGCCACCGTGGTGTTGGCCATGATCTGGCGCTCCGATCTTTCGTACCGACGGGGTGCGCGCGACGACGTGATGAGCGTGGCCAGTGCGCGGAGCGCCGCCTCGTCGCAGCGCGAACCGTAGTGGAAAACACGTCGGGACGCAACCGTACCGTCGCTGCGCTACATTGTTGCACGTGAAGACCGATAAGAGACGGGTGCCGGCCGGCGCGGCGGTTCTCCGAGGCGAGATCACCACGGCCATCCGCCGCGCGGTCATGCAGGAGCTGGCCGAGGTCGGTTACGGTCGGCTCTCCATCGAGGCGGTGGCTCGCCGGGCCGGGGTGAGCAAGACCGCAATCTACCGTCGTTGGCGCTCCAAGATCGACCTGGTGCTCGACATGGTGTCCGCCGTCGCCGGCCGCAAGCTCCCCCTGCTGGACACCGGCAGCCTGGACGGCGACGTCGAGTTGCTGCTCCTGGTGGTGTCCGGGGCGCTGAGCCACCCGCTGGCGTCGCAGATCATCCCGGACCTGCTCGCCGAGGCGGCGCGCAACCCGCAGATCGCCGAGACCCTCCAGCGGGCGCTCAACGACTACCAGGACCGGGTCGGCGAGATCGTCATCGGCCGCGCGGTCGGTCGGGGCGAGCTGCCGGCCGCCGTGCGCCCGCAGGCCGCGGCCGACCTGATCGTCGGGCCCGTCTACTGGCGGCTGGCCATCTCCCGGGGCTCGCTCGACACCGCCGAGCTCGCCAGGATGGCTTCGGCGATCGTGGCGGGGCTGCGGGTAGCATGCGGTGGTCAGGTCGACGCAGCGCCCGAGGTCCTCGACGCCCCGCTCGCGGATCTGATCTGAACCCCGTCGGGCCGTCGCCTGACGACGCACTCGGCTGGCCCCACCCGTGGCCCAGCGGACTAGTATCGCACCCCGAGACCCCCGCGCCCGTTCGACACAGGAGGAATCCCCATGGCTGGGCCGCACCCAGAGTTCATCCCCCCGGCACGGCCGATCATCGGGGAAGCCGAGATCGAAGCGGCCGTGCGGGTGCTGCGCAGCGGCCGGGTGGTGCAGGGGCCCGAGGTCGCGGCCTTCGAGGAGGAGTTCGGTGAGCTGGTCGCCGGGCGGCACTGCGTCGCGGTGAACTCGGGCACGTCCGCCCTGCAGCTCACCCTCATGGCGCTCGGCTTCGGCCCGGGCGACGAGGTCATCGTGCCGTCGTTCTCCTTCGCGGCCAGCGCGAACGCCGTCCGGCTGGTCGGCGCCGAGCCGGTCTTCGTGGACATCGAGCCGGGCAGCTTCTGCGTCGACCCGGAGGCGGTCGCCGCGGCGGTCACCCCGCGCACCGTGGCGATCATGCCGGTGCACCTCTACGGCCACCCCGCCGCGATGGACCGGATCATGGCGATCGCCGAGCGGCACGGCCTGGCCGTCGTCGAGGACGCCGCCCAGGCGCACGGCGCCGCGCTGGACGGCACCCCGGTGGGCGCGTTCGGCACCGCCGGCTGCTTCAGCTTCTACCCCACCAAGAACATGCACGCCCTGGAGGGCGGCATGGTCAGCACCGCCGACGCCGGGCTCGCCCGCACCCTGCGGCTGCTGCGCAACCAGGGCATGGAGCAGCGGTACGCCAACGAGATCGTCGGCGCGAACATGCGGATGACCGACGTCGCCGCGGCCATCGGCCGGGTCCAGCTGGGCCAGCTCGGCGAGTGGACCGAGCAGCGCCGGGCCAACGCCAAGTTCCTCGACTCGAAGATCACCGGGATGGTGACCCCGCCGGTGGCCGACGCCGCCCGCCACGTCTACCACCAGTACACCGTGCGGGTGCGCGGCGACCGGGACGCCGCCCAGCAGCGCCTGACCGAGCTGGGCATCGGCAACGCGGTCTACTACCCGACCCCGATCCACCGGCTCAAGCCGTACCTCACCGCGGACGGCAGGCCCGGCCCCTGGGAGCTGCCGGAGACCGAGCGCGCCGCCGCCGAGGTCGTCTCCCTGCCGGTCCACCCCTCGCTGACCGAGGCCGAGCTGGAGCGCATCGCCGAGGGCGCGAACCTGGCCGGAGGCGCCCGATGAGCGCCGGACGCAAGCTGCGCGCCGGCCTGATCGGCCTCGGCGCGATGGGCCGCAACCACGCCCGCGTGCTCGCCGGACTGGACGGCGTCGAGCTGGTCGGCATCGTGGACCCGGCGGGCGACACCACCGGCACGCTGCGGGCGCCGGTGGTGCCCGAGCTCGGCGATTTGCTCGCCCTCGGCGTCGACTACGCGGTGGTGGCCTGCCCGACCGCGCTGCACGAGCGGATCGGCCTGGAGTTGGCCGCCAACGGCGTCAGCGCCCTGATCGAGAAGCCCCTCGCGCAGAGCGTCGACGCGGCGCTGCGGCTCGTGGAGGCCTTCGAGGCCGCCGGCCTGGTGGCCGGGGTGGGGCACATCGAGCGGTACAACCCCGCCCTGCAGAACCTGCGCACCCGCCTGGAGGCGGGCGAGCTGGGCGAGGTCTACCAGGTCGTCACCCGCCGGCAGGGCCCCTTCCCGCACCGCATCGCCGACGTCGGCGTGGTGATGGACCTGGCCACCCACGACATCGACCTGACCAGCTGGGTGACCGGCCAGGAGTACACCTCGGTGTCGGCCCGGACGGTCTCGCGCAGCGGCCGGCTGCACGAGGACATGGTCGCCGTGGTGGGGCAGCTCGCCGACGGCACCATGGTCAACCACCTGGTCAACTGGCTGAGCCCGCTCAAGGAGCGGTCCACGGTGATCACCGGTGACCGGGGCTGCTTCGTCGCCGACACCCTCACCGCCGACCTCACCTTCTACGCCAACGGCGCCATCGACACCGAGTGGGAGGCGCTGCGCGCGTTCCGGGGCGTCGCCGAGGGCGACATGGTGCGCTACGCGATCCCGAAGCGCGAGCCGCTGCTGGTCGAGCACGAGCGCTTCCGCGACGCGGTCGAGGGCAAGGAGAGCGACATCGTGACGCTCCGGCAGGGCCTGCGCACGGTCGAGGTGGCCGGGGCCGTCCTCCGTTCCGCCAGCGACGGCGTCACCGTGCCGATCGCCTCCGCCACCGGGAAAGTCGACGCATGAAGGTCCTGATCGCCGGGGGCGCCGGTTTCATCGGCAGCACCATCGCCTCCGCCTGCCTGGACGCGGGCGTCACGCCCGTGATCCTGGACGATCTCAGCACGGGCCGGGCCGAGTTCGTGCGGGACCGGATCTTCTACCGGGGTGACATCGCCGACCGGCAGCTGGTCGACCGCATCTTCGCGGAGCACCCGGACATCGAGGCGACCGTCCACTGCGCCGCGCTGATCGTGGTGCCGGACTCGGTCGCGCACCCGCTGCGCTACTACCGGGAGAACGTCGGCAAGACGGTCGAGTTCCTCGACGCGCTCGTCGCCAACGGGTGCGACCGGTTCCTGTTCAGCTCCTCGGCGGCCATCTACCAGCCCGGTGACGACTTCGCGGTCGACGAGACGTCCCCGGTGGCCGCCAACAGCCCGTACGCGCACAGCAAGGCCATGGTGGAGCAGGTGCTCCAGGACAGCGCCCGGGCGTACGCGCTGCGGGTCGTCTCGTTGCGCTACTTCAACCCGGTCGGGGCCGACCCCCGGATGCGGACGGGCCTGCAACTGGCCCGCCCGTCGCACGTGCTCGGCAAGATGATCGAGGCGACGCGGACCGGGGAGCCGTTCCAGGTCACCGGCACCGACTGGCCGACCCGCGACGGCTCGGGCATCCGGGACTACGTGCACGTGTGGGACCTCGCCGAGGCGCACGTCGAGGCGTTGCGCCGGTTCGACACCGTCCTCGCCCCGGGCCGCGCCGGCTACGAGGTCGTCAACCTGGGCACGGGCAACGGCACCACGGTCCGCGAGTTGCTGACCGCGTTCACCAACGTGCTGGGCCGACCGATCGAGACCCGCCTGTCGCCCCGGCGGCCGGGCGACTCGGCCGGCACGTACACCCGCAGCGAGCGGGCCCGGGAACTGCTCGGGTGGCAGCCGAGGCTGTCGCTGGAGGACGGCATCCGGCACTCGCTGCAGTGGGCGGAGCTGCGCGACAGCCGACTCGGCGCTGCCGACCAGGAGCTGTCCGCCGCCGATTCCGCAGCGGACGGCCACCGGCCCGCCCTGACCCCGTCCCCGCGGTCCGCCTGACGGCGGAGTGCCGAGACACCGACGAGGCCCCACACCGGATCCGGTGTGGGGCCTCGTCGTACGTTCCGGCCTGACTAGCTCTGCCCGCCGTCGAGGATCATCCGGTCGAAGTGGTGCTGCACGACGGACCAGTCCCATTCCCGCAGGGCGTGCTCGGACGCCGCCCGGCCGGTGGCCCGCCAGGTCTCCTCGGTGGCCGTGGTGGCGAGGATCCGCTCGACCGCCTCCTCCGGGGTGCCGATGACCCACCCCTCGGGGTACAGCGTGCGGGCGCTGTGCGGCCGGCCCGCGAAGAACGGCCAGTCCCGTACGACCGGGACGGCGGCGCTCGCCGCCCCCTCCATCAGGCCGCAGTGGCACCCCTCACGGACCGAGGAGCTGATGATGACGCCGATGTCGGCGAGCATCTTCGGCACGTCGTTGGTCGGGCCGAGCCGGCGGACCGCGCCCGACGGCTCCAGCTCGGCGAGGTCCCGGTGGAACGCCTCCAGGTACTCGCGGGTGGCGATGCTCACGTCGGGGTTCATCTCCCCGCCGACCAGGAGCAGCCGGTAGCGGTCGTCGCGCCGGCGCAGGAGCCGGAGCACCTCGATCGCCCACCGCGGGTCCTTGGCGACCTGGTTGATGCCCACCATGCCGAGCTGGAAGCGGGCCTCCGGAGCCTTGTCGATCTGGAAACCGCGCAGGTCCATCGCGTTGTCCAGCACGTGCATCCGAGGCGCGTCGGCGCCCTGCAACTGCGGGACCAGGGTGGTGGTCAGGTCCTTGATGTGGTCCGCGACGAAGACGAGGTCGTCGATGCGCGAGAAGTCGACCATGTGCGGCCAGCGGGAGATCGCCTCGTAGCTGTGCAGCCGCGCGATGATCCGGGTGGTGCCCGGATCGATCATGGTGAACAGCGCGGCCGGCGCGACGCACCAGTCGACGAACACGGTGTCGGCCCAGTCGAGGTGCGGGCGCAGCCGGTCCTCGACCTTCGCGCCGTAGGCCGTCTGGTCCGCCGACAGCCGGTGCTCGAGCATCGACTTGGCCGCCCAGGTCACGCTCTTGAGCGCGGCGTTCGCCGCGAGGTCGAGGAAACGGACCTCGACGTCCGGGTGCGCCTCGTAGTGCGCCCGGATCAGCTTCAGGAAGTTGTCGTTGGCGCTGGTGGCGATGAGCAGCCGCAGCGGCCGCCCGGTGGGCGGCGGCGCCGCCGGCTGCAGCCGCCCGCGGGGGGCGGCCACGGTGGTCGCCGTGAGCGACCGCCGGAACGGCGCGATGAAGCCCTCCGGATCCTGCGCCAGCGGCGAGCTGAGCTGGTCGATGTGCAGCACCCGGTCGAAGGCCAGCGTCATGGCCCGGTTGAGCAGGTTGGCGGCGGCGGCGTTCTCGTCGACCCGGTGCCGCTGGTCGGCGACGGAGAGCAGCGCCTCCACCGCGGGCTTGAGGTCGCTGGGAGCGATGCCGGCCTTGAGTTGCCGGCTGGCGGCGTCCGCCAGCATCCGCGCCCGCGCGGCGGGCTGGCTGAGCTTGCGCGCCGTGGCGTTGAGGATGAGCGCCTCGCCGTCGGGACGGCCCGCCCACGCCATGCTGTCCGCCACCTGGTGGGCGACCTTCGCCCGCAGCGAGTCGGGCATCCGCGGCGCCTGCACGGCGGTGAGCCACAGCTGGGTGCCGATCTTGCTGCGCATCAGGGGCCGGGCGGTGACGGCCGACACCGCCGCGTGCGGAGCGGCGTGCACCAGCCGGCTCACGCCCTGCCGGACGACGTCGGACGACGGAAGCCCGTTCGTCAGCCGTTGCAGCGGGCTCGGCGCGGGACGCATCTTCCGCTCCGCGATGGCCTGCACCGCGGCGGCCACCCCGTAGCGGGCGTCGGCGGTGCGGTTGCGCTGGGCGAGCCGCCACACCGTGTAGATGGCGTGCGCGTCCATCGCCACCAGCACGTCGGCGCTGCGGTACCGCTCCCGCAGCCACGGCTCACGGCGGATCCGCGCCCACACCCGCTCGCCGGGCCCCGCGCGCAGCGCGGTCCTGCTGGGCGCGGTCTTGGCGATCGCCTCGGGCAACGCGCACAGGCCGTCCACGCCCAGGTCGGCGGGGAGTTCGTCCGGGTTGAGCGCGCCCACCAGGCGGACGCGTGCGCCCTGCTCCCGGAGCCGGCGCACCGCGCCGGACAGGATTCCGGGCTGGGGCGGCGTGCCCGCGACCAGCAACACCTCGGTCATGCGCTCACACCGCCCGCCCGAACGGACTCGGCCGCACCGGTGGTCGGGGTTGCGCCCGACGGATGGACGGCAGCGCCGTTGACCGGCAGATCGTGCGGATCACTCAGCGCGTACTCGGCCAGTTGCCGTACGGCCCTGGTCATCAGTCCCTCCCGGGTGAAGGGGTCGGCGTGGGCGCGCACCGCGGCCCGTTCGGTGTCGGTGGCCTCGAGGGTCGCCCGCGCGGCCTCCCGGAAGGCGTTGGTGAGCTTCATCTCGTCGAGCCCGAACGCGCCGCTCCAGAGCGGGTGCCCGGTCAGCACCCGGGACGCGTCATGGTCGACCTCGTGCACCGACACGATCGGCAGGCCGGTCGCCATGTACTCGTAGACCTTGCCGGAGGTGACGTAGCGACCGCCGATGAGGATCAGCACCAGGGCGTCCCAACCGGCGTAGGTGTCGGCCACCTCCGCCTTGCGCACCGGCCCGCCGAAGGACACGCCGTCCTGCTCGGCGTCGCGGATCAGCTCGGTGAGGCTGTTCGCCTCCCGGTTCGCCCCGGCGCCGATGTGGCCCCGGATGTCGAGCTTCGCGTTGCGCAGCAACGGGTCCTGTTGCCGCGCGGCCCGCCAGGCGTTCAGCACGACACTGAGCTGCTGCCGGGAGTAGTTCACCGTGCCCAGGTAGCCGAAGGTGAGACCGGCGTCGAGGTCGGCCTTGCGCGGCCGGGCCGGAACGCTGTCCTTGTCGTAGCCGTTGCGCACCACGTGGATCCGGTCGGCGACGTGCGGGTAGCGGGCCCGGTAGTGCTCCGCGATGGGGTCGTTGACCACCCACAGCGAGAGGCAGTGATCCATGATCTTGCGTTCCCAGGCGCCCGCCTCGGAGTCCGGGGTGAACGCCTCGCCGCCGTTGACCACGTCGATCGACCAGCCGTCGCGGAAGTCGACGGCGTAGGGGACGCCGCACTCCTCCCACAGCTTCCAGGCGGCGGCCAGGTTGACGTAGGGGACGCAGCTGGCGAGCAGCAGGTCGGCCGGGTGCCGGCGGTGGACGTCGAGCACCGCCCGCTCGAGGGTGGCGCGCCAGCCGCCGAAGACCGGCTCCGGGAACTGCTTCTGCTCCCGCTTGCGCAGCCTGGTCAGCCACTTGTCCGGCCGCAGCGCGCGCTCCTCGCTGAACTTGCGGATGTCGGTCTCGAGGTCCTCCCGGGCGAGCGGGAGCTCCACGATCTCGATGCCCGGATCGACGTTCTCCGAGAGGGTGTAGTCCAGCCCCGAGTCCCGCTCCCACGACGCGGCGGCGATCGTCACGACGGTGACGTCCCAGCCGAGCCGACGGAACTGGTTGGCGGTCTCCCGCATCCGGTACGCGCAGCTCTTGGCCGCCGGAGGGAACCCGATGGCGAGGTAGATCAGGTGGGGCCGGACCCGCTCGTCGCGCCGGCCCGAGCGGGCGGAGTACGACGAACGTCCGTTTCCAGAGGATGCTGACACGGAGGGAGAAGCTAGCACGGGCAGGTGAGATGCGTCCGTCTTCGCGTTGTCCGGCATGTTCACCTCGACTCCAGGATGGAGACGACGCGCTCGGCGGCCCGACCGTCGCCGTACGGGGTGCCACGGTCGGCGGTGGGTGCCGGCCGGGTGGCCACGTCGATCCACTCCGCCCGGCTCAGCGCGGCCGGCTCGGGCACCAGACGGTTCCAGTCACCCTCGAGGGTCTCGATCCACTCCGTCTCCGGGCGCAGCGTGGTGCACGGCCGGGCCAGCAGGTGAGCTTCCTTCTGGAGTCCGCCGGAGTCGGTGACCACACCGGCGGAACCGATGACGGCGGCGACCATGCCGGCGTACG
Organism: Micromonospora sp. NPDC023644; assembly: GCF_040640115.1. Classification (NCBI taxonomy): domain Bacteria; kingdom Bacillati; phylum Actinomycetota; class Actinomycetes; order Micromonosporales; family Micromonosporaceae; genus Micromonospora; species Micromonospora sp. NPDC023644. The sequence continues at coordinate 96,552 of NZ_JBFABA010000015.1, read as the reverse complement.
GCAGCGGTCGCCCGACGTGCACCGCGCCCCGGGCGAGCTTGACGCCGTGCTCCTCGGCCTTGGCCACCAGGCGCGGATGCGCCAGCAGCGCGACCGGCACGGGCAGGTCGGCCAGCGCGTCGACCAGGGCGGCCAGCCGCTCGGCGGAGTCGGTGTTCTCGGCGCGGTGCACGGTGGCCAGCAGGTACGGCTCGCCGGGGTCGATGCCCTCCGGCAGGGCGGGGGCCGGGTGCCGGCCGGCCAGCACCGCGTCGCGTACGCCGAGGCAGACGTCGACCATCACGTCGCCGGCGAGAACCGACCGGTCGGCGAGCCCTTCCGCGGCGAGGTGCCGCATGGCCTCCTCCGTCGGTGCGAGGAGCAGGTCCGCGGCGTGGTCGGTGAGGATCCGGTTGTGCTCCTCCGGCATCCGCCGGTTGAACGAGCGCAGCCCGGCCTCGAGGTGCGCGACGGGCAGGTGCAGCTTGACCGCGGAGACCGCGCCGGCGAGGGTCGAGTTGGTGTCGCCGTAGACCAGGACCCAGTCGGGCTTCTCGGCCAGGAACACCGGGTCCAGCGCGGCGAGGGCCTTGCCGGTCTGCACGCCGTGCGACGCCGAGCCGATGCCCAGGTGCACGTCCGGGTCGGGGATGCCGAGCCCGGAGAAGAAGACGTCGGAGAGGTCGGCGTCGTAGTGCTGCCCGGTGTGCACGATGACGTGCTCGTGCTCCGTGCGGGCGAAGGCTGCGGCGATGGGTGCGAGCTTGATCAGCTGGGGACGGGCCCCGACCACGCTGATGACCTTCACTTGGGTGGCTCCTCCGAGTGGTTTCGTGAAGGGCAGCCGGCGTGCCCCGGCACGGTCCCTGGATGTCGACGAATTCTGCCTCAGCCCAACAGGCCGTTCCAAATCTACGCCGGGTCCGCCGAAACCGCCGATGCGCGACATCGGTGCGTCGTCCCGGTGCCGGGATGGCGCGGATCGTCCTGACGGCACTGTTTGGCCCTGTTCACCCGTGACCGTCCGGATGGTCCGCCGCCCTGTCGACCCGCGCCGTCCGGACGGGCCCACCTGCGGCCGGTCGCGATCCGCCGTCCGCGCGCCGGGCGGCTCGCGCTCGGCCGGGCGCGGCTAAGATCCGCGGTCGTGACGACAGGGCCTACGGAACAAGTGGCGAGCAGCAGATCGACGCCCGACGGGTCCCGGGCGGACCCGGCGGCCAGCCGGCTCGCCGAACCGGGCACACCCGCCGGCCACGGGGACGCGGCGGTCCCGGAGGAGCAGGCCGCCCCGGCGCCGGCGACCCGACGGTACGCGTGGTCCGGCCCGGCGTGGCTGACCCGCTCGCGGCTGGCCGACCTGCTCGCGGCGGCGGTCTACCTCCTCGGCGCGCTCATGCTGACCGCGCGGGGCTGGCGCGACCCGGACGGCCGCCTGCTCGGCACCCGGCCCGACGACCAGGGCTTCAACGAGTGGATGCTGGCGTACGCCGCGCACGCGACGACGCACCTGAAGAACCCCTTCTTCACCACGCTGCAGAACGCCCCCGAAGGCGTCAACCTCGTGGCCAACGTGGGCATGCAACTGACCGGCATCCTGCTCACCCCGGTCACGGTGCTGGGCGGCCCCTCGCTGTCGTTCCTGCTGCTGCTCACCCTGAACCTGCTCGGCACCGGGTTCGCCTGGTACTGGGTGCTGTCCCGGCACCTGGTCGAGTCCCGGGCGGCGGCCTTCGTCGGCGGCCTGTTCTGCGCCTTCGCGCCGGCGATGGTGGCGCACAGCAACGGGCATCCGCACATCACCGCCCAGTGGCTGGTGCCGTTCATCGTCTGGCGCATCGTCCTGCTGGCCCGGCCCGGCGCGGCGGTTCGCAACGGGCTGGTCCTGGGCGGGCTGGTCGCCGCCCAGTTCTACGTCGGCCTGGAGATCCTCTTCCTGGTCGCGCTCGGTGCCGCGATGGCGACTATCGCCTACGTGCTGCTCCGGCCGCGGGAGGCGCTGCGGCGCGCGCCGTCGGCACTCGCCGCCCTGGGGATCGCCGGCGCGCTCGTGCTCGTGGTCACCGCCTACCCGCTGTGGATGCAGTTCGCCGGCCCGCAGCACCGCGTCGGCCACCCCGGCAACCCGGACGTCTACTCGCTCAAGCTCGGGTCGTTCGTCGCCTACGCCACCGAGTCCATCGGGGGAGGGCCGAACAGCGCGAAGGGCCTCTCCGCCAACACCACCGAGGAGGCCAGTTTCTACGGCTGGCCGGTCCTGGTGCTGGTGGCCGTCGCGGTCGCCGCGCTCCGGCGGGAGCTGGGGGTGCGCGTGCTCGCCCTGGTCGGCATCGCCTCCGGGCTGTTCGCCCTGGGTTCGACGCTGAGCTGGGGCGCGCGGAAGACCGACATCCCCGCCCCGTTCGCGCTCATCAACGGCCTGCCGATCATCGACGCGATGGTGATCGCCCGGTTCGCGCTGATCACCACCGTGGTCATCGGGCTGCTGCTGGCGTTCGGCCTGGACCGGGTGACGGCCCTGGCGAAGCGGTCGGACGCCCACGTCGGCCGGCCGCTGCGGGTGCTGGCGGGCGCGGCGCTGGCGGCGGCGCTGCTGCCGATGCTGCCGACGCCGCTGGAGGCGAAGGGCCGCACCGAGGTGCCGTCCTTCGTCACCTCGGGGACGTGGCGGGACCACGTCGCCGAGGGCAGGACCCTGGTGCCCGTGCCCGTGCACAACATGACCTCGATCTACTGGGGTGCGGCGAGCCTGACCGGGTTCGCCGTCCCGCAGGGCTACTTCCTCGGTCCCACCTCGCCGACCGACGACACCGGCCGGTGGGGTGTGGCGCCCCGCCCGACGGCGGTGCTGCTCACCGCGGTCGGGGCGGGCACCCGGCCGCCCACCGTCACGGGCCCGGAGCGGGAGCAGGCCGTGGCCGACGTGCGGTGGTGGAAGGCCGACGCGGTGGTGCTGCCGTCGCATCCGAGGGAGGCCGAGCTGCGGACCGTCCTCGACGCCTGCTTCGGCCCGGGACAGCGCGTCCAGGACGTGTGGGTCTGGGACGTGCGGCCGCTGACCCGCTAGGTGCATCGCCACCGGCCTCGGGCGCCCGGCGGGCCACACCGGCCTCGGGCGCCCGAGGCCGGTGGCCGGTCAGGGCGAGGCGGTCAGGGTGAGGCGCTCCAGATCAGCAGCAGGTGGGAGCCGAAGTAGGCGGAGATGACGGTCATGGTGGCCAGCACGACCGCGATCCGTGGCCCGGTGGTCCTGGCCAGCGACCGTGCCACCGGCAGCAGGAGAGCGAACGCCGGCAGCAGGAACCGGGCCTTGGAGTAGAAGTAGCCGGACGAGCCGAGCGTGGTCAACAGCAACAGGCCGCTGAACATCAGCAGCGGCCACGGCTGCCGGTCGAGGCAGCTCAGCACGAACAGGGCGATGGACACCAGCGCCACCGTCGCCACCATGTACCACTGCAGGGACGAGGGCTCGTCGAGCGCCTTGCCCAGCGCCTCGACCGAGGCCGCGCCGGCGTCGAAGGTGGAACCCCAGCCGGCGGACTGGATGTGGAACCAGCCGTCGGGCCGGCCGGTGCGCCAGCCCACCCAGGCCAGGTATCCCACCCACCCCAGCGGGGCCAGCACGAGGGCGACCGCCGCCCGCCAACCGCCGTACCGGCGGAGCAGGGCGATCAGCGCGGCGAGCATCACCACGGGGATCAGGGCGGAGGCGGTCGGCCGGGTCAGGCCGGCGAGCAGGCACAGCACGCCGGCGGTCAGCCAGCGTCGGGTCAGCACGGCGTACAGCGACCAGGCGGCGAGGGCGGTGAAGAGCGACTCCGTGTACGCCATCGACTGGACCATCGCGTGCGGCAGCAGGCCCCACACCACCGCGAGCAGGACACCCGTGCGCCGCCCGTGCAGATGGTTGCCCACGGCGAACAGCCCCCAGGCGGCCGCCAGCGACGCGACCCAGGCGACCGCGATGGCGGTGTTCCGCATGGCCAGCGGCGACAGCGGCTCCAGCCAGGAGACCACGTACGGGTAGAGCGGGAAGAACGCCATGTCGCTCTGCAACCGCTCGCCGGAGTCGTAGCCCCGCTCGGCGATCCGGAGGTACCAGCCGGCGTCCGCCCTGATGCCGATGAGCCGGCCGAACCGGGCGTCCCTCGCGTCCGCCCACACCGCCAGGGTGACCAGTCCGACGGCCCGTACCGCGGTGTAGCCGACGAGGGCCGGCCAGGCGAGGAGCAGGGCGCTCCGCAGCCGGCGGATCATGCCACCGGGCCCGGCGCCCGTGGTGGCGTCGGCAGTCGTTGTCTCCCGATCAGGGTCGGTTCTGACGTCCATGCCCATGCCTTCTCGACGACCGTCCCCCGCGTCGACCGCCGGGCGAACCGCAGCCCAGGCCCAGTGCTCCGGTGATCGAATTGCGCCCGCGGCAGACTATCAGGCGTCGCGGGCGGGGGACGGCAGCGACGCGGCGGCCCGGCGGGGCGGTCCGGCGGGGCGGTCCGGACGCCGGGCGAGGCCCCCACCAGTCCGGATGGAGCCATCGGTGACCGGCCCGGCCGCGCGCCTCACCGGGGGCGCTCAGGTGTCACCGACCGTGCACCTGTGTGCCGTACACTCGCCGAGGTTCCGCCCGGGCCGCCGCCACAGCGAGAGGCAGACGATGAGGTTCGACGGGGAGAGCGGCCGGACGAGCGCGCCGGACGTCAGCGTCGTCGTCGCGGTCTACAACACGATGCCCTACCTGACCACCTGCCTGACCTCGCTGGTCGAGCAGACCATCGGCCGGGACCGGCTGCAGGTGGTCGCGGTGGACGACGGCTCGACCGACGGCAGCGGCGAGGAGCTCGACCGTTTCGCGGCGCGGTATCCGGAGACCTTCACCGTGCTGCACCAGGCGAATTCGGGCGGGCCGGCCGCGCCGAGCAACCGGGCGTTGGAGCGGGCCACCGGGCGGTACGTGTTCTTCATCGGCTCCGACGACCACCTCGGGCCGGAGGCCCTGGAGCGACTCGTCACCGCGGCGGACCGGTGGGAGTCCGACGTCGTGCTCGGCCGGATGGTGGGCACCAACAAGCGGTACGTCCACCAGGCGGTCTACGCCAGCAGCGCGCCCGACGTCGACCTGTTCGACAGCGAGCTGCCCTGGTCCCTGTCGAACACCAAGCTGTTCCGTCGCGACCTCGTCGAGCGGCACCACCTGCGCTTCCGCGAGGACATGCCCATGGGCAGCGACCAGCCGTTCACGCTGGAGGCCTGCTACCGCGCCCGGCGGATCTCGGTGCTCGCCGACTACGACTACTACTTCGCGGTGCGCCGGGAGAACGCGCAGAACATCACCTACCGCAGCCGCCACGAGGAGCGGCTGCGCTGCGCGGAGGAGATCGTCGACTTCGTCGCCGGCCTGATCGAACCCGGTCAGCGGCGCGACGCGGTGCTGGTGCGGCACTTCACCTGGGAGGTCGCGAAGCTGCTCCGCAAGGACTTCCTCGACCTGCCGGAGGACGCCCAGCAGCAGGTGCACACGCGGATCCGCAAGCTGGCCGACCAGTACCTCACCGACGGCATCCGGGACCGGCTGCCGGCCGACGTCCGGCTGCGGCTGGCCATCGCCCAGCACGGCGACCTCGCCCAGCTGCTCGACCTGGTCCGGCAGCAGGCCGTCGGCGAACTGCCCCCCGTGACGGTCGAGGACGGCCGGTGGTACGCGGGATACGTCGGCTTCCGCGATCCGCGGCTGTCGCTGCCGGACGACCTCTACGACGTCACCGACCGCGCCGGCGAGATCATGGCGCGGCTCGTCGCGACGGATCTCACCTGGCGGCACGACCCCGCCGGAAACCGGGTGCTGACCGTCACCGCCCGGCCCCCGTGGACGAGCCCCGGCACGGAGGCGTGCGGGCCGCTCCGGATCGGGGTGGGAGAGCTGACCGTCGACGGCGTGGTCTCGGGCGGCCGGGACGGTACCGTCGTGCGGGCGGACCTTCCGGCCGACGAACTGGTGCGGGCCGTGGGCAGCGGGCGTCAGGTGGTGCGGGCCAGGGGCGAGGGCAGCGGGTCCCGCCCGGTTCCCGTCCGCGCCGAGCGGCGGCTGTCCGCGCCGCGCGTCGTCGTCCGGCAGGGGGTCCGGTTGCATCTCGTCACGCCCACCGTCAACCACAAGGGCCAGGTGATCGTCGCGGTCACTCCGGTGACTCCGCGGCGGCTCATCGCCCGTCTGCGCCGTATCTGGCCCTCAGGAGGAAAGTAGTTCCATGAACATCTGCGTCGTCGCGCTGGGGAAGATCGGTCTGCCGCTCGCCGTGCAGTTCGCCACGAAGGGCCACCGGGTGATCGGTGCCGACGTCTCCGAGCGGGTCGTCGGGCTGGTCAACGACGGGGCGGTGCCCTTCCCCGGTGAGACCGACCTCGACGTCAAACTCAAGGAGACGGTGGCCGCCGGGCTGCTGAGCGCCACCACCGACACCGCCGCCGCGGTCGCCGAGTCCGAGGCGGTCGTGGTGGTCGTGCCGCTCTTCGTGGACGCGGAGGGCGTGCCGGACTTCGGCTGGATGGACGACGCGACCCGCGCCATCGCCGCCGGGCTGAAGCCGGGCACCCTGGTCAGCTACGAGACCACCCTGCCGGTCGGCACCACCCGCAACCGCTGGGCGCCGATGCTCGAGGAGGGCTCGGGGCTGACCGCGGGCAAGGACTTCCACCTCGTCTTCAGCCCCGAGCGGGTGCTCACCGGCCGGGTCTTCGCCGACCTGCGTCGCTACCCGAAGCTGGTCGGCGGCATCGACGAGACGTCGGCGGCGCACGGCGTCCGCTTCTACGAGGCGGTGCTGGACTTCGACGAGCGGCCCGACCTCGACCTCCCCAACGGCGTCTGGGACCTCGGCTCCGCCGAGGCGTCCGAGCTGGCCAAGCTGGCCGAGACCACCTACCGGGACGTCAACATCGGGCTGGCCAACCAGTTCGCCCGGTTCGCCGACACCGTCGGCGTGGACGTCACCAAGGTCATCGCGGCCTGCAACACCCAGCCGTACAGCCACATCCACCAGCCGGGCATCGCGGTCGGCGGGCACTGCATCCCGATCTACCCCCGGATGTACCTGTGGAACGACCCGGCGGCGACCGTCGTCCGCTCGGCCCGGGAGGCCAACGCGGCCATGCCCGAGTACGCGGTCGACCTGCTCGCCGCCGCGTACGGCGACCTGACCGACGTCGGGGTGCTGGTGCTGGGCGCCGCCTACCGGGGCGGGGTCAAGGAGACCGCCTTCTCCGGTGTCTTCCCGACCGTGGACGCGCTGCGTCGGCGCGGTGCCCGGCCGTACGTCTCGGATCCGATGTACACCGACGAGGAACTCGCCGCGCACGGCCTGCCGCCGTACGCCGGTGAGCCGCTCGGCGCGGCCGTGGTGCAGGCGGACCACGCGGAGTACCGCACCCTCAGCCCGTCCGACCTGCCCGGCGTGACCGTCCTGGTGGACGGCCGCCGGGTCACCGACCCGGCCCGCTGGGCCGGCGTGCGGCGGGTCGTCATCGGCGGCTGACCGCCGTCGCGCGTCACGGGGCCCCGGCCGGGATCGGTCGGGGCCCCGTCGCGTCGTGGCCGGGCGCGGCCCGCCGGTGGGCCACGCGACACCCCGGCAATACTCGAAGGACATGCCACGTTAAGGTCGCACCTGCCCGGATTCGCCGGTGATCGATAGGGGAGTGTCTTTGTTCAGCAAACTGCGCAGGCAGCCGGATGCCGGCCTCATCGGCGCGCTACTGCTGTCGTACGCCGTGATGGTGCTGGCCGGGACCCTCGGCTGGATGATCCCCTTCGCGGTCGCCGGCCTGGCCGCCGCCGCCGGTGAGCTCACCCTGCTGCGCCGGCCGGGCGGCGAGGCGCTGCTGGCGAAGGCCGGGATCGGACAGCTCCACCGGCACCTGGCCCGGGACCTGTCGGTCGTCCTGCTGGTCGTGACGACGGTCCGTCCCGGCCCGACGGGGCTGGTCCTGGTCCTGCTGCTGCCCGCGGCGCTGCTGGCGCTCGGCCTCGGCACGGGGGTGCTGACGCGGCTCGGCGGGCGTGGCGCCACCGTCGCCTTCGTCCGCAACATCGACCTCGGGCGGTCCTCCGGGGCGCCCAGCCCGCCGGCCTGGGCCGTCGCGGTCGAGGGGGACCGGCTGCCGCTGCTCAACCTGCTGCTGGTGCCGGCGGCCGTGGTCGCGGTGCTGGTCGACGAGGTGACGCCGGTGGTGCTCACCGCTGCGGCCACGCTGGTGGCGGGGGCGCTGGTCGCCGCCGTGCTCGCGTTGGCCTGGCTGCGCGGGCGCGGCCGGGCCACCTCGGCGCTGCCGGTGGCGCAGAACTGGCTCGTGCGGGAGCAGCCGGACCTGGCGCTCTACTTCGCCGGCCCGGTCAAGGACGTCTACCAGGCCAACATGTGGCTCGCCCCGGTCGAGGCGACGGGCCGCCGGGCGGTGGTGCTGATGCGCCAGGAGGAAGCGTTCCGGGCGCTCGCCGACACCCGCCTGCCGGTGATCTGCGTACCCGCCGGCACCGACTTCATGAACCTCGAACTGGGCAGCCTCCGGGCCGCCCTCTACGTGGCGAACGTGGGCGCCAACATCCACCTGCTGCGCGAGCCGGGCGTGAAGCACGTCTTCGTCGGCCACGGCGACAGCGACAAGCAGGCCAGCGTCAACCCGTACAGCAAGGTCTACGACGAGGTCTGGGTGGCCGGTCCGGCCGGGCGGGAGCGGTACGCCCTGAGCGGGGTCGGCGTGCTCGACCGCGACATCGTCGAGATCGGCCGGCCGCAGCTGGCCGGCGTGCAGACCTTCGGCTCGGCGGCCGCCGGCCGGCCGTTCACGGTGCTGTACGCCCCGACCTGGGAGGGGTGGCTGGAGGAGGAGGTCTACCACACCTCCGTGGTGCTGATGGGCGAGCGGATCGTCGCCGGCCTGCTGGCCACCCCCGGGGTGCGGGTGATCTACAAGCCGCACCCGCTCACCGGCAGCCGGTCGGCCAGGGCGCGGTCGGTCAACGACCGGATCGTCCGGCTGATCCGCGCCGCCGGCGGGCAGACCGACGCGACCTCGCTGGCCGGCGACGCGCACCTCGTGGTCACCGGCCGGACGCCGGGCCTGTTCGACTGCTTCAACCAGACCGACCTGCTGGTCAGCGACATCTCCAGCGTGGTCTCGGACTTCATGCAGAGCCAGCGGCCGTACGTCGTGGCGAACCCGGCCGGGCTGCCCGAGGACGAGTTCCGCCGCCGGTACCCGACGGCGCGGGCCGCGTACCTGCTCGGTGCGGACTGCGGCGAGCTGGCGAAGATCGTCGCGGTGGCCCGCGCCGGTGACGACCCGATGACCGAGGCGCGGCGGGAGCTGAAGACGTACCTGCTGGGCCCGGACGAGCCGAACCCGATGGACCGGTTCCGGGCGGAGGTCGACCGGCTCTGCGGCTGACGCGTCGACGCGGGGGCGGTGTCCGGGCGGTGCCGGTCGCCGCCCCCGCGTCCGCTCAGCCGCGCTGCGGCGGGTTGTCCACGTCGCGCGAGACCACCTCGCCGCGCTCGTCGACCCAGCCCTTCGGGCGCGCCGGGTTGCCGGCGACGAGCTGGTACGGCGCCACGTCCCGGGTCACCACGGACCCGGCCGCGATCATCGCGTACTCGCCGACCTCGATGCCGCAGACGAGGGTGGCGTTGGCGCCGATCGAGGCGCCCCGGCGGACGAGGGTCGGGGTGATCGTCCAGTCCGGATTCTGCGCCCGGGGCCGGAAGTCGTTGGTGAAGACCGCGCACGGGCCGACGAAGACCTCGTCCTCGATGGTGACGCCCTGGTAGACCGAGACGTTGTTCTGGATCTTGACCAGGTCGCCGACCGTCACGCCGGCGTCGACGTACACGTTGCGGCCGATGACGCAGCCGGCGCCGATCCGCGCCGAGGACCGGACGTGGGCCAGGTGCCAGACCTTGGTGCCGTCGCCGACGCGGGCGCCCTCCTCGACGTCGGCCGTCGGGTGGACGAAGACCGAGGGGGGCGTGGAACTGCTGTCAGTCATGTGTCAACTCGTTCGGTTCGGGGCGCGTGCCGGGCGCCGTCGGTGCCGCGCCTCGGCGGCCACGCAGCCGGCCCCCGCCGCGCGGTGCGGATCCGCCGTACCGCCCGGTGCGCGCAGCACGGCCGGGGCGGGACGGGCTCGGCGTAGCATAGCCAGCCGTCAGGCGAGCAGTGCCGCCACCGCGTCGGCGGCCGGCAGGTCCGCCGGCAGCGCGTCGGCGGCCACCACGGCCGGCACCGGCAGCGGTCCGTACAGGTGCGGGAAGAGCGCGCCGTCGCGCGACGGCTCCCAGCGCAGCGCGTCGCCCAACCGGTCGGGGTCCACCGTCAGCAGGGTCAGCCCGGTGGCGCCGGCGAAGTACCGCCGGGCCGTCCCGACCACCTGGTCGGCGCCGGAGAGGTGGATGAACCCGGACTGCCGGTCCATCGCCGTACCGTCGAAGTGGCCGGCGGCCAGCGCGTCGTCCCACTCGACGGTGGTCAGCAGCTTGTAGATCACCCCGGCAGCCTACGCGCGGCCGGCCCGGCCGGCGGCCGTCCCGGTTTCCCCGTACCGCCCCGGCGCCCGCCGCCGGCCGGCATGCTCTGGGCAGCGGGTCGCGGAGGGATGGCGATGGAGAACTACGACGAGGACTGGACCGACAGCCAGCGGGCGCTCTACGACGAGTGCCACCGGGCGGGCGGCGAGTGGGCCGACGACCCGGACACGCCGGCCGAGGACGTGCAGCACGTGATCAACCTCGGCCAGGCGGACGACGACACCCTCCCGGACGCCGAGATCGACTATCCGCCCCTGGTCGACGCGGTCACCCAGGCCACCGGCGAGCTCGTCACCAGCGTGCCCGCCAGCCACCGCGACCCCGGCTTCCGGGGCTTCGTCGACGGGGTCCGCGACGCCACGGCGGACGAGGTCTTCGGCCTCTGACCTGCCGGCCGACCCGCCGCCGGCGGCCCGGCGCCGGACCGCCGGCGCGGCCCGGGGACCGGTCGGTGCGGTACCGGCTCTCCCGTCGCGCGCGTACTTCTGCCACCATTCGGGTCGACACACCGACGAATGGGGGCCCCGGGTGCGCATCCTGCTGGTCGAGGACGACCGCCGGGTGGCCGCCGCGCTCTCCTCCGCCCTCACCCGCCGGGGGTACGAGGTGGAGCACGCCGCGACCGTCGCCGCGGCCCTCTCCGCCGCCCCCTGCGACCTGGTGCTGCTGGACCTGACCCTGCCCGACGGGGACGGCACTGACCTGTGCCGGGAGCTGCGGCGGCGCAGCAGCCAGCTCGGCATCATCGCGGTGACCGCCCGGGGCGAGGAACGGGACCGGGTGCTCGGCCTGCGGCTGGGCGCCGACGACTACGTGGTCAAGCCCTTCTCCATGACCGAGCTCCAGGCGCGCATCGAGGCGGTGCTGCGCCGCGCGGCGCACGCCGTGCCGGAGCGCAACCTGATCGAGGTGGGGCCCGTACGCGTCGACGTGTCCGCCCGGACGGTCACCGTCGCGGGCCGGCCGGTGGCGCTGACCCGCAAGGAGTTCGACGTCCTGCTCTCCCTGGCCCGGCAGCCCGGCGTGGCGGTGGCCCGGGAGCGGATCCTGCTCGACGCCTGGGGCACCACCTGGGGCGACGGGCACACGGTCGAGGTGCACGTCGGGTCGCTGCGCGGCAAGCTGGGCGACCCCGGCCTGGTGGAGACCGTGCGCGGGGTCGGCTACCGGCTGCGCGGCGAGTGAGGGGACCCCGTGCGACGTCGGTTGGTGATCAGCTACCTGCTGTTGATGGTGCTGGTGCTGATCGCGCTGGAGACCCCGCTGGCGGCCACCCTGGCCACCCGGGAGACCGACCGGGTACGCGCCGACCGGCTCGCCGACGCCACCCGGTTCGCCTCGCTGGCCGGCCCGGCGCTGCGGGGCGGCACGCCCGGTCCGCTCGACAACGAGCTGCGCAGCTACGATGCCCTGTACGGCATCGGCGCGGCGGTGGTCGACCGGGACCATCGGACGGTGGCGGCCTCGGAGAGCTGGCAGCCGGCCCCCGGTTCCCGCGAGGCGCTGGACACCGCGCTCTCCGGGCAGCAGGCCAGCGGGCCGGACGCGGTCTGGCCCTGGGTCGACGGGCCGATCGTGGTGGCGGTGCCGATCAACGACGGCGGTGAGGTGCTCGGGGCGGTGGTCATCGCCACCCCGGCCGACTCCGTCCGGCGGGCCGTCACCGTCTGGTGGCTGGCGCTGGCCGGCACGGGTCTGCTCGCCGTACTGGCCTGCGTGCTGACCGCGTTCGGGCTGGCCGGTTGGGTGCTGCGCCCGGTCACCGAGCTGGACGCGGTCACCCACGAGATCGCCGAGGGCGACCGCGGCGCGCGGGTCCAGCACCGGCTCGGCCCGCCGGAGCTGCGCCGCCTGGCGACCAGCTTCAACCACATGGCCGACGTCGTCTCCGACGTGATGGACCGGCAGCGGGCGTTCGTCGCGCACGCCAGCCACCAGCTGCGCAACCCGCTGACCGCGCTGCGGCTGCGGGTGGAGGAGCTGGGGCCGAGCCTGACCGACGCGGACGGGCGCGCCGAGCACCAACTGGCCCTGGAGGAGACCGACCGGCTGGCCCTCGTGCTGGACGCGCTGCTGACCCTGGCCCGCGCCGAACGGCGGGAGAACCAGCGGGTCACCGTCGACGCGGCGGCCGTCGCCGCGTCCCGGGTCGCCGCCTGGGAGCCGCTCGCCCGGCACCGCCGCATCGCCCTGAGGCTGGTGGTCGAGGACGCTCCGGCGTACGCGCGGACCGTGCCGACCGCCATCGACCAGGCCCTGGACGCGCTGATCGACAACGCGGTCAAGTTCAGCGACGCCGGTGGGGAGGTGACGGTGACGGTCCGGCACCACGACGACGGCACCGCGCTGGAGGTCCGGGACACCGGCCCGGGCATGACGGCCAGCCAGCTCGACCAGGCGACCGAGCGGTTCTGGCGGGCCCCCGAGGTGCAGAACGTCGACGGGGCCGGGCTCGGCCTCACCATCGTCGCCGTGCTGGTCGACGCCTCGGACGGGCGGCTCACCATGCGCGGGGCCGAGCCGCGCGGCTTGGCCGCGGGCCTCTGGTTCCCCGCTCCCGGCGACCCCGCACCCGCCCCGCCGGGCCGCGACGACGCTCCCGCGCTGCCCCACGACACGGGGCAGCTCGACAGGGGCGTCGGGGTGTAGCGGCGGCGGCTCAGGGCTTGGCGGCGCGGTACCAGTCGGCGGCGCCGGGGTGCAGCGGCAGCGGGGCGGTGGCGATGGCCGAGCGGGGACTCATCCGACCGGCGGCCGGGTGCGCGGCGGCCAGCTCCTGGCGGCGTTCCATCAGCAGCCGGGTCACCTCCCGGATCAGCGGCGTCGGCAGGTCGGCCCGGACGATCAGGAAGTTCGGGTTGGCCACCGTGGTCACCGGGTCCGTGCCGTACACCGAGCGGGGGATGTCCCGGGAGACGTAGACCTCCGGGTTGCTCTCGCGCAGCGGCCCGGTCCACTCGCCGAGGTCGACGATCCGGGTCGCGCTGTCGTCCGTGAGCTGCTCCACCGCCCGGACCGGCAGCCCGCCGGAGAAGAAGAACGCGTCGATCGTGCCGGCCCGCAGCGCCGCGACCGAATCGTCGAGGCCGAGCCGCTCCTGGCGTACCCGGTCACCGCCCAGGCGCGCCACCTCCAGCAGCCGGATGGCGGTGATCTCGGTGCCGGAGCCGGGCGCGCCCACGGACACCCGCCGCCCGCGCAGGTCGGCCAGCGTGCGGACGGGACCGCCGGCGGTGGTGACCAGGTGCAGCAGGTCGTCGTAGACCCGGGCGACCGCGACCACGGACGGGTGCGCCGCCGGCGCCGCCGGCAGCACGTCGGCCTGGGTGAAACCCAGCTCGGCCTCGCCGGCCCCGACCAGCCGGACGTTCTCCGCCGAGGCGGCCGTCACCACCACGCTGGCCCGGACGTCCGGCAACTCCCGGTTGAGCACGGCGGCCAGCGACTGCCCGAAGGCGTGGTAGACCGCCGTCGGGCTGCCGGTCGCGATCCGGATCCGCACCGGCGGGTCGGGAGCGTCCTGGCAGCCGGCCAGGCCGGGCAACGCCACCACCAGCAGCAGCGCCAGCAGCGCCGGCGGGCGGACCGGACGCGGGCGGACACGGCGGAACCGGGTACGACTCACGGGCTGCACTCTGCGCCGTGCGGGCCGTCGCCGCAACCCGCCACCCACCCGTCGGGCTAGGGCCCCGGCGGCGGGTCGACGAAACCGATCGCGTTCATCCGCCGATCATGACCGATCGGGCACGTGGGCGGGCCCCAGGGCGGTGCTGTGCAGGATCCGCTGGCGGTCCGGGCCGTCGGCGACGCAGACCAGGTAACAGCCGGTGCCGGGGCGCAGCAGCGCCGGGACGTCCAGCAGGGCGGCCCCGCGCACCAGGATGGCGGCCAGTTCCCGGTCGGTGATCCGGACGCCGAGGATGTGCCGGCGCACGTGCCGCCCACCGGCGAGCAGGGCGGCCCGCCAGGCCGCCGCGGCCAGCCGGGGTCGCCACGCCCGCCGTACGGTCGACGCGCCCGGGACCGGCCCGCCCAACAGCTCGCGCCGGCCCTGCCGCCAGCCGGTCTCCAGCGTCCTGGCGTACGCCGGCCGGTGCGGGTGCGGCACGGAGAGCCGGTGCAGCTCGTAGCGGCGGCGCAGCCCGCCGACGGTCACCTCGTGCTCGATCGGGACGTCCAGCCGGCCGAGCAGCTGCCGCATCCGGTGTGCCGCCTCCTCCCGGTTGAACTCCACCGACGGGGGGCGGTGCTCCGGCACCGAGCGGCGGGGGCCGACGACGGCCGGCGGGGGCGTGCAGCGCAGCAGGCAGGCGGCCTCGAACGCGTCGGCCAGGGTGGACCAGTCCAGCGGCGGCGGGGTCGAGGGCAGGCGCGGCCGGTCGAGCAGGATCTGTTCGGGAGCCAACTCAGGCACTCCTTGTCGGCGTCGGGGGTTCCTCTACCGTGGCCCGTCGACGCCGCCGGGGAAACCGATCGGCCCCAGCCTTGAGGAAATCTTGCGGCAGTCCTACAGCTCCGTGACGACCACGTCGACCTGGCGTGGCCGGCCGGTTGCGACGGCCTGCTCCAGCACCGGGTACTTCAGGTCGCGCAGCGCGGTCAGCAGCCCGTCGACGGTGCGCGGCCGGGCACCCGCCGTCAGCAGGTCACGCACCAGCCGGCCCTTGGTCGCCTTGTTGAAGTGGCTCACCACCGACCGGACTGGCACGCCGTCGACCTCCCGTTCGTGCAGCACCCGGACGGTCACCGTGCGGTCGGCCACCTCGCCGCGGGGCGCCCAGGTGGCCGCGTACGCGCCGGAGCGCAGGTCGAGCACCGGCCCGTCGCCGGCCGCCGTGGCCATCGCCGGGGCGAGCGCCCGCCGCCAGTACGCCGACAGCGCGCCGACCCCCGGCAGCCGCGCCCCGATCGGGCACCGGTAGGGCGGGATCCGGTCGGTGAGGCGTACCGCGCCCCAGAGCCCCGAGCTGATCAGCACCGACCGGCGGGCGGCCCGCTGCGCGGTCGCCGGCAGCGTGGCGAGGTCGAGCGCCTCGTAGAGCACCCCGGTGTAGACGCTGCCGGCGGGCGCGGTGGCCGCCGCCCGCAGCCGGGCGTTGCGGCGCAGCTCGCCGCGCTGGCCCTCGCTGAGCCCCAGCGCCGCCCGGGCCGCCGCCTCGTCGCCGTCGGCGCTGAGCGCGACCAGCGCCGTCAGCACCTCCTCCCGGGCGCCGGTCAGCTCCGGCAGGGAGAGCCGGGCGAGGTCCAGCCGCCGGCCGGTGCCGGCGTCGGCCTTCCCCTCGGAGGGCGGCAGCAGGATCAGCATCGGTGGACTCCTCGGCTCGGCGCGGCGTCCGCGCGCCGGTCCGGCCAGCGTACGGGCCGCTCCTACCGCCACGGCCGCACCGGCGTCTCCGGGTGGTACACGCGATACCCGGCGACGTCGGCTACCAGCGCGGCGTCGGCCCGGTCGCCCAGCAGCCGGCGCAGCCGCCGCTCCGCCGCGGAGCCGGCCGCCAGCACGTACCCGGGCCGGTCGGCCCGCCCCACCTGCCGCCAGTACGCCGGGTAGCGGTTCTGCCCGGGGGTCAGGTCGCCGTCGAGCACCGCGCACACCACCGCCTCGGCCGTGTTGAAGATCAGCCGGTTGCAGGTCCAGTAGTCCCCGTACACCTCGTGAGGGCCGCCCGCGCGCAGCCTGTCGGCCAGCTCGCGGGCCTGCCGCTCCTCGACCCGGGACGCCTCGGTGCCGGTGGCTGCGAACAGCACGGTGACCACCAGCGTGGTCGCGGTCAGCGCGGCGAGCACGGCGGTGGCCAGCGCGCCGGCCAGCCGGCCGAGCGCGCCGACCGTGCCCCGCCAGCAGGCGAGCGCCGCCACCCAGAGCGGCCAGAGCACCGCCGGCAGGGAGAGCTGGAGCACCGACAGGTAGCGGGCGTTGTCCAGCGGGCTGGTGGCGGCGAGCGGGCTGCGCACGTACGACAGCAGGGTCAGCGCCGCGCCGACGACCAGCGCGAGGTGCACCACCGGGCCGACCCGCTCGCCGCGCGGGGCGCCCGCGGCCCGGCGGTACGCGCGGACGGCGAGCGCGGCGGCGACCGCCAGCAGCACCGGGTAGAGCAGCCCGAACCAGCCCTGCCAGCGGGCGCAGCCGTCCACCGGGCAGAGGCCGGCGGCGAGCGGCACCCCCTCCAGCAGCCCGCCGTCCAGCCGCCGCGACCACGGCGGCGTCGGCCCCGCCTTGGTGCTGATCTCGCGGAACACCGACAGCGAGTCCTCGCCGGGCGGGGCGAGGAGGTTGTCCCGGATCATCGGCGCGATCCCGACGGCGAACCCGGCCAGCAGCAGCACCCCGGCCCCGCCGAGCAGCTCCCGGCGGGCCGCCCAGAGCAGCGCCAGCGCGGCCACCGCCAGGTAGGGCAGGATCAGCCAGTCCGACCAGGCGGCCACCCCGGCGAGCAGGCCGAAGAGGCCGACGGCCAGCCGGCGGTGGCGCACCGTCCGCCGCGCCAGGCCCACCGCGATCAGCAGCATCAGCAGCACCGCGACCTTGACCTCCGGGCGGCCGCCGACCACGGTCAGCTGATCCCGGACGACCCGCTCCCCGCCGAGGGCCAGCAGGCCGACGACGAACGCGGCGAACCACGGCGAGCAGATCCGCCGGGTCAGCCGGTGGATCAGCCAGAGGAAGAGGGCGTAGAGCAGCAGCAGCGGCAGGCGCAGCAGCGGCCAGCCCGGCCCGGCCACCGCGATCAGCGGCGCGGCCAGGTACGACTCCAGCACGCCCATGTAGCGCTGCCCGTAGAGGAAGACCGGCAGCTCGCGGCCCTGCGCGATGTGCAGCGCGGCCAGCCCGAACGTCGCCTCGTCGCTGTTGGAGACGGGCACCGTGTGCAGGGTCAGGACCAGCCGGTAGCCGACCCCGGCGAGCCCGAACAGCAGCGCGACGAGCGCCGGCCGGTCGAGTTGCGGGCGCCACCGCCCACGCTTGCGCACTGGTTGCGACACGACCAACGCCCCCGTCGTCGTCCCGACCGGAGTGTTTCACGCCGCCGGGGCCGGGCGGGGCGGATCGGCACAGCGCGGACGACCTGCTGGACCACGGCGGACGTGGCGTCCCGCTTCCCGTCGGTCCGGAAGATCGCCTCGCGTGGCCGAGGTGGCCGGGTTGTGGCAGGGTTGCTGGCGTGCCACCCACTCCCGCCGGCCAGTTGGCCGTACCGAACCTGCACCGGGCCGCGCGGATCGAGGACGCCGTGCATTCGCTGGTCGAGCGCCGCCTGCGGCGCACCGGCTGGCGGACGAACGTCATCGCGTACACCGGCTACGGCGCGCCCGGCTGGGTGCGGGTGATGTGCCGGGTGCTGCTGGGCCGGCCGGACACCCGCCAGCGGGGCCGGCTGGAGAAGGTGCGCGGGTGGCGCAGCTTCACCACGCTGCCGGCCAAGCACGTCACGGTGACCATCGAGGCCGGCGGGGCGCGGCACGAGGCGCGCGCCGACCGCAGCGGGTTCGTCGACGCCGTGGTCGAGGCGGACCTGCCGCCCGGCTGGGGCTCGGTGCGGATCAGCCTGCCGGACGCCGAGCCGGTCGAGGCCCCGGTGCGCATCCTCGACCCGGAGGTGCGCTTCGGCATCCTCTCCGACATCGACGACACGGTCATGGTCACCGCGCTGCCCCGCCCGCTGCTCGCCGCCTGGAACACGTTCGTCCTCGACGAGCACGCCCGCAACGCCGTGCCCGGCATGGCGGTGCTCTACGAGCGGCTGGTCACCGCGCACCCGGGCGCCCCGGTCTTCTACCTCTCCACCGGCGCCTGGAACGTGGCGCCGACGCTGACCCGGTTCCTGTCCCGGCACCTCTACCCGGCCGGGCCGCTGCTGTTGACCGACTGGGGGCCGACCGCCGACCGCTGGTTCCGCAGCGGGCGGGAGCACAAGCGGGTCACCCTGGCCCGGCTGGCCAGGGAGTTCCCCGACGTGAAGTGGCTGCTGGTCGGCGACGACGGGCAGCACGACCCGGAGATCTACCGCGAGTTCGCCGCCGCCCACCCGGAGAACGTGGCCGGGGTGGCGATCCGCCGGCTCTCGCCCACGCAGGCGGTGCTGGCCGGTAGCCTGCCCACGCCGGGCGGCGAGTCGTCGGCCGGGCCGGTGGGGCAGAAGTGGCTCTCCGCGCCCGACGGCGCCGGCCTGTGGAAGCTGCTGCGCGACGCCGGCCTGGTCTGACGCCCGGCCCGCACCCCGCCCGCCCCCACGCCGCAGCGGTTCGCCCGGGGCCGGGTGCTCTCGGGGAGGCGCGGACTTCGGTGTTCGACCCGACGCGCAGGCCGATATCGAACCTGTGACAGCCGTGCGTCACGCAGAGTGACCGGTTCCTGCTCCTGGCTGCCCTCGGTCCGTTCCCTTTGCTCTGCAGCCATATCGGCACCAGGCACGCTGCGTCAGCGGTGCCCATGTGGATGCAGAGCAAAGAGAGCGCGGGAGGTGCCGGGGCGGCCGAGCGTGCCGGTGTGAAACGCCTGGCCAGACCAAGCTGTCGCAGTGGAGGCCAGGATCGGAGCCTCGCCGCGCGGGAGACGTCGATCGCGCAGAGTGACACAGGGCGACCTGGCTCGGAGTTGCTCACCGTGGTCGGTGCGCGGGGCTGCGGGGTCTCGTGCGGCTGAGGTCCACCCGGCCGGCTGAAAAGGTGGTGAAGAATACTTGCGCAACAAGCCGGCAACATTGAACATCTTTTCGTGCGCAGAGACTATGGTCGATACCTTTCCGGGCTGGCGCTGGTAGCGGCGCTGGCGCTCGGCGTGGCCGTCCCCACGGGCGCCCCCACCTCCCGGCCCGCCGCGTCGGACACCGTTCCCGTCGCCGTCCAGGCGGCCTGTGTGACCGACCCGGCCACCCCCAAGCGGCAACTGCGCGGCATGTGGATCGCCAGCGTGGCCAACATCGACTGGCCCAGCCGCACCGGGCTCACCCCGGCCGCCCAGCAGGCGGAGTACCGAGGCTGGCTCGACCTGGCCAAGCAGCGGCGGATGAACGCCGTCGTCGTGCAGATCCGCCCCGCCGCCGACGCGTTCTGGCCGTCAACCTACGAGCCCTGGTCGCAGTGGCTCACCGGCACCCAGGGCGGCAACCCGGGTTACGACCCGCTGGCCTTCATGGTGGCCGAGGCGCACGCCCGCAACCTGGAGTTCCACGCGTGGTTCAACCCGTACCGGGTGGCCAACCACACCGACCTGAGCAAGCTGGCGACCAGCCACCCGGCCCGCAAGAACCCGGGCTGGACGGTCGCCTACGGCGGGCACCTCTACTACAACCCCGGCATCCCCGCCGTCCGCGCCTTCGTGCAGGACGCGATGATGGACGCCGTACGCCGCTACGACATCGACGCGGTGCACTGGGACGACTACTTCTACCCGTACCCGGTCAGCGGGGTCGCCTTCCCCGACCAGGCCACCTACGCCCAGTACGGCGCCGGCTTCAGCACCATCGGCGACTGGCGGCGCAACAACGTCAACCTGCTGGTCCGGGAGATGCGCGACAAGATCCGGGCGGCCAAGCCGTGGGTGAAGCTCGGCGTCAGCCCGTTCGGCATCTGGCGCAACGCCGGCACCGACCCGCTCGGCTCGCGCACCACCGGCCTCCAGTCGTACGACGCGATCTACGCCGACACCCGCCGCTGGGTGCGCCAGGGCTGGGTCGACTACATCGCCCCGCAGATCTACTGGCACATCGGCCACCCGGCGGCCGACTACGCGGAGCTGGTGCGCTGGTGGTCCGAGACCGTGACCGGCACCGACGTGCAACTGCTCGTCGGGCAGGCCACCTACCGCGCTGGCGCGACGGGCCAGGACGCCGCCTGGCAGGACCCGGCCGAGCTGACCGACCACCTGACGCTGAACCGCGCCCACCCGCGCGTCGTCGGCGACATCCACTTCAGCGCCAAGGACGTCCGCGCCGACCGCATCGGCGCCGTCTCCCGGGTGGCGACCGACCACTACCGCCGCCCGGCGCTGGCACCGGCCGGGGTGAGCGGCGCCGCGCCCGCCGCACCGAACCTCACCTCGGCCGTCCGCGGCACCGGCGGCGTGACCCTCACCTGGCAGCGCGGCGCCACGGGGAGCACGGCCGCGTACGCGGTGTACCGGCTGCCCGGCGACGGCGCGGTCGACGCCTGCGACCTGGCCGACGCCCGCCACCTGCTCGGCACGGCCCGCGCCTCGGGCACGACCGGGACGTTCACCGACGCCACCGCCGCGGCCGGCTCGACGTACCGCTACCTGGTGACCGCCCTCGACCGGCTGCACCACGAGAGCCCGGCCAGCAACGCGCGGGTGGTCACCGGCACCGGCGGCACGTTCAGCGTGATCGTGGACAACGCCACCGCCGGCGGCTTCACCGCCGCCGCCACTTGGGGCACGTCGTCGTACCTCCCGGCGCGCTACGGCGCCAACTACCGGTTCGCCAACCCGGAGGCGGTCAGCGACCCGGCCTGGTTCAGCGCGACGCTGCCCGCCACCGGCAGCTACCGGGTCGAGGTCTGGTACCCGGCCGACCCCGGTTACAACAGCGCCACGCCGTACCTGGTGGCGACGGCGAACGGCACCGTGACGGCCAGGGTCGACCAGCGCAGCGGCGGCGGGCAGTGGCGGGTGCTGGGCACCTACGACCTCGCCGCCGGGACGCGCCAGGTCGTCGGGGTCAGCCGCTGGACCACCACCCAGGGGTACGTCGTCGCCGACGCGGTGCGGATCACCCGGCTCTGAAGCGATCTGGACTGGGCCTGGGACACGTCATCGCGGTCCCAGGCCCAGCCGCGAAGAGGTCTGTCACACCTTGAGGACGTCCACGTCGTACAGCGCGATCGACGCGTCGCGGGTCACCAGTGTCAGGCCTTCGACGACCGCCTGTGCCACCAGCATCCGGTCGAAGGGATCACGGTGATGGAACGGGAGGCGCCCTGCGGCGACGGCGTGGGCGTGGGTCACGGGCAGTTCGCGGAAGCCCATGTCCCGTACCTGTTCGGCGAGGTCGGCCGGTCCCACGAGTTTCCCGGCGGTCTGCTTGATGGTGATCTCCCAAAGGCTGACCGGGGACAGGAAGATGTCCGGGTCATGGCGCAGCCGCTCGAGGAAGTCCTGGGCGAGGGTGGCGTCGCCGGTGATGGCCCACAGCGCGACGTGGGTGTCCAGGAGCAGGGTCATTCGCCGAGGCCGAAGTCCGCAGCGATCTCAGCGTTGGTGCGTGGCGAGTCCCAGTCGCCCGACAGGTCGACCTGCCCGGCGAGGGAGCCGACGGCGGTGCGGTTGACCCGGCGCACCAGCGGAACGACTCGCGCCACCGGGGTGCCTGCCCGATCGATGATGATTTCCTCGCCACGTTCCACGCGCTCGATGATGCGCGACAAATGAGTCTTCGCATCATGCATGTTGTAGTGCACCGCTTCCGCCGACATTGCTCCCACCTCCCCGGTTAGCTAACAGCTTAGTCCGCTCTTTCCGGCCGTGCCACAGGTTCACGTCCGGGCCCTCAGGCCCGACCGGTACGGTTCCCGGTCCCGTCCCCGACCGGCAGGTGCGGAGGGTCAGTCGCGGCGCAGCCAGAGCACGCCGAGCGGGGGCACCCGCAGCGCCGCCGAGGCGGGCATCCCGTGCCACGGCACGTCCTGCGCGTGGACCGCGCCCAGGTTGCCCACCCCGGACCCGCCGTAGTGGTGGGCGTCGGTGTTGAGCACCTCCGCCCACGTGCCGCCGGCTGGCAGCCCCACCCGGTAGTCCTCCAGCGGCTGGGCGGAGAAGTTCGCCACGCAGACCAGGGTCGCGCCGTCGGGGGCGATCCGGACGAACGAGACGGTGTTGTTGGCGACGTCGTCGCCGGCGATCCAGCGGAAGCCGGCCGGCTCCGTGTCCTGCGCCCACAGCGCCGGCGTGTCCCGGTAGACGCGGTTCAGGTCGCCGACCAGCCGCTGCACCCCGGCCCGGGCCGGGTCGTGCAGCAGGTACCAGTCGAGCCCCCGCTCCTCGCTCCACTCTCGGTCGTCGGCCAGCTCACAGCCCATGAAGATCAGCTGCTTGCCCGGGTGCGCCCACATGTACGCCAGCAGGGCGCGCACGTTCGCCAGCCGCTGCCAGGTGTCGCCGGGCATCTTGCCGGCCAGCGAGCCCTTGCCGTGCACCACCTCGTCGTGGCTGATCGGCAGCACGTAGTTCTCGCTCCAGGCGTACGCCAGGGAGAACGTGAGCTGATGGTGGTGGTGCTGCCGGTAGACCGGGTCCTTCGAGGCGTAGAGCAGGGTGTCGTGCATCCAGCCCATGTTCCACTTGAACCCGAAGCCGAGCCCGCCCGCGTCGGTGGACCGGGTGACCCCCGGCCAGGCGGTCGACTCCTCGGCGATCAGCACCACCCCGGCGTGGTGCTTGTAGACCGTCGCGTTCACCTCCTGCATGAACGCGATGGCCTCCAGGTTCTCCCGGCCGCCGTAGCGGTTGGGCAGCCACTGCCCCTCCTGCCGGGAGTAGTCCAGGTAGAGCATCGAGGCCACCGCGTCCACCCGCAGCCCGTCGGCGTGGAACTGGTCGCACCAGTAGAGCGCGTTGGCGACCAGGAAGTTGCGCACCTCGGGCCGGCCGAAGTCGAAGACGTACGTGCCCCAGTCGGGGTGCTCGCCCCGGCGCGGGTCGGGGTGCTCGTAGAGGGGGGTGCCGTCGAAGCGGGCCAGCGCCCAATCGTCCTTCGGGAAGTGCGCCGGCACCCAGTCCAGGATCACGCCGATCCCGGCGGCGTGCAGCCGGTCGACGAGGTGCCGGAACTCGTCGGGGTCGCCGAACCGGGACGTCGGCGCGTAGTAGCCGGTGACCTGGTAGCCCCAGGAACCGCCGAACGGGTGCTCCATCACGGGCAGGAACTCCACGTGGGTGAAGCCCAGCTCGGTGACGTACGCGGTCAGCTGCTCGGCCAGCTCCCGGTAGCCCAGGCCGGGGCGCCACGAGCCGAGGTGCACCTCGTAGACGCTCATCGGCTCCTGGTGCGGCTGCCGCCGGGCCCGCCGCCGCAGCCAGTCGGCGTCGCCCCACTCGTACGTCGAGTGGTGCACCACCGAGGCGGTGGCCGGCGGCACCTCGGCGTACGCCGCCAGGGGATCGGCCTTGTCCCGCCAGTGCCCGTCGGCGCCCAGGACGCGGTACTTGTAGCGGGCACCCGCCCCGGCGCCCGGGACGAACAGCTCCCACACCCCGCTGCCGCCGAGCGAGCGCATCGGCCAGCCGTCGTCCGGGGCCCAGCCCGCGAAGTCGCCGACCACCCGGACTCCGCGCGCGTTCGGCGCCCACACGGTGAACGCCACGCCCTCGTCGAAGACCCGGGCGCCGAGCGCCTCCCAGAGCCGCTCGTGCCGGCCCTCGGCGATCAGGTGCAGGTCCAGCTCGCCGAGGGTGGGCGGGTAGCGGTACGGGTCGTCGTGGACCCGGCCGTCGACCTCGAGGCGGTAGTCGAGCACCTCGCCCGCCACCGCCGCCTCGAACACCCCGACGTCGTGCACCCGCCGCATGGGATGCCGCTCGCCGTCGACGAGGAGGGCGACGTCGGCGGCGCCCCGACGCAGCGTCCGGACGACCGTCCGCCCGTCGGCCGGGTGCGCGCCGAGGACGGCGTGCGGGTCGTGCGTGGCGCCGGCGATCAGCTTGTCCATCGGGCGTCGTCCTTCTGGGCGGGAGCGGTGGGCGCGGTGCCGCCCGAGAGGTCGTCGGGAACGTCCGTGACGGTCAGGTCCGGCGCCCCGGTCGCCGACGCCGGACCGGCGGCGGGGTCCGGGGTCGGCCGGCGCACGGTCAGCACGTGCGCCGGTTGCAGGTACGGGTCGAGGCGCACGGCGTTGCGCTGCCCCCAGTCGTAGCTGGCGCCGGTCAGCTCGTCGCGCACCGTGAACCGGTCGTGCCAGTCCAGCCCGAGCGCGGGCATGTCCAGCGTGGTGTTGCCCCACTGCACGCCCTGCGGGTCGAACGAGCAGATCACGAGGACCGTGTTGCCCGTGTCCGGGTCGTGCTTGGACCAGCAGAGCAGCGCCGGGTTGTCGATCTCGTGGAAGACCAGGTTGCGCAGCTGGTGCAGGGCCGGGTTCTCCCGGCGCACCCGGTTGAGCACGGCGATGAACGGGGCCAGCGAGCGGCCCTGCGCCTGCGCGCCGGCCCAGTCGCGGGGGCGCAGCTCGTACTTCTCGTTGTCCAGGTACTCCTCCGCGCCGGGGCGGGCGGTGTGCTCGAAGAGCTCGTAGCCGGCGTACATGCCCCAGGAGGGGGAGAGCAGCGCGGCCAGCACCGCCCGGATCTTGAACATCGGCGGGCCGCCGTGCTGCAACGACTCGTGCAGGATGTCCGGCGTGTTCGGCCAGAAGTTCGGCCGCATGTAGTCGGCCGCCTCGACCAGTTCCTCGCAGTACGCCCGCATCTCGGCGGCCGACGTGCGCCAGGTGAAGTAGGTGTACGACTGCGTGAAGCCGACCTTGCCCAGCCCGTGCATGATCGCCGGCCGGGTGAACGCCTCGGCGAGGAAGAGCACGTCCGGGTCGACCTGCTTCACCTCGGCGATCAGCCAGTGCCAGAAGTCGAACGGCTTGGTGTGCGGGTTGTCCACCCGGAAGATCCGGATGCCCTCGCCGACCCAGTGCAGCACCACCCGCAGGACCTCCGCCCGGATGCCCTCCGGGTCGTTGTCGAAGTTCAGCGGGTAGATGTCCTGGTACTTCTTCGGCGGGTTCTCCGCGTACGCGATGCTGCCGTCGGCCCGGGTGGTGAACCACTCCGGGTGCTCGGTCACCCAGGGGTGGTCCGGCGCGCACTGCAACGCCAGGTCCATCGCCACCTCCAGGCCCTGCTCGGCGGCGGCGGTGACGAAGTCCCGGAAGTCCTCCGGCGTACCCAGGTCGGGGTGGATCGCGTCGTGGCCGCCCTCGGCGGCGCCGATCGCCCACGGCGAGCCGACGTCGTCCGGCCCGGCGGTCAGCGCGTTGTTGCGGCCCTTGCGGTTCACCCGGCCGATCGGGTGGATGGGCGGCAGGTAGAGCACGTCGAAGCCCATCGCCGCGACGCCCGGCAGCCGCTCGACGGCGGTGGCGAACGTGCCGGAGCGGGCCGGCGCGTCGACCGTGGCCGGGATCGCCCCCTCCGAGCGCGGGAAGAACTCGTACCAGGCGGAGAAGAGCGCCCGCCGGCGGTCCACCCAGAGCCGGCGCTCCTCGCCGGTGGTGACCAGCTCGCGGACCGGGTGCTCCCAGAGCAGGTCGGCCAGCTCCAGCGCCGGGGCGACCCGCCGGGGCAGCTCCCGCCGCTCGTCGGTCAGCGCCCGCACCGCCGCCGTCACCCGGTCGGCGTCGGCCGCCGGCACCAGCTCGGCCGCGGCCCGCAGCACCCGGGCGCCCTCGGCGAGGTCGTTGGCCAGCTCCTCCGGCCCCTGACCGGCGGCGATCTTCTTGGTGACCGCGTTCTGCCAGGTCAGGTAGGGATCCTGGAACGCCTCGACGGCGAAGACCCACTCGCCGACCGCGTCGGGGCGGATCACGGCGTGCCAGCGGTCCTGCCCCGGCTCGCCGGGGCGCATCCGGGTGAACGGCCGGGCCCGCCCGTCGGGGCCCCGCCAGACCACGTTGCAGCCGAGCGCGTCGTGCCCCTCCCGGTAGGCGCGGGCCGACACCGGCACCGGCTCGTCGACCACCGCCTTGGCCGGGTAGCGACCGCAGGAGACGACGGGGGAGACGTCTTCGATCGGGAACCGTCCAGTCACCCCGCCAACCTACTGTGCGAGATCGGTTCGCGCGCGGCTCAGCCCGTGGCGCCCACCGACCGGTACACCTCCAGCGTCCGCCGGGCGAGCGCGTCCCAGGAGAAGTGCTCGACCGCCCGGCGCCGGCCCGCCAGGCCGAGTTCCTTGGCGCGGCCCGGGTCGGCGAGCACCTCGTTGATCCGCGCCGTGAGGTCGGCGACGAAGCGGCCCGGATCCAGCGGCCGGCCGGAGCCGTCGGTGGCCTGCGCGATGGGGACCAGCAGCCCGGTCTCGCCGTCGGCGACCACCTCGGGGATGCCGCCGGTGGCGGTGGCCACCACCGCCGTCTCGCAGGCCATCGCCTCCAGGTTGACGATGCCCATCGGCTCGTAGACCGAGGGGCAGACGAAGACCGTGGCGTGGGTGAGCACCTGGATCACCTCGTGCTTCGGCAGCATCTCGGCCACCCACACCACGCCCGACCGGTTCGCCCGCAGGTCGCCCACCAGGCCCTCCACCTCGGCGGCGATCTCCGGGGTGTCCGGCGCGCCGGCGAGCAGCACCAGCTGGGTGTCCGGCGGCAGGTCGCGCGCCGCGCGCAGCAGGTAGGGCAGGCCCTTCTGCCGGGTGATCCGCCCCACGTACACCACGCTCGGCCGGGCCGGGTCGATGCCGAGCCGCTCCACCACGTCCGTGCCGTGGTCCGGGGCGTACTGCGCCGTGTCGATGCCGTTGTGCACCACCCGGACCCGGTCGGGGTGCACCGCCGGGTAGGCGGTCAGCACGTCGCGCCGCATCCCCTCGCTGACCGCGATGACCGCGTCGGCGGCCTCGAACGCCGTGCGCTCGCACCAGGAGGAGAGCGCGTAGCCGCCGCCGAGCTGCTCGGCCTTCCAGGGCCGCAGCGGCTCCAGGCTGTGCGCGGTCACCACGTGCGGCACGCCGTGCAGCAGCTTCGCGGCGTGCCCGGCCAGGTTGGCGTACCAGGTGTGGCTGTGCACCACGTCGGTGCCGGCGCACGCCGCCGCCATCTCCAGGTCCACGCCCATCGTCCGCAGCGCGGCGTTCGCGCCGCTCAGGCCCGCCGGTTCGGCGTACGCGGTGACACCCGGCTCGGTGCGCGGCGCGCCGAAGCAGTGCACCCGTACGTCGGCGAGCCGTCGCAGCTCCCGGGCCAGGTACTCGACGTGCACACCGGCGCCGCCATACACCTCCGGCGGGTACTCCCGGGTCAGCAGGTCGACGCGCAGCGGTGCGGATTCCGTCATCCTGCGCACCCTAGTGCAGAAGTGTGCCCGTACGAGTGGTGAAGTCCCACGGGGATGGATAGCGTCTGGACATGGCTGCCAAGGTGCTCGCGATCGTCCTGGCCGGCGGAGAAGGCAAGCGCCTGATGCCGCTCACCACGGACCGGGCCAAGCCGGCCGTCCCGTTCGGCGGGATGTACCGCATGGTCGACTTCGTCCTGTCCAACCTGGCGAACGCCGGCTATCTCAAGATCGTCGTGCTGACCCAGTACAAGTCGCACTCCCTCGACCGGCACATCACCAAGACGTGGCGGATGTCGACCCTGCTCGGCAACTACGTCACACCGGTGCCGGCGCAGCAGCGTCGCGGCCCGTGGTGGTTCGCGGGCTCCGCCGACGCGATCTACCAGAGCTTCAACCTCATCCACGACGAGCAGCCCGACCACGTGATCGTCTTCGGCGCCGACCACATCTACCGGATGGACCCCCGGCAGATGGTGGAGGACCACATCGCCTCCGGCGCCGGCGTGACCGTGGCCGGCATCCGGCAGCCGCTGTCGATGGCCGACCAGTTCGGCGTGATCGAGGTCGGCGAGGACGGCCGGCGGATCCGGGCGTTCCGCGAGAAGCCCACCGACGCGGTCGGCCTGCCCGACGCCCCCGACCAGATCTACGCCTCGATGGGCAACTACGTGTTCAGCACGAAGGCGCTCTGCGAGGCGGTCGAGCGCGACGCGGAGGACAAGACCAGCAAGCACGACATGGGCGGCAGCATCATCCCGATGCTGGTCGAGCGCGGCGAGGCCAACGTCTACGACTTCCGCGACAACGAGGTGCCGGGCAGCACCGACCGTGACCGCGGCTACTGGCGCGACGTGGGGACGCTGGACTCCTTCTACGACGCCCACATGGACCTGATCAACGTGCACCCGGTGTTCAACCTCTACAACTTCGAGTGGCCGATCTACACCGGGCAACTGACCTACCCGCCCGCCAAGTTCGTGCACCAGTGGGGCGAGCGGGTCGGCCGGGCGGTCGCCTCGATGGTCTCGCCCGGCGCGGTGATCTCCGGCTCGCTGGTGGAGAACTCGGTCGTCTCGCCCAAGGTGAAGGTGCACTCCTGGGCGCACGTGGACGGCGCGGTGCTGATGGAGGGGGTCGACATCGGCCGGCACGCGGTCGTGCGCCGGGCCATCCTCGACAAGAACGTGATCGTGCCCGAGGGGGCCGAGATCGGCGTCGACCTGGAGAAGGACCGGCAGCGCTACACCGTCTCCGACAACGGCATCGTGGTGATCGGCAAGGGACAGAAGGTGGAACCGTGAGCAGTCATCCCCGGGCCGGCAAGCCCGCCCAGCCCGCCGACCTGGTCGACGTGCCGCGGCTGGTGACCGCCTACTACGCCGAGCACCCGGATCCGCAGGACCCGGCGCAGCAGGTCTCCTTCGGCACGTCCGGGCACCGCGGGTCGAGCCTGCGCAACGCGTTCAACTCCGACCACATCCTCGCGGTCACCCAGGCGCTCTGCGACTACCGCCGGGAGCGGGGCCTGGACGGGCCGCTCTTCCTCGGCCGGGACACCCACGCGCTCTCCGCCCCGGCCGCGGTCGACGCGCTCGAGGTGCTCGCCGCCAACGAGGTCACGGTGCTGCTCGACAGCCGCGACGGCTACACGCCCACCCCGGCGGTGTCGCACGCCATCCTCGGCCACAACCGGGGGCGCACCAGCGGCCTCGCCGACGGCATCGTCATCACCCCGTCGCACAATCCGCCCGACGACGGCGGCTTCAAGTACAACCCCACCCACGGCGGCCCGGCGGACACCGACGTCACGAGGTGGATCCAGGACCGCGCCAACGCCATCCTCGCCGACGGCCTGAAGGAGGTCCGGCGGATCCCGTACGCCCGGGCCCGCGCCGCCGACACCACCGGGTCGTACGACTTCCTCGCCCGCTACGTCGACGACCTGCCGGCGGCGATCGACGTCGACGCCATCCGCGACGCCGGGGTGCGCATCGGCGCCGACCCGCTCGGCGGCGCGAGCGTGGCCTACTGGGGCGAGATCGCCGAGCGGCACCGGCTGGACCTGACCGTGGTCAACCCGACGGTCGACCCGACCTGGCGGTTCATGACGCTGGACGGCGACGGCAAGATCCGGATGGACTGCTCCTCGCCGAACGCGATGGCCTCCCTGATCGCCGCCCGCGCCGACTACCAGGTCTCCACCGGCAACGACGCCGACGCCGACCGGCACGGCATCGTCACCCCCGACGGCGGCCTGATGAACCCCAACCACTACCTCGCGGTGGCGATCGCCCACCTGTTCCGGACCCGGACGCAGTGGGGACCGGCCGCCGCGGTGGGCAAGACCCTGGTCTCCTCCTCGATGATCGACCGGGTCGCCGCCGACCTGGGCCGCCCGCTGCTGGAGGTGCCGGTCGGCTTCAAGTGGTTCGTCCCGGGGCTGCTCGACGGCGCGGTCGGCTTCGGCGGCGAGGAGAGCGCCGGCGCGTCCTTCCTGCGCCGCGACGGGGGCACCTGGACCACCGACAAGGACGGCATCCTGCTCTGCCTGCTCGCCGCCGAGATCATCGCGACGACGGGCCGCACCCCCAGCCAGCACTGGGCGGAGCTGGCCGAGCGCTTCGGCGCGCCCGCGTACGCCCGCATCGACGCGCCGGCGACCCGGGAGGAGAAGGCCGTGCTCGGCAAGCTCTCGCCGGAGCAGGTGACCGCGACCGAGTTGGCCGGCGAGCCGATCACCGCGACCCTCACCACCGCACCGGGCAACGACGCGCCGATCGGCGGGCTCAAGGTGACGACGGAGTCCGGCTGGTTCGCCGCCCGGCCGTCGGGCACCGAGGACGTCTACAAGATCTACGCCGAGTCCTTCCAGGGCCCGGAGCACCTGGCCCGGATCCAGCAGGAGGCGAAGGACCTGGTCTCGGAGGTTCTCCGGCGGGCCTGAGCACCTGGCCCGCCTCCCACCGGAGCCGACACCGGTGCACGGCCTGCGGGTCAGCGGGGCGGGGGTAGCTCGCGGCGGTTGAGCCTCTCCCGCAGGCCCTCCGGCAGCAGCTCGCGGAGCTGCTCGGGCAGCAGCGGCAGGTCCAGCAGGCTCAGCTTCAGCTGGTTGCGTTCCTGGTAGCGGCGCGGATCCAGGCGGACGACCAGGCCGGCGTCCCGCCGGTAGCTGATCTGTACGACACCCTCCGTCGCGGCGTCCCGGATGACCACGCCGTCCACCTCCACCGCCACCGGGCCGGAGCCCTCGCGCAGTTCCAGGCGGACCGTCTCGTGGGGGGAGAGCACCAGCGCACGGGAGATGCCGGCCATCGGGGCGGACGGGGTCACCACCACCGCCTCGGTGGCCGGCGAGACGAGCGGGCCGCCGGCGGCGTAGCTGTAGGCGGTCGAGCCGGTCGGGGTGCTGACCACCAGCGCGTCGCAGCGGTAGTAGCCGTACTGCTGCCCGTCGACCGCGAGGGAGGCGCTGACGAAGCCGGAACCGGGCTGGCGGATCAGCGCGATGTCGTTGAATGCGACGAGGTCGTCCCCGCAGACGTCGCAGGCCAGGCAGCTGTGGTTCTCCACCGTGAAGTCGTGCGCCACCAGTCGGTCCAGGGCCCTCGGCAGCTCCGGCGGCTCCACCTCGACGAGGAAGCCGAGCTTGCCGACGTGCACGCCGAGCACCGGCTTCGGATCGTGCACGGCCGACCGCAGCGCGCCGAGCATCGTCCCGTCGCCGCCGATGGCGATGAGCGCGTCCGACCGGACGGCCACCTCGCCCACCGGCAGCGGCTCGACCGTGGCCGGCACGCGGTGCCGGTCCTCGGCCCGTACGGCCAGGGAGATCTGGTGCCGGGCGGCCCAGGTCACGATGGTGTCGACCACCGCGGAGACGTCCCGGGTGGGGTGCAGCACCAGCCCGAGCCGGCTCCGGTCCATACCTACAGCTCACCACATCCCGGGGCGCCGGGACGGGCATACCGCGAGGCGGCCTGGCTGCCGGCGACGTGCCACTTCGTCACGTCCGGGGCCTTCCGCGTGACGCGTCGGTGCGCGGGTCGTTGGTGGAGACGGGCGCGGGTCCGCAGGGGCCCGGCGCCCCGTGCCCGCGCGCAGGTGGCGCGCCGGGCGGGAGCCACGAGGAGGACCTTTGAAGATCGTCGTTACCGGTGGTGCCGGTTTCATCGGCGCCAACCTGGTGCGCGCCCTGGCCGACGCGCCGGCCGTCAGCGAGATCGTGGCGGTGGACGACCTCTCCACCGGGTCGCTGGACAACCTCCTCGACCTGCCCGTCCGGCTGTTCACCGGGACGATCCTCGACCCCGACCTGCTCGACGAGGCGGTCAGCGGGGCGGCCAGCGTCGTCCACCTCGGCGCCCTCGGCTCGGTGCCCCGCTCCATCGACGACCCGCTGCGCAGCCACCACGCCAACGCCACCGGCACCCTCAGCGTGCTGGAGGCGGTCCGTCGCCACGGGGTCCCCCACGTGGTGGTCGCCTCGTCGTCGTCCGTCTACGGCGCCAACCCCGTCCTGCCCCGCCAGGAGACGCTGCGGCCGATGCCGGTGAGCCCGTACGCGGTCTCCAAGCTGGCGACCGAGGCCTACACGCTGGCGTACGCCTCCTGCTACGGCATCGGGGTGCTGCCGTTCCGATTCTTCAACGTCTACGGCCCCCGCCAGGCCGCCGGGCACGCGTACGCCGCCGTGGTGCCGAGGTTCGTCTCGGCGGCGCTGGAGGGCCGGCCGCTCCAGGTGCACGGCGACGGCACCCAGACCCGGGACTTCACCTACGTCGGCAGCGTCACCGACGTGATCGTCGACGCGGTGCTGCGTCGCGTCTGCGCCCCGGACGTGGTGAACCTCGCCTTCGGCGAGCGGATCTCGCTGCTGGGGCTGATCGCGGAGCTGGAAGAGGTGCTCGGCCGCCGGCTCGAGGTGGTGCACGGCTCCCCGCGGGCGGGCGACGTGCGGGACTCGCAGGCAAACTGCACACGACTGCTCGAGCTGTTTCCCTCGGTGCGCCGGTATTCGTTGCGCGCCGGCCTCGAGGCGACCGTCGGCTGGATGTCGGACCGTGTGCTCGTCGAGCCGTGACCCCTTGCCTGGCTGCTCGGGCGACCGTCAGCCGACGGGTCCGTCGGAACGGACACGACGATGACCGGCGCGGCAACCTGGATCGCCTACGTGGGACCGTTCCGCTTTCCCTGGGGCGAGCCGGGCTCGCGGCGCGTCCTCGGCCTGGCGCAGTCGATGGCGGCGGCCGGCCGCGACGTCGTCGTGGTCAGCGGCGAGAGCGGACCGACGACGCCCGTCACCGTCAGCGCGGCGTCCGGGGCAGGCACGTTGCGGCACGTCGGCGCGGGGGAGCGGCCCCCGGCTGGCGCCAGCATGGTGTCGAAGGCGGTCCAGCTGGTCGTCCGCCTCGGTGAGCGGACCGTACGGTGGCTCGACGAACAGCCCACGCGCCCGGAGTGCGTCGTCGTCTACGGCGGCGGAGCCCAGTACATGGCCCGCGTGGGCCGGTGGTGCCGCCGCAACGGCGTCGCGTTGGTCGCGGACGTCGTGGAGTGGTACGCCCCGCACCAGATGCCGGGCGGGGCACTCGGGCCACCGCACCTGAGCGCGAAGCTCGCCCTGCGGCACCACTATCCCCGCTGCCAGGGCATCATCGCGATCAGTTCCCTGCTGGAGCGCCACTATCGCGCACGCGGCTGCCGGGTTCTGCTGGTGCCGCCGACCCTGGACGTGTTCGAGGTGAAGCCGGGCGGCCGTGCGGTCACCACGCAGGCTGGCCCGCTCGACGTCGTGTACTTCGGGACACCGGGTCGCAAGGATCTCCTGACGCCGATCATCCGCGCGACTGACGCGGTCAGCCGCAGCACGCCGGTCATCCTCTCGGTCTACGGACCCAGCGCCGAGCAGGTCCGTGACCTGGTCGGCGGCGCACACCTCCCGTCGTCGGTACGAGTGCCCGGCCGGGTGCCGCAGCAGGACGTCGAGGACATCGTCCGGAACGCGGATTTCAGCGTCCTGGTCCGGCCGTCCGAGCGGTTCACGCACGCCGGCTTTCCTACCAAGTTCGTGGAGAGTCTCGCCTGCGGCACTCCCGTGATCGCCAACCTGACCAGCGACATCGGTCGTTACCTCCAGGACGGCCGGCAGGGGTTCGTCTGCGCCGACCACAGCAGCGCCGAGCTTGAGCGTGTGTTGCGGCGTGCGGCAATGCTGCCCCGGCCACAGCAGGAGGAGATGCGGGAGGCGGCGAGGGCCACCGCCGAGTCGTCCTTCGACTACCGACGGTATGCCCAGCCCGTCGCCGGATTCCTCGATTCGCTTCGCGGGCGGCGGTAGGCGCTCGGGTGGGGCCACAGGCGCGGCAGCTGTACGGACACGTCGATCGCGGGGAGACGACACCACATGACGACCATCGCCCGTTCGGCGGCACTCCGGACCGGATCACCACGCCGGCAGGACGGCAACTGCTTCGACCTGCTCCGACTGCTGGCGGCACTTGCGGTCGTGGTTCAGCACACCGTCGAGCACACCGGCAGTCGCTTCCTGTGGTACGAGCCGGGCAGCGGCAGGTGGTTCGGCGACGGCGTCGCCGTGTTCTTCGTCATCAGTGGCGGGTTGGTCTTCTCCTCGGCCTTGAGGTGTCAGCAGAGCGGTCGGGGCTGGACGGAGTACTTCCGCAACAGGCTTCTCCGTATCGCTCCGGCCATCCACGTCTATCTGCTGGTGATGACCGGCTTCCTGCTGACCGTCGGCGTCGTGGGCGTCCGGTCGCTTGCCGACGTCCAGTTCGCGGGCTGGTTCGCCAGCACCCTGCTCCTGGTGCCGGTCTACCATCCGGCGCTCTTCGGTGACTTCGGGACGGGGGTGGTCAACGGCAGCCTCTGGACGATCCCTGCCGAGATCGGCTTCTACCTGATCGTGCCGGCCCTGGTGCTGGTGGCCGTCCGCCGGTCGTTCCGGACGATGATGTACGGCGCGCTCGTGGTCGCCGCGGCCGGCGGTGGCCTGTACGCCTGGTCGCTGAGTGGCGGCGACAACCAGATGGCACGGCTGCTCGGCGTCTCCGTCCTACCGTGGCTCGGCTACTTCCTGCTCGGTGTCATGTGGTCGCGATCCTGGCACCTGGCACCTCGATCCGGCGCGGTGGCCCTCGCCGCGCTCTGCGGGTACGGCGCACTCACCTGGGCCCAGCATCTCACCGGCCCGTCCGGCCGGGTGCTGCTCGGCGTACTGGCCGGTGTTCCCCTCTCCTACCTGGTGTTCTGGGTGGGACACCGAGGACCCGCGGTCCTTCAGGGGCTGACAGCCCGCATCGGCGACCTCAGCTTCGGGGCCTACATCTGGCACATGCCTCTCGTCAATGTCTTCATCTGGGCCGGCCGCGATCACTGGCCGGTGCGGGGCACCCCGTTGGTCGTCCTGGTGGTCACGCTCACGCTGGGCTGCGCCGTCGCCTCGTGGCACTTGGTGGAGAAGCCGGCCCTGCGTTTCAAGCGTTACTCAGTCAGGGCCACATGAGCGGGCGGCCGCGACCGGCGTCTGGCTGCGGCACGACGCCGAGGCCCCGGGCGGCGGACGGCGTACCCCGGCGATCGGCGGGTGAGTGATGTCCCTGTCCCGGGAGGAGGTCGTCACCCCGGTGCGGACCGCGCCGCCCCCGACCACGGCGGACACGGACGCTCTGCCGGCCCGCGACCGGCAGCGGCGTCTGCTCACCGGAATGGCCGCCACGGTGCTCTGCCGGGCCGTCGGCGTGGTCACCCCGCTCGTGCTGATTCCGGTGATGCTGACGGAGCTGGGGCCGGACCTCTACGGACTGTGGGCGGCGATCGGCGCCCTGACCGCGATGGCGGCCTTCGCCGACCTCGGCCTCGGCAACGGCCTGATGACCAGGCTCGCGCCCTGCTTCGCGACGGGGGACGTGGCGCGCGCCCGTCGTTACGTCTCCAGCGCCTACGTCCTGCTCACCGGCATCGCCGTACTGATCCTGCTGTGCCTGTGGTCGACCTCGCCGCTGGTGCCGTGGTCGGGGCTGATCGGCGCCGACGGCCGGGCCGGTGCCGAGGCCGAGCCCTTCGTGCTCGCCTGCCTCACGGCCTTCGTCGTCAACGTGCCGCTCTCCCTGGTCGTCCGAGTGCAGTTCGCGTACCAGCAGGTGGCGCAGAGCAACCTGTGGCAGGCGCTCGGCGGCCTGTCCGCCGTGCCCCTCGTGCTGCTCGCCGTGCACCTCGACCTGCCGCCGGTCGGAGTCGTGACGGCCAGCGTGGCCGGACCGGTCCTGACGAACCTGCTCACCAGCTGCTGGGTGTACGGGCGCGCCCTGCCGCACCTGCGCCCGCGGTGGCGTGCGGCCGATCGCGGCGAGGCGCGGGACCTGCTGGCTCTCGGGGGGCTGTTCTTCCTTCTGACGATCGTCATGTCGGTGGCGAACAATGCCGACACCCTGGTGATCGCGCACGTGTTGCAGCTGCGGGACGTCACCGACTTCGCCGTCTCCGCGCGACTCTTCGCCCAGGTCGGAATCCTGGTCTCGCTCGTGAACGTGCCGCTCTGGGCGGCGAACGGAGACGCCCTTGCCCGAGGCGAGATCGGCTGGGTGCGGCGGACCAGCCGCCGGATGACGATCGTCTCATCGAGCACGGCTGTCGTCCTCGGGGGTGGACTCGTGCTCGCCGGCGGCCCGTTGCTCGACGTCTGGGCCGGCATCCGCGTTGACGGGGGCGGGTTGCTGCTCGCCGGCCTCGCCTGCTGGTGGGTGCTGCTGGCCGCGATGTCGCCGTGCTTCATGGTGCAGAACGCCGCCGGCGTCATCCGCCCGCAGCTGGTGGGCTGGACTTTCTATCTGGCCGTCTCGATTCCCCTCAAGTGGTATGCGGCCGGCAGGTACGGCGCGGCCGCCGTGCCCCTCACCGGAACCCTGGTCTATCTGCTGACGGTCGTTCCGGGGGCTCTGTACGGATACCGCACGGTGCTCGAAGCCCATGCGGCGACAGCGAAGGAACCCGACTGATGGCGGACGTTTCGACCTACCCGCGCGTACTGGTGGTGGGCGCGGAGCCCTTCGGGCACGCGACCGGGACCGGGATAACCCTGTCCAACCTCTTCGGAGGCTGGCCCGCGGAGCGGCTGGCGCAGGTCCACCTGACCGCCACGGCGCCCTCGACGGACGTGTGCCGGCGCTACTACGCGCTGGATCCGCGCAGCGCGCCCGTCGACTACTGGACGCGGCGGTTGATGGCGAAAGGCACCCCTGGCGGCCCCCCTGCGCCGGACGCCGGTCCTGCCGCACGGTCGGCACGGGGGCGGATGTGGCAGCACATGCGGGCGGTCGCGGATCTGAGCCCGCTCGTCCTCCCGCGACAGCTGCTCAGCTGGGCCCGCCGGTACCGTCCGGAGGTCGTCTACTCGGTGCTGGGCAGCGTCCGGGTCATGCGATTGGCCTGCGGCATCGCCCGGCACTGTGGCGTGCCGCTGGTGCCGCACTTCATGGACGACTGGCCGACCACGCTGTACGCGGACGGCGAACTGCTCGGCCTCGGCCGGCGGGCGGCCGAGGCGAACCTCCGCGAGGTGATGCGGCTTTCCCGTTCCGGACTCTGTATCAGCACGCCCATGGCCGACGAGTACCGCCGGCGCTACCGCATCCCCTTCGCCGCCTTCATGAACTGCGTGGACGGGGCGGCCTTCGACGGGTATCGGGCAGGCGAGGGGTCGCCTGGACCGAGGTCGGCTGAGGGCTCGGTCGAGTTCGTCTACGCCGGTGGCCTGCACCTGGGGCGATGGGCCGCACTGGCGCGGATCGGGTCGGCGCTGGAGCACATCGTGTCGCCGCTTCCACCGGCCCGGCTGACCGTGTACGCGCCAGAGCGTGACCTGGAGCGCTACGCCCCGGCCTTCGCCGACCTGTCGGCGGTCCGCCTCGCGCGGTCCGTCGGCAGCACGGAGGTGGTTCCGATCCTGCGCAGCGCGGATGTCCTCGTCCACGTCGAGTCGTTCGCGCCCGATCTCGTGCGATACACGCGCCTGTCGCTGTCGACGAAGATCCCGCAGTACCTGGCTGCGGGGCGGCCCATCCTCGGGCACGGCCCGGGCGAATTGGCCTCGATGCGGCACATCGTGGCGGCGGACGCCGGGCTGGTGGTGGGCGACGAAGAAATGGAGCCGCTGGTACGGCGCATCGAGCGACTGTGCCGCGATCCCCTGCTGCGCCAGCGGCTCGGGGACAACGGCTACTCCTATGCCAAGGTGCGCCATTCACGCGAGGAAGTGGCATCGGCGTTCGCGGCGCATCTCGCGCGGGTGGCGGGCGCGGCGGGGGAGGCGCGGCGGTGAGCCGTCCACTGCGGGTGGCCCTGGTCTCGCCGTTGCCGCCGCCGCAGGGAGGCATCGCGCGCTGGACCGCGATGATCGCGGGTGCCGCGCGGGGCATCGGCACGGTTGATGTCGTCGTCGTGGACATCGCGCTTCGGGGAAGGTCGATCCATCAGACGTCGCTGGCGCGCCGGATCCTCGCGGGAGCGATCCAGCTCGCCCGGAGCGCGTGCTCGCTCGGCTGGCAGATGGCGCGACGGCGACCCGACGTCGTGCACGTCAACACCTCCGGGCACCTCGGTGTCGTTCGCGACCTGGTACTGCTCCGGATCTGCCGGGTGTTCGGGGTGCCGTTCGTCTACCACATCCGGTTCGGCAGGGTGCCGGAGATCGTCGCCGGCGGCCGACGGGAGTGGCGTCTGATGCGGCGGGTCATCGAGCGGGCGTCGGCGGTGGTGGCCCTGGACGAGGAGACCGAACTCGCCATCCGCGGTCACGCCGATCACCAGCTGCTCGTGCGCATTCCCAACTGCGTGGACCTGTCGACGCTGCCATCGGGCCCGGGGCGGGCTTCTCCGCGCAAGCGGGTGCTCTTCGCGGGATGGGTGATCCCCGCGAAAGGCGTCGAGGACCTGTTGGCCGCGTGGCAGGACATCGAGACCACGGGCTGGGAACTGGTCATCGCCGGCCCGGGCGAGAGCGGCTACGTGCAGCGGATCCGGCCATCCACGCCCGAGCCCGCCGTGACCTTCCTCGGTGAGTTGGGCGGGCCGGACCTGTTGGAACTCATGGCCGGCTGCGAGGTGTTCGTGCTGCCCAGCCACTCGGAGGGTTTCCCCAACGTGATCCTCGAGGCGATGGCGCTCGGCCGCGCGGTGGTGGCCACGGACGTGGGGGCGGTGGCGGAGATGCTGGGCGACGGCTGTGGCGTCGTGGTCCCACCGCACGAGCCGGATCGACTCGCCGTCGCCCTGGCGGCGGTGATGAGTTCCCCGGACCACCGGAGCGAACTCGGTGAACGGGCCAGGAGGAAGGCAGTCGCCGAATACGCGCTGCCCGCCGTATTCGACCGGTACGTGGCACTGTGGCGCCAGGTCTCGGGCGGGCGCGAGGACGGTCAGGCGGTTGTCCGGCCAGCCACCGGGGCGACGGCCGGCCACCACACCTGACTTCCCCGGTGCCGGCGATGCCGGCCGACCCCCGTCGACGTCGCACTGTGCCCGGTCGGCAGTACGGTCAGCAGCCCCAGGGTGAGCCAGGCACCCAGAGCGACCTCCCAGTGCCCGGTCAGCCAGATCGGAAAGAGCGTCACGACGTAGAGGCCGGCCCGTCGACGGGCGGCCGGGAAGCGCCTCGCATACGCCCCGAGTGCGAGCGCGAACACCGCCACGTATCCGAGCAGGCCCAGCAGGCCCAGGTCGTTGCCGACCGTCAACAGCAGGTTGTGAGCGCCCACTCCGAAGGGACTGATGAGCGGGTACGCTCCCGCGCCGACGCCGAGCAACAGGGAGTCCGACCAGGTCGCGGCAGCATCGGGCCAGATGAGCAGCCGACCGGACAGGTCACCTGTGGTCCGCTGCCCGAAACTGGTGTCGAACCCGAGCAGCAAATCCTGGCCCAGCCCGAGGGGTACGAGCACGAGAAGAGCCGGGACAGCGACGGCCGCGACGGCCAGTGCGGCCCCGGGCAGCACCCTGCTCACGGCCAGGTAGACGGGCACGAGGACAAGCGCGACGAGGGCACCTTTCGTGCCGTTGAGCAGCACCCCCCAGGCCAGCACCGGCAGCGGGGCGAGCATCAGGAGCCTGGTGAGGCGACGCTGGCCACCGATGGTGAGTAGCAGCGACGCCATCAGCGCACCGGTCACCAGGGTGTACGCGGTGAAGTTGAAGTTGATTCCCTCCACCCCGAAGCGGACGGTCAGGTCCAGGGCATCGGTGCGCTGCGGCAGATCGCCGGTGATCGCCTGTCTGACGACGCCCCACGCGCGGACGAGGCAGCCGGCCAGATAGCAGGCGGCGACCAGGAACACCGACGACATGCGGACGACCACATGCCGGGCCGCGATGAAGAGAAGCGCCGCGGAGGCGTAATTGAGCGTTGCGCGGGCGGACGCGCCGCTGTCCGTACTCCAGATGGTGGTGGCGCCGGCCCACAGGGCGACCAACAGGGCCATGCCGTCGGCGGCGCGCAGCCGTGGGACACGCCCGCTGAACACGATCGTGCCGACTATCAGCGCGGCGCAGAGATGGGGGTGATCCTGCGACCATGCTGCCATGAACGCGGCCACGCACAGCAGCGTGATCCCCGGCAGGTCGGTTCCTCTGCCAGGTGCGCGCACGGGCGTAGGACCGAGCGGGTCAGACAACCGTGTGCTGCGGGCCACCGCCGCTGTCGTGGCTCCGAGGGGACTGGCCACACGGCTCTCCTCTGCCCTGATGAGGGCGGCTCCACTGCCGTCCGGTGACTCGCGGGTCGCGCATCCGGTGGACCGGACGCTGGCGCACCAGTTCTATCAGGGCGATGGTGGCAATGTGGTCATTTCCGGAAGATGGCTCGATGCCTGCTCCCCGCCGTGCACGAGAACGCGCCGGAGTCACCTGCCGACAGGGACCAGACGGTGTGGTGGCGCCTCACGCGGTCGGGCGGCGACCGGCGGGCCAACGCCACCCGTCTGTCCCTGCGATGCGGCGAGCGCGATCCGTTGCCGGACCCGGTCCACCACGGACAGCGCGCACAGGGAGACGAAGGCGATCAGTGCCGGCCGGGTCTGGCCGAGCTGGTTGTTGGCGGGCACGAAGGCGACCAGCAGCGCCAGCTGGCAGAACAGCGCCATGGACAGGACGCGTCGTTGCCGGACCGCCTCCCACCAGAACTTCGCCAGGAACCATCCGACGAGGGCCATGAAGGCGATGGACCCCGGATAGGTCAGGTCCGAGGCGAGCCACGGGAAGATCGTCGACCAGTACATGCCGTCCGGCCACCCCGTTGCGGCCTCCGTGCGCGCGGTGTACCGCTCGCTGTACCTGGGGTCCAGCTCGGTGTACTGCTCGAGGTAGCTGCCGAGCGCCGGTGCCGCGCCCATGCCCCGCGTCCATTCGAAGGGCACGCTCAGGTTGTGGCTCAGCCCAAGGTAACCGTGGGTCGGATAGGAGAGGGTCACCGCCAGTCCTGCGGCGAGGTCGTCGCCCACCAGCCGAGCCACCACCGGGTTGCCCGCGACGACCACTCCCTGTCCGGAACTCCTGGCCCGGTCGATCTGGTTGAACGACATGTACCCGACGAAGGCCAACAGCATGGCTGCGCAGGCCGCCATGTGTCGCCATCGGCTCGTCCGGCCGGCAGGCCGCGACCGGCCTGGTCCCAGTGTGCGGCGGGCGAGCACCAGGAGGTAGCTGGCTCCCCACCAGATCAGCAGGTCGCCCAAGCCCTTGAGGATTCCGATCGCCATGTAGTACAGGGCGTACGTGGCGACGCTCGCGAGCACGTACAGCTGGAGCGGCCTGCCGAGGCTGGCCCAGAACCAGACCGCGAGGGGGATGAGCAGGGGATAGAGCACCGCGAGCAGGGTCAGCACCTGCACCGGTCGGGAGAACTGTCCCTCCTGCTGCAACTGGTGGAAGTACCGTTCGCCGGGGTGGGTCACGGCGTGCAGCAACTCCGTCGGGCCGGATACGCCGATCAAGCCGAGCTGAGCGATCCCCAACAGCAGGACGTAGGTGGCGCAGACGGCCACCAGGGGACGGGGAACCCGTCGAGCCGCGAGGCCGCGAAGGGGCGCCGCCCTCTTGCCGCCCTGCTGCCGTACGTAGGCGGTGTAGCCGAGGCAGAGCGCGGCGACAGCGGCGAGGACGAAGAGTGTCAAACGCACCAGGTTGGGACTCTCCGCCGCCCGTCCGATGGTGAGGAACAGGGCGAAGGTTCCCAGCA
Source organism: Micromonospora sp. NPDC023644 (assembly GCF_040640115.1). Taxonomy (NCBI): domain Bacteria; kingdom Bacillati; phylum Actinomycetota; class Actinomycetes; order Micromonosporales; family Micromonosporaceae; genus Micromonospora; species Micromonospora sp. NPDC023644. Next base: position 54,752 of record NZ_JBFABA010000015.1, on the reverse strand, counting down.
GGTATCCGGTGGCGAGCTTGAGGGGAGCCCAGACGCCGGCCGCGCGGCCCGGGGCGCGCTCGTCTGGGCGGACGCTGCCGTCGAGGGCGTACTCGCCATCAGCTGCCGGCTTTGATGGAAATTGCACCGTGAAGTTATAGCAAGTAAAAAACGCCCCTTATTGGGGTTTCCGCCAACTCGTGAGCGGGCGCGACGCCACGCGGGCTGGTCGTGCGTGCGCTGCCCGTTCGTCCCGTTTAACCGTTTCCCGCCCCTGGCCCGGCTCGTTGCGCGAGGTGTGACCGCCGCCCCGTGACCTGCGGCGCGCGGCCGTCGCGATCCCAGAACCGAGACGGGGAGCAACCAGTGACGTATTCGACCACCGGCCGCCGGGTACTCATCACCGGCGGCACGGGTTCCTTCGGCAAGACGATGGTGCGCCGGCTCCTCGACCGTGGCGTCGGCGAGGTTCGGGTGCTCAGCCGCGACGAGGCCAAGCAGGACGACATGCGCCGGCTGCTCGGCGACGACCGGGTCCGCTACCACGTCGGGGACGTGCGCGACTACGACTCGGTGCTGCGCGCCAGCCGGGGCATCGACTACGTCTTCCACGCGGCGGCCCTCAAGCAGGTGCCCTCGTGCGAGTTCTTCCCGCTGGAGGCGGTGCGGACCAACATCCTGGGCAGCGCCAACGTCGTCGAGGCGGCGGAGCGCAACGGCGTCGGCTCCGTGGTCGTGCTGAGCACCGACAAGGCCGTCCACCCCGTCAACGCGATGGGGATGAGCAAGGCCATGATGGAGAAGGTCGCCCAGGCGCACGCCCGGAACAACCCGAACAGCGCGACCACGGTCTCCTGCGTCCGGTACGGCAACGTCATGTACTCCCGCGGCTCGGTGATCCCGCTCTTCATCGAGCAGGTCAAGGCGGGCCGGGCGCCCACGGTGACGAACCCGCAGATGACCCGCTTCCTGATGTCGCTGGCCGACTCGGTGGAGCTGGTCGAGCACGCCTTCCAGCACGCCCGGCCCGGCGACATCTTCATCCGCAAGGCCGCCGCCTGCACCATCGGCGACCTGGCCGAGGCGGTCTGCGAGCTCTTCGACGTGCCCGCCAAGCTCGACATGATCGGCGTACGGCACGGCGAGAAGCAGGACGAGACGCTGGCCAGCCGGGAGGAACTCGCCCAGGCGGACGACTTCGGCGACTTCCTCCGGGTGCCGCTGGACGCCCGCGACCTCAACTACGCGCTCTACGTCTCCGAGGGCGAGCTGGACCAGGGGCCGCCGGAGGACTTCAACTCCGCCAACGCGCCGCGGCTGGGCGTACCGGAGATCGTCGAGCTGCTGAAGACGCTGCCGGAGGTCCGCGCGGAGCTGGCCCTGCGGGACCCGGTGCTGGCGTGCTGAGGCTGGCGGTCACCGGCGCCGGCGGCTTCCTCGGCTGGCACGTGCGGGTGCTGCTGCGCGTCCTCGGCTGGCCGGAGCCGGTCCTCGTCACCCGGGCCGACCTGGCCGACCCCGAGCGGGTCGCGGCGAAGCTCGACGGCGTCGACCGGGTGCTGCACCTGGCCGGGGTCAACCGGGGCGAGCCGGCCGACGTGGCCGCCGGCAACGTGCAGCTCGCCGCCCAGCTCGCGCAGGGCCTCAAGCATTGCCCGGCCCCGCCCGGCGCGGTGGTCTTCGCCAACTCGGTGCAGGCCGGCAACGGCACGCCCTACGGCGACGCGAAGGCCGCCGCCGCCGGCGTCCTGGCCGACACGGGCCTGCCCGTCGACGACGTCCTGCTGCCGAACCTGTACGGGGAGCACGGCCGGCCGTTCTACAACTCCGCGGTCGCGACGTTCTGCCGGCTGCTCGCCGAGGGCGGGCAGCCGGAGGTGCACGGCGACCGCGAGCTGAGCCTGGTGCACGTCACCGACGCGGCGGCCCGGCTCGTCGGCGTACCGGCCGGGGGCTCGTGGGACCCGGCCATGCCGGCGCTGCGGACCGGCGTACGGGCCCTCGCCGACCGGCTCGCCGACGTCGCCGCCACCTACCGCACGGGTGAGCTGCCGGCCCTGGCGGACCGGCACGACGTGCGGCTGTTCAACACCTACCGCTCGCACTGCTTCCCGGCGCACTACCCGCTGGCGCTGCCGCGCCGGGCGGACGAGCGGGGCGAGCTGGTCGAGACGGTCAAGACGCACGGGGGCGGCGGCCAGACCTTCTGCTCCACGACCCGTCCCGGCATCACCCGGGGCGAGCACTTCCACCTGGCCAAGGTGGAGCGCTTCGTGGTGCTGCGCGGTTCGGCGGAGATCAGCCTGCGCCGGGTCGGCGACACCGAGGTGGTGCGGTTCGCAGTCTCCGGCGACCAGCCGGTGCTGGTCGACATGCCCACCATGTGGGTGCACAACCTCGTCAACACCGGCGACGACGAGCTGGTCACCATGTTCTGGACGAACGAGCTGTTCGACCCGGGCCGGCCGGACACCTGGCCCGAACCGGTCGAGCCGGCCCGGTCGGAGCGCGCGGTGGTCGCCGCGTGAGGATCGGCCTGGTCAGCCAGTGGTACCCGCCCGAAGGGGTGTTCATCCCCGGCAACCTGGCGCGGCAACTGGCCGAGCGGGGCCACGAGGTGCGGGTGCTCACCACCTTTCCGAGCTACCCGCACGGCCGGACCTTCCCCGGCTGGCGGCAGCGCTGGCGGCACACCGAGACCGACGGGCCGGTCGCCGTCCGGCGGGTGCCCGCCTACCCCAGCCACGACACGTCCGCCGCCCGACGCGCGCTGAGCCACCTGTCCTTCGGGGCCAGCAGCGCGCTGGGCGGCGTCCGCTGGTTGGCGGGCGTCGACGTCACCTACGTCTACCACCCGCCGCCCACCTCGATCGCCGCGGCGGCACTGGCCCGCCTGGCCCGGCGTACGCCGATCGTGCTGCACGTCCAGGACCTGTGGCCGGAGTCGGTGCTCGGCTCGGGCATGGCGCCGGCCGGTCGGGCGGGCCGGGCGCTGGAGGGGAGCGTCGCCGCGCTGATGCGGGCGACGTACCGCCTGGCCGGCGCCGTCGTGGTGATCTCGCCGGCGATGGCCGACCTGGTCGTGGCCCGCGGCGCGGACCCGGACCGGGTCCGGGTGGTGTGGAACTGGACCGACGACGCGCTGTTCCGGCCGGTGCCCGCCACCGACGAGGCCCGCGCGGCGCTCGGCCACCGCGGGCGCTGCACCGTGATGTTCGCCGGCAACATCGGCCTGTTGCAGGGGATCGAGACCGCGATCCGGGCGGCGGCCGCCGTGCGTGACCGGATCGACCTGGTGCTGGTGGGCTCGGGCGCCGGCGAGGAGGCCGCGCGCCGGCTCGCCGCGGACCTCGGCGCCGACAACGTGCGGTTCGTCGGCCGGCGGCCCGCCGAACGGATGGCCGCGCTGTACGCGGCCGCCGACTGGCAGCTGGTCTGCCTGCGCGACCTGCCCGCGCTGCGCGGCAGCATCCCGTCGAAGCTGCAGGCCGCCCTGGCCTGCGGCGCCCCGGTGATCGCGTCCGTGGGCGGCGACGCCGCGGCCCTGGTCCGCTCGGCCGGGGTCGGCCTGGTCTCCCCGCCGGGGGACTGGCGCGCGCTCGCCGCGCGGTTCTCCGTCGCGGCGGCCGAGTCCGCGGACGTGCGGGCGGAACTGGGCCGGCGGGCCCGGCGGGTCTACCAGGAGCGCATGTCGCTGCGGGTGGGCGTGGACCAGTTCGAGGACATCATGACCAAGCTGGCAGCAGAGGGAGGACGGGCATGACCCGGATCATGACGGTGGTCGGCACCCGACCCGAGATCATCCGACTGTCCCGGGTGATCGCCCGGCTCGACGACACGGTGGAGCACCTGCTGGTGCACACCGGACAGAACTGGGACAGCACGCTCTCCGACGTCTTCTTCAAGGAGTTGCGGCTGCGCGAGCCGGACCGGTTCCTCCGGGTGGACACCTCGTCGCTCGGCCGGGTGCTGGGCGGCGTGCTGGTCGGCATGGAGGCGGCGATCGACGAGGCGCGGCCCGACGCGCTGCTCGTGCTCGGCGACACCAACAGCTGCATCGCCGCGCTGATGGCCCGGCGGATGCGGGTGCCGGTCTACCACATGGAGGCCGGCAACCGCTGCTTCGACCTCAACGTCCCGGAGGAGACCAACCGGCGGCTGGTCGACCACGTCGCCGACTTCAACCTGGTCTACACCGAGCACGCCCGGCGCAACCTGCTGGCCGAGGGGCTGCACCCGCGCCGGATCCTGCACACCGGCTCGCCCATGCGGGAGGTGCTGGAGCACTACCGGACCGACATCGCCGCGTCGGGCGTCCTGCGCCAGCTCGACCTCGCGCCCGGCCGGTACTTCGTGGTCAGCGCGCACCGCGAGGAGAACGTGGACCAGCCGGCCCGCCTGAAGCGCCTGCTCGACTGCCTCCGGGCCGTCCGCGACCGGTGGGGGCACCCGGTGCTGGTCTCCACGCACCCGCGTACGCGCAAGCGGCTGGAGGCGTTGGCGCCGGACGCGGCGGCCCTCGACGGCATCGCGTTCCACGAGCCGTTCGGCCTCTTCGACTACGTGCACCTGCAGACCAGGGCCTTCTGCACGCTCTCCGACAGCGGCACCATCAGCGAGGAGGCCGCCATCCTCGGCTTCCCCGCCGTGACGCTGCGCGAGTCGATCGAGCGACCCGAGGCGCTGGACGCGGGCGGGATCATCATGACCGGGCTCGACCCGCAGGGCGTGGTCGAGGCGGTCGAGGTCACCGTGGCCCAGGTCGCCGCCCAGGGCGTGCCGTGCCCCGTCGACTACCGGGTCCCGGACACCTCCCGCCGGGTGGTCGACTTCATCCTCTCCACCGTCCGCCGGCACCACGACTGGGCGGGCATCCGCCGCTGAATCGCTCCACGAGGGCCGGCGACCGGAAGCTCCGGTCGCCGGCCCTCACCGCGTGCGGGTCCCGGGGTCAGCGGGACAAGGGCACCTGCACCGAGCTGCGGAGGGCCGGCCCGACCGGGTGGTCGCAGAGCAGGGCGAGCTGCGCGACGACCTTCTCCGGATCGTCGTACGGGTCGAGGCCGCTGACCTCCATCGGGTCGAGGGCGGGCACCGCCACGTGCGACACCAGCGGGTGCAGCGGCCGGGTGTCGGTCTCGCCGGCGCCGAAGAGGTCCTCGTGCAGCTTCTCGCCGGGGCGCAGTCCCGTGTAGACGATCGGCACGCTGCTCTCCGCCTGCTCGGCCATCTGCCGGGCCAGGTCGGCGATGCGGACAGGCTCACCCATGTCCAGCACCAGCGCCTCCCCGTCGCGGCCGATCTCGGCGGCCTGCAACACCAGGTGCACCGCCTCCTGCACCGTCATCAGGTAGCGGGTCACCTCCGGGTGGGTGACGGTGAGCGGGTGGCCCAGCTCGATCTGCCGCTGGAACGCGGTCACCACCGAACCGCGGCTGCTCAGCACGTTGCCGAAGCGGACGCTGAGGAACGTGCCGGGGAACCGGGAGGCGGCGTGCGCGGTCAGCCGCTCGGTGATCCGCTTCGAGTAGCCGAGGACGCTGATCGGGTCGGCCGCCTTGTCGGTGGAGATGTTGACGAAGCGGGCCACGTCGCGGCACGCGTCGAGCACGGAGAGGGTGCCCCAGACGTTCGTCTGCACCGCCTCGCCGGGGTGCCGCTGGAGCAGCGTGAGGTGCTTGAGCGCGGCAGCGTGGAAGATGACGTCCGGCCGGCGCTCCCGGACGATCCGCCGGATTCTCTCGTCGTCGCGGAGGTCGGCGAGGATCAGCTCGGGGCCGTCCAGCAGGGCCCGGCCGGCCAGCGACATCTGCAGGCCGTGCAGGGCCGACTCGTCGCGGTCGAGCATCATCAGCTCGCCCGGGTCCGCCTTCATCACCTGCCGGCACAGCTCCGAGCCGATGGAGCCGCCGGCGCCGGTGACCAGGACCCGCCGGCCGCTGAGCCCGTTGGTGCTCAGCGCCATGTCGGCGACCACCTGCCGGCGGCCGAGCAGGTCGCCGATCTGCACGTCGCGGACGTCGCGGACGGTGATCCGGTGGTCGACGAGGTCCCGGACCGGAGGCAGCACCTTGAACGCCGCCCCGGTCTGCAGGGTGGCCTCGCGGATCTGCCGGATCAGCGCGGCGTCGGCGTTGGCGACGGAGAAGATCACGGTCGTCGCGCCGGTGTGCCGTACGGCCGCCGCCACGTCCTGCCGGCCGCCGAGCACGCGTACCCCGCCGATGCGCAGGTCCCGCTTGTCGGGGTCGTCGTCGAGGGCGCCCACGGGCCGGTAGCGCCCGCGCGGATCGCCGAGCATGGCCCGGAGCAGCCCCTGCCCGGCGTCGCCGAGCCCGAACAGCAGCACGGGGTTGGACGAGCGGGCGTCCGGCCGCATGGCGAGGTCGCGACGGTGCCGGTAGGTGAACCGGGCGGTCAGCATGAACAGCAGCGCCAGGGCGCCACCGACCAGCGGCGTGCTCGCCGGCACCGGTCGTACGCCGGCCGGCAGCAGCCCGACCAGCATGATCGCGGCCGTCGTGGCCGCCGTCCCGGCGACCCCCTGCACCTCCTGGAGGCTGCCCAGTGGGTGGCGGCCGGAGTAGATCCGGCGCACCGCCGCGACGGCCACGTGCACGACGGCGGCGAGGACGCCGCAGGCGGCGGCGCGCGCGAGCTGGCCGGGCGCCAGGTCGAGTTCGTAGCGGAACCAGACCGCGGCGACGAAGCCGCCGACCCAGGCGGTGCTGTCGGTGGCGAGGAATCCGATGGTGCGGCGGCGGGCCCTGGCCCGGTGCGTCCCCTGCCCGCCTCGGGTGATCTCTGTTTCCGGCGGCATCTGTGCTCCTGTCCGTCTCCGGCCGCTTCCGCCGCAGGGCGGAAGGAGCTTTGGGCTCCTTTAGTTGATACATGCCAGGACGTGCTCTTTGGAGCCTTTCAGGTTTGATGACCGATTTTCGTCAGTGGCGCCGAGGGTGGGTCGGGTCAACGGGCCGGCACGCCCTTGACGACGACGCCGTCCGGCACGTCGCGGACGACACAGGCGCCCGCCCCGACGGTGCTGTCCCGGCCCACCCGCAGGCCCTGCAACACGGCCGCCGTCGTTCCGACCAGCACCCCCTCCGCCAGTTGGCAGTCGCCGGAGACGGCGGCCAGGGGGTTGACCGACACGAAGTCGGCGAGGGTGCAGTCGTGCCCGACCGTGGCGTTCTGGTTGAGGTGCACGTGCCGGCCGAGCGTGACGTTGGTGGTGACGCGGGCCCCGGCGAAGGCGACGAAGCCCGGGCCGTGCACCGCGTCCGGCCCGATCGTCGCCGCCGGATGCACGAGGCTCGCCGCCGGCGTGCCGTACGCGTCGACCCGGGCGGCGACCGCCCGCCGCACGCGCGGGTCGCCGATGCCGATGACGTGGTGCGCGTCCGGGGGCGCGTCACGCAGCCAGGCGACGCCGCCGAGATAGGGCACGTCGAGCCGCTGCACCCGCTTCAGGTTCTCCTCGGAGGGGCGGTCGTCGACGAACCCGAGCAGCCGCCAGCGCGGCCGTCCGGCGGCGGCGTCCATCGCCCGGGCGATCGTGAGGACCTCCCGGCCGTGCCCGCCGCAGCCGACGACCACCAGGGGGACCGTCACGCCGTCGACGCTCCGGTCCGGGCCGCGAGGAACTCGTCGACGGCGGTGAGGACGAGGCCGACCTGCCGCTCGTTCAGGGCGCTGCCGCTGGGCAGGGCCAGCCCGTCGGCGAAGAGCCGCTCGGCCACCCCGGTGACGAGGCGCTCGGCGTCGGCGTACGCCGGTTGCAGGTGCATCGGCTTCCAGACCGGGCGGGTCTCGATGTCCCGCGCGGCCAGGTGGGCGGCCAGGTCGGCGGCCCGCCAGCCGGACCGCTCCGGGTCGACCGCGATGGTGGTCAGCCAGCAGTTGGAGCCGGGGTCCTCCACGCCGAGCAGCCGCACGCCCGGGACCGGGGCGAAGAGCTTCGCGTACTGGTCGCGCAGGTGCCGGCGCCGGGCGATCATCCCGTCCAGCCGGACGAGCTGGGCACGGCCCAGCGCGGCGAGCAGGTTGCTCAGCCGGTAGTTGTAGCCCGTCTCGCGGTGCTCGTAGTGCGGCGTTGGCTCGCGGGCCTGGGTCGACAGGAACCGGGCCCGGGCGAGCAGGGCCGCGTCGTCGGAGACGAGCATCCCGCCGCCCGAGGTGGTGATGATCTTGTTGCCGTTGAAGGAGAGGATGCCCACCTGCCCGAAGGAGCCGGCCGGCCGGCCGTGGTGGGTCGCGCCGAGGGCCTCCGCGGCGTCCTCGACGACCGGCACGCCCGCCGCCGCGCAGACCGGGGCCAGCGCCGTGTGGTCGGCGCAGCTGCCGAAGAGGTCGACGGGGACGACCGCGCCGACGCGGTGCCCCCGCAGGGTGAGCGTCCGGATCAGCTCGTCCACGAGGGCCACGTCGAGGTTCCCGGAATGCGGGTCGCAGTCGACGAAGACCGGCCGGGCGCCCGCGTAGCGGACCGCGTTCGCGGTCGCCACGAACGTCAGCGTCGGCACGATGACGGCGTCCCTCGGCCCGACTCCCACCCCGAGCAGGGCCAGGTGCAGCGCGGCCGTACCGGAACTCACCGCGACGGCCCCGCGGGTGCCCACTCGCGTGGCGACCTCGCGCTCGAACGCGTCGAGGTCCGGCCCGACGGGCGCGACCCAACCGGACCGCAGGGCCGCGACGACGTACGACTCCTCCAGCGGCCCGACGTCGGGCGGGGACAGGTGGATGGTCCCGCTCATCGGCCACCTCCGGCGGGCACGGCCAGGGGAGCCTCCGGTGCCGGGGCGGGCGGGACGAGCGAGGGCGTGCCGAGGAACTCGGGCGCGGTGGCCGAGCCCGCCGCGGAGATCCCCTCGCGGTGCAGCACGGTGCGGACGGTCGCGGCGAGGATCGACAGGTCCAGCCACAGGCTGCGGTGGTCGACGTACCAGACGTCCAGCTCCAGCTTCTCCTCCCAGCCCAGGCTGTTGCGCCCACGCACCTGGGCCAGCCCGGTGACGCCCGGCCTGACCTCGTGCCGGCGGGCCTGGGCGGGGGAGTAGCGCGGCAGGTACTCGGTCAGCAGGGGGCGGGGGCCGACCAGGCTCATGTCGCCGCGCAGCACGTTCCACAGCGTCGGCAACTCGTCCAGGCTGGTGGAACGCAGGAACCGCCCCAGGGGCGTCAGCCGGTCCCCGTCGGACACCCGGCCCCGCCGCGGATCCGGCGGGAGCATGGTGCGGAACTTGACCAGCTCGAACACCTCGCCGTGCCGTCCCGCGCGCGGCTGCCGGAACAGCACCGGCCGGCCGAGTCCCGCCGCCACCAGCACCGCCACGACGAGGATCAGTGGCGCGGCCAGTACGAGCAGCAGCACGGCCGCCAGCACGTCGATCGCCCGCTTGAGGGTCTCCGGTCGGGGCCGCTGCGTGAGGTTTCCCGGCGTGTTCACGGAACCAGGCAAGGTCTCGACCTCCAGGCAGAGTCAGGCGTCATACGACAAACACGTTCTAACAGGGATGAACGTGCCGGGAGCGCGAAATCGCGACACTCGACGCCGATCCCGACAGGTCAACCGCGCAACGGCCGGTCAGGACGCGGCCCGGTGCCGAAAGACGTGCCCCTCGACGCGCCCGCGCCGGCAGTAGAGTGCTCGACGGTCGACGACGCGGGGGAGAGCCGTTGCTGCATCTGAGGGTGATCGCGCCGCCGGACCAGTCCTCGGCCGTGGCGGACCTGCTGGCCGCCGATCCCGGGGTGACCCACCTGGCGGTGCTCCCCGGCGCCGCCCGCCAGCCGGCGGGCGACCTCATCCTCTGCGACGTGGTCCGGGAGAGCGCCGACAACGTGCTGGCCGGGCTGCGGCAGCTCGGTGTGGAGGAGCGCGGCGCCATCTCGGCCGACGACGTCGAGCTGGCCATCTCCTCGGCGGCCGGCCGGGCGGCCCGGAAGGCGCCGGGCAGCGGGGCGGACGCGGTGGTCTGGGACGAGATCGCCGCCAAGACCGGCGAGCAGACGGAGCTCTCCGCCACCTACCTCGTGCTGATCACCGTCGCCACCATGCTCGCCGGCGTCGGCGTCCTGCTCGACCAGCCGATCCTCATCGTCGGCGCGATGGTCGTCGGCCCCGAGTTCGGCCCCCTGGCGGCGCTCTGCGTGGCGCTGCTGCGCCGCAACCTGCCGGTCATCGGCCGGTCGGTGCAGGCCCTGGTGGTCGGCTTCCTCGCCGCCATGGTGGTCACCGTCCTCAGCACGTGGGGGCTGGACGCCGCCGGGCTGGTCGAGCGCGGGATGCTGGAGGCCGAACGCCCGCTGACCGACTTCATCTGGCGGCCGGACGCGCTGTCCTGGGTGGTCGGCCTGCTCGCCGGGGTGGCCGGCATGCTCTCCCTGACCTCGAAGAAGTCCGGCAGCCTGGTCGGAGTGCTGATCTCGGTGACCACCGTGCCGGCCGCCGCGAACGTGGCCGTCGCCGTCGCCTACGGGGTCTGGCACGAGGCGTCCGGCTCGGCGCTCCAGTTGGTGATCAACCTCTGCGCGATCGTGCTCGCCGGCCTCGCCACGCTGCTGGTGCAGCAGTCCTGGTGGTGGCACCTCGGCCGGCGGCGCCGTGCGCGCCGGCCGGGCGGCGCCGCCCGCTGACCCCGCTCAGGGCGCCTCGTCGCCCGGACCCCGCCCAGACCCCGATCGGGGCGTCCGGCCGTCCGCTGATCCCGCTCGGGACGCCTCGTCGCCCGCGTCCAGCCGGCGCGACAGCAGGGTGCGCAGCGGGATCGACTCGCCGTCCCGGCCGCCCGCGCCGACCACGAGCGGCGGCGGGCTGGGCTGCGGCTCCGCCCCGAACAGCCGGGCGCGCGGACCGCCGGCCACGGTCAGCAGGTGGAACCGCCCGTCGACGTCGACGGCCCGGGTGCGGGCCCGGTCGACGTACCAGCCGCGCAGCCCCGTCCGGTAGCTCCCGCGCCCGTCGGGGCCCCGGGCCGTGAGCCGTTCCGTGGGCAGCCCGCGCCGGGTCGCCTCGGCGACGAACCAGGCGACGAGCTCCGCCGCCTCGGCGTGCTCGGCCGCCCGCCGCCGCTCGTCGGCCGCCGCGTGCGCCCGCACGGCCCGCCGCTGCCGCTCCCGCCACTCCAGGCCGTCGCCCTCGTCCACGACCGCGACGGTACGCCCCGCCGCCCGCCACCGGACAGCCCGCTCCGGGTCGCCACGGGCCCTGACGTGTCAGGCCAGTCCGGCCCGGCGCAGCGCGTCCGCCATGGCGTCGTTGGCCGGCGCGGGCCCCGCTGCGCCACGGCCCTGCCGCTGCGCCCCGCCGCGCCCGCCGCCCTGCCCGGGCTGACCGCCCTGACCGCCGCGCCCGCCGCCGCTTTGGGCACCTCGGCCGCCGCGCCCGCCGCCGCCCTGCCCCGGCTGAGGGCCCTGGCCGCCGCGCCCACCACCCTGGGCGCCCTGGCCGCCCCGCGAGTCGCCCCGGTCGCCGCGCGGTCCGCCCTGCGCGCCCTGCCCGCCGCGTTCGCGGCGCCCGCCGTCCGGGCCGCCGCGCCCGGCGCCCGCCTCCGCGTCGTCCTCCAACCGGAGGGTGAGCGAGATCCGCTTGCGGGGCACGTCGACGTCCAGCACCTTGACCCGCACCACGTCGCCGGACTTGACCACCTCGCGCGGGTCCTTGACGAACGTCCGGGACATGGCCGAGACGTGCACGAGCCCGTCCTGGTGCACGCCGACGTCCACGAACGCGCCGAACGCGGCCACATTGGTCACCACGCCCTCCAGCACCATGCCGGGCACCAGGTCGCCGATCTTCTCCACCCCCTCGACGAAGGTGGCGGTGCGGAACTCCGGCCGCGGGTCGCGGCCCGGCTTCTCCAGCTCGGCGAGGATGTCGGTGACGGTGGGCAGGCCGAAGGTGTCGTCGACGAAGTCGGTGGCCCGCAAACCCCGCAGGATCGTGCTCTTGCCGATCAGCGACCGCAGGTCCTGCCCCGTGGTGGACAGGATCCGGCGGACCACCGGGTACGCCTCGGGGTGCACGCTGGAGGAGTCCAGCGGGTCGTCGCCGCCGGGGATGCGCAGGAAGCCGGCGCACTGCTCGAAGGCCTTCGGCCCGAGCCGGGCGACCTTCTTCAGCTCCGCCCGGGTGCGGAACGGGCCGTTCGCGTCGCGGTGCAGCACGATGTTCTCCGCCAGCCCGGCGCCGATGCCCGAGACCCGGGTCAGCAGCGGCGCGGAGGCGGTGTTGACGTCGACGCCGACCGCGTTGACGCAGTCTTCGACCACCGCGTCCAGCGAACGGGAGAGCTTCACCTCCGACAGGTCGTGCTGGTACTGGCCGACCCCGATCGAGCGCGGGTCGATCTTGACCAGCTCGGCGAGCGGGTCCTGCAGGCGGCGGGCGATGGAGACCGCGCCGCGCAGCGAGACGTCCAGCCCGGGCAGCTCCTGGGAGGCGTACGCGGAGGCGGAGTAGACCGACGCACCGGCCTCGGAGACCACCACCTTGGTGAGGTTGAGCTGCGGGTACCGCTTGATCAGCTCGCCGGCGAGCTTGTCGGTCTCCCGGCTGGCGGTGCCGTTGCCGATGGCGACCAGCTCGACGCCGTGCGCCCCGGCCAGCCGGGCGAGGGTCTCGATCGAGGCGTCCCACTGCCGGCGCGGCTCGTGGGGGTAGATCGTGTCGGTGGCGACCACCTTGCCGGTGGCGTCCACGACGGCGACCTTCACCCCGGTACGCAGGCCCGGGTCCAGGCCCATCGTGGGGCGGGTGCCGGCCGGCGCGGCGAGCAGCAGGTCCCGCAGATTGGTGGCGAAGACCCGCACCGCCTCCTCCTCGGCGGCCTGCCACAGGCGCATCCGCAGGTCCGCCCCGAGGTGGATGAGGATCCGGGTGCGCCAGGCCCAGCGCACCGTGTCGGCCAGCCAGCGGTCCGCCGGCCGGCCCTTGTCGGTGATGCCGAACCGCCCGGCGATCGCCGCCTCGTAGCGGCTCGGCCCGGTCGGCACCGCGTCGGCCTCGCCGGCCTCCTCGGACTCCATGGTCAGGTCGAGCACGCCCTCCTTCTCACCCCGGAACATGGCCAGGATCCGGTGCGAGGGCAGCTTCGGGTACGGCTCGGCGAAGTCGAAGTAGTCGGCGAACTTGGCGCCGGCCGACTCCTGCCCGTCGCGTACGCGGGAGACCAGCCGGCCCCGCGACCACATCTGCTCGCGCAGCGTGCCGATCAGGTCGGCGTCCTCGGCGAAGCGCTCGATGAGGATGGCCCGGGCGCCCTCCAGGGCGGCGGCGGGATCGGCCACGCCCTTCTCCGCGTCCACGTAGCCGGCGGCGGCCTCCCGGGGATCCTGCGACGGGTCGGCCAGCAGCGACCCGGCCAGCGGCTCCAGCCCGGCCTCGCGGGCGATCTGCGCCCGGGTCCGGCGCTTGGGCTTGTAGGGCAGGTAGATGTCCTCCAGGCGGGACTTCGAGTCGGCTGCCATGATCTGCGCTTCCAGGGCCTCGTCGAGCTTGCCCTGACCGCGGATCGACTCCAGCACCGCCGCGCGCCGCTCGTCCAGCTCGCGCAGGTAGCGCAGCCGCTCCTCCAGGGTGCGCAGCTGGGTGTCGTCGAGCAGGCCGGTGGCCTCCTTGCGGTAGCGGGCGATGAACGGCACGGTCGCGCCGCCGTCGAGCAGCTCCACGGCCGCCCGTACCTGACGCTCGGCGACGCCGAGCTCCTCGGCGATCCGCTGATGAACAGAGAGGGTCACGATCTCGATCCGCCTTCGGTGTGGGTTCCGCCCTGCATTGTGCCGGCCCGGACCGACGGCCGTCGCCGCCCCCGGCCCGGCGTGCCGGCATCTCGCCCCGTGGCGCCGCTGCCGCCCCCGGCCCGGCGTGCCGGCGGTGACCGTCGGCGCCGCGGCCCGCGCTGCGCTAGCGTGGCGATCATGGAACCTCCCGTGGACCCGCGCGCCCGGCGGCTCTTCGGCGGCAGCGCCCGGGCGCTCGGCGACCTGGCCGCCAGCCCGTTCCGGGCCGACCGCGACCGCATCGTGGCCTCGCCGTTCTTCGCCCGGCTCAACGGCGTGACCCAGGTGGTCAGCCCCGGCGGCTCCGGCCTGCTCGTGCACAACCGGCTGACGCACAGCCTCAAGGTGGCGCAGGTGGCCCGCGCCATCGCCGAGCGGCTCACCGCCGACGAGCGGCACCGCGACCTGCTGGAGAAGCTGGGCGGCTGCGACCCGGACGTGGTGGAGGCGGCCGCGCTCGCGCACGACCTCGGCCACCCGCCGTTCGGGCACCTGGGGGAGCGGGTGCTGGACCGGCTGGCCCGCCAGCGGCTCGGGCTGACCGACGGCTTCGAGGGCAACGCCCAGTCGTACCGGATCGTCACCAGCACCGAGATCCGCGGCGCGGCGACCACCGGCCTGGACCTCACGGCGGCGGTGCGGGCGGCGCTGCTGAAGTACCCGTGGACGCGGCTGGACCATCCCGACCCGCACCCCCGGCTGCTCGACCCGCCGCCGCGTGGCGCCACCCCGCCGCCGGACGACCCGGACAGCGGCTCGTCGAAGTTCGGGGCGTACCGGACCGAGGTGGACGACCTGCGGCAGGCCCGGGAGCCCTTCGTGGGGCGGATCCCGGACTGGCAGCAGACCGTCGAGGCGTCGGTGATGGACACGGCCGACGACGTCGCGTACGCGATCCACGACGTGGAGGACTTCTATCGGGTGGGGGTGCTCCAGCAGGGCGCGGTGGCCGCCGAGCTGATGGCCTGGCAGCGCGAGAGCGGGCACTTCCGGGCCATCACCGACGCGGCCCTGGCCGCCGCCGCCCGCCGGCCCGGCTCGGCGATCGAGCGGCTGCGCCGGCAACTGCACCGCAAGGACGCCTGGGTCGCCGACGACGAGGCGTTCGCCGCCGCCGTCGAGCACGTCCGCGAGGAACTGGTGGAGGGGCTGCTGGCCATGCCCTTCGACGGCTCGATCGAGGCGGAGCAGTACGTGGCCCGGTTCTCCGCGCGCTGGACGACCCGCTTCGTCGACGCGATCACCGTGGTCGAGCAGCCGGCGGTCCGGTCCGGCCACGTGCTGCTCGCCCCGGCGCAGTGGCACGAGGTGCAGGTGCTCAAGTTCGTCCACCACCGGTTCGTGCTGGCCCGGCCCGACCTGGCCCTGCACCAGCGGGGGCAGGCCCGGCTGCTGGGCACCCTGGTGGAGGCGCTGCTGGAGTGGCTGCTCGACCCCGAGGAGGAGTCCCGGCTGCCGCGCCGCCTGCACGACCTGGTGGAGCTGGCCGAGGCGGAGCTGCACCCGCGTACGCCGGACCGGATCGGCAAGGCCCGCGGGCGGGCGATCGTCGACTTCGTCGCCCAGCTCACCGACGGACAGGCGGTCGCCATGCTGGACGCCCTGTCGGGCCGCTCCGGGGCGCTCTGGACCGACGCCTTCGTCCTCTGAGGGCGGCGCCGCCAGCACGTCCGCCCAGGTCAGGCCACCGCCTGCCACCAGCCGTCGACGGCCGGCGGGTCGTCCACCACCACCCGCTCCCCGGGGCGGGGCACGGCCAGCCGGACGTCGCGGGCCTTCGCCTCGGCCCAGATCCGGTCCACCGGCTCGGACCAGTCGTGCAGGGCCAGGTTGAACGTCGCCCAGTGCACCGGCACGAGCAGCCCGCCGCGCAGGTCGAGGTGGGCGGCGACGGCCTCCTCGGGGAACATGTGGATGCTCGGCCAGGCCCGGTCGTACGCCCCGATCTGCATCAGCGTCACGTCGAACGGCCCGTGCCGCTCGCCGATCTCGGCGTAGCCGTCGAAGTAGCCGGAGTCGCCGGTGTAGAAGACCTTCCGGTGCGCGCCGGCGACGACCCAGGAGCTCCAGAGCGTCCCGTCGCGGCGCAGCCCCCGGCCGGAGAAGTGCTGCGCGGCGGTGGCCGTGATCTCCAGCCCCGCCACCCGGTGGCTCTCCGACCAGTCCAGCTCGACGATCCGCTCCGCCGGTACGCCCCAGCGGTCCAGGTGCGCGCCCACCCCGAGCGGCACCAGGAACGGCGCCGACTGGCTGCCCAGCAGCGCCTGCACGGTCGCCATGTCGAGGTGGTCGTAGTGGTCGTGCGAGATCAGGATCGCGTCCACCGGGGGCAGTTCGTCGAGGCGTACCGGCGGCTCGTGCAGGCGGCGTGGGCCGACCAGGGTCGACGGGGAGCACCGGTCGCTCCACACCGGGTCGAGCAGCACCTTGCGCCCCTCGATCTCGATCAGCGCGGAGGCGTGGCCGTACCAGACGACGTTCAGCTCACGCCCGACGTCGGTCGCCGGGGTGGTGCCCGGGCGCAGCAGCGGCACGGCGGCGCTCGGCCGGCGCTTCTGCTTGCCGAAGATCAGCTCACGGATCAGGCTGCGGTCGGGGGCGCCGGCCATCGAACGGGTGCCGCCCGGGTTGTGGAAGGTGCCGTCGCGGAACCGGGGTGAGCGGGCGGCCCGCTCCGCGCGGGCGCCGGTGAGCCGGCCGCCGAGCGCCGCCGGCACGTCCCGGGCCACCCACGCGAGCCCGGCCAGCGCGGCCAGCCCGGCCGCCCCGCGCAGCCGCCGCCCGAGCGTCCCGTCGAGTCCCGCGCGTTCCGCTGGTGCGCCCATCGTCGTCCCTCCGCCGTGTCCCGTCGTCCACGGTAGCCCGGCCACCAGGGGAGCGCCGGAAGGTCGGTGGGGCCTGCCGGGCCGGCGGGCCCCACGCGTCGAGGGGCGGCTCAGCCGCCGTTGCTGGGCCGCTGCGCGGTCGGCCGGTGGGTCAGGCCGGTGCCGGTGAGGCGGTCGACCGCGGCGAGGAAGCGTCGACCCATCCGGGCCCGGGCCTCGACGGCGGGGTGGGTCGCGCCGTAGTCGTCCGCCTCGGCCTGCCCGTCGGCGAAGAGGGCGTACGTCAGCACGGGCGCGCCGGCCGTGTCGAAGATCACCCCCGCCTCGTGCCGGGCGTCGGCGTACCAGCCCGCCTTCGTGGCGACCCGGGCCCGCTCGGCCGAGGACATGACCCGCCGGACCCCGTCGGTGTACGCGACGGGGGCGCGCAGCAGCCGCAGCACGAACGCCGTGCCGGCCGGCGAGAGCAGCGTGCCGCCCACCAGCGCGCGCAGCAGGTCGTGGGTCTCCCGCGGGGTGCTGGTGCCGAGGAAGAACCGGTTGGGATTGGCCACCGGCTGCACCTGCGTGTTGGGGAAGCCCTTGCCGCGCAGGATCTCGTTGAGCTCGGCGGCCGGGCAGACCAGGCCGCACAGCCGCACCGCCGTGTCGTCGGAGACGGTCAGCAGGTTGGCCAGCACGTGCCCGAGCGTCACGAAGCTCGGGTAGGCCCCGTCGAGGCTGAACATCCCGTCCCCGCCGGGCACCACGATCGCCGCGGTCACCTCGACCCGCTGGTCGAGCGTCAGCAGCCCCCGGTCGACCTTGTCGAGCACCGCCACGGCCACCGCGACCTTGTTGACGCTGTACGCCTCGATCCGCCGGTCCGCCTCGTCCGACACCGCCACCACCGGCGCGCCGGCCGGGTCGGCGACGCTGACGTACGCCTGCCAGTTCCCGCCGGCGCGCGCGGTCTGGAGGGCGTAGCTCTCGGCCACCCGGCGGGCCGCCTGCTGGGGCGTCGCCGGAGCCGGCTCGGCGACCTCGGGGGCCGCGGCGGCCGGCGCGGCGGCGCCGAGCACCGTTCCCGCCGTCGCCACCGTGCCCAGTCCCAGCGCGGTCCTGCGGTTCAGCCGGATAGTCAATCGTCTCTCCCGTCGTGGTGGGCCGGCCCACCACCCTAGGCGAAACGATCGACGCCGGTGGTCCCGCGAAGGGCTCACCGCAGCCGGCGCCGGAGGGCCGCGGCGACCGGGCCGGGTAACTCCCCGACGGCCCGCGCCACCCGCCCGAGGTCGGGCAGCCAGCCGCCGCGCACCGACGCGGCGGCGGTCGGATCCGGCGCGAACACCACGCCGTCGTGCGGCGCGACCGGCCGGTCGGTCAGCCCGAGCAGCCGCATCAACGGCCCGACGAGGGCGTCGTAGACGCCGGGGAACACGGTGAAGCCGACCCGCATGACCGTGTTGACCCGGCCCACCGACACCTCCCGGCGGGGCTTGTCGGCGCAGTCCACGATGGCCCGCGCCACCCGCTCCGGCGTGGTGACCGGCGGCGGGGGCCGGCCGATCAGGCCGAGGTAGTTCGCGGCCCGCTGGTAGACCGGGGTGTCCACACTGCCCGGGTTGACGATGCAGACGTGCACGCCCGGCGTCTCCCGGGCCTCCTGCTGCAACGTGCGGGTCAGCCCCTGCAACCCCCACTTGCTCGCCACGTAGCCGCTCATGTACGGCGCCGTGATGTGCCCCAGCACCGACCCGGTGAGGATCAGCGTTCCCCCGCCGTCCGCCCGGAAGCGGCGCAGCGCCACCCGGGCCACCGCGGCGGCGGCGAGCAGGTCGGTGCGTACCACCTGCTCGAAGACCCGCTCCGGGGTCTCCTCGAACCGGCCGTACGCCATCACGGCCGCCGTGTGCACCCAGACGTCGAGGCTGCCGAACCGGTCGAGGGTCGCGTCGGCGAGCGCCGCCAGCGCGCCGTCGGCGGTGACGTCGGTCGGCACCTGGAGCACCTGCGCGCCCGCGGCCCGGCACTCGTCGCACACCGCGGCGAGGTCGACGGGGGAGCGGGCGGCGAGCACCAGGCGGTCTCCGCGTTCCGCGAAGGCCCGGGCCGCCGCCCGGCCGATCCCGCTGGTCGCGCCGGTCACGACCACCGTCCGGGTCACGGCGCGAGCACGACCTTGACGCAGCCGTCCTCCTTCTTCTGGAACATCTCGTACGCCTGCGGCGCCTCCGACAGCGGCACCCGGTGGGTACGCAGGTCCGCCACGCCCAGCGGGTCGTCGTCGCCGGAGAGCAGCGGGATGATCTCGTCCGTCCAGCGGCGCACGTGGCACTGCCCCATCCGCAGCTGGACGCCCCGGTCGAACATCTCCATCAGGGGCATCGGGTCGACCTCGCCGCCGTAGACGCCGGAGACGGAGACGGTGCCGCCCCGGCGGACGGCCTTGAGCGCGGCCTTGAGCACGACCAGCCGGTCGACACCCACCTTGTCGGTCATGGTCTGGGCGAGCTTGTCGGGCAGCAGCCCGGCGGCGGTCTGGGCGAGCTTGCCGAGGGGCGCGCCGTGGGCCTCCATGCCCACCGCGTCGATGACCGCGTCGGGGCCGCGCCCGTCGACGAGGTCGATCAGCGCGCCGGGCACGTCGTCCAGCTCGCTGACGTCGAGCACCTCGATGCCGTGCCGGCGGGCCATCGCCAACCGCTCCGGCACCAGGTCGAGCCCGATGACCCGGTCCGCGCCGAGGTGCCGGCCGATGCGGGCGCAGAACTGGCCGACCGGCCCGAGCCCGAAGACGGCGAGGGTGCCGCCGCGCGGGGTGTCGGCGTACTTCACCGCCTGCCAGGCGGTCGGCAGGATGTCGGACAGGTAGAGCCAACGCTCGTCGGGCCCGCCGTCGGGAACCTTGATCGGGCCGAACTGGGCGTGCGGCACCCGCAGGTACTCCGCTTGCCCACCGGGCACCGAGCCGTAGAGCGAGGTGTAGCCGAACAGCGCGGCGCCCTTGCCCTGGGCGGTGACCTGGGTGGTCTCGCACTGCGCGTACAGCTGCCGGTCGCACATCCAGCAGGAGCCGCAGGAGATGTTGAACGGCACCACCACCCGGTCGCCCGGCTTGAGCCGGGTCACCCCCGGGCCCACCTCCTCGACGATGCCCATGGGCTCGTGGCCGAGGACGTCGCCGGGCTTCAGGTACGGCCCGAGCACCTCGTACAGGTGCAGGTCGGAGCCGCAGATCGCGGTCGAGGTGATCCGGACGACGGCGTCCGTCGGCTCCTCGATCCGCGGATCGGGCACCTCCTCGACCCGTACGTCCCGCTTGCCCTGCCAGGTCAGCGCCTTCATGTCCCGTCGTCCCTCCTGCCGGCTCCCAGGAGTGCTACCCGCCCGTGCCGACTTGAACCGGCCGCCACCGGACGACCGGTCCCGGCCGTCTCCCCTCCGTCCGGCCCGGCCGTTCCCCCTCCGTCCGGCCCGGCCGTTCCCCCTCCGTCCGGCCCGGCCGTTCCCCGATTCGTCCGGCCCGCGGGGTCTGTGGTTTCGGTTCTGCCCGGGTGGGCCGGGTTATCGCGTGGACGCTGTCGAGCTGCCCCGTGCGGTGGGGCAGCCCGTGCGGTGGGGGGTGGGCCGGCGGTGCGGTGGGGCCGGCGGTGCGTCCGTCGCCGAGCTGCCCGGCGTGCTGCCGGTCGCATGGCCGGCCGGGTGGGTGGTCATGTCACCGAGCTGCCCGGCGTGCTGGCGGTCGCATGGCCGGCCGGGTGGGTGGTCATGTCACCGAGCTGCCCGGCGTGCTGGCGGTCGTCGCGCGGGTGGGTGGTCGCGTTGCGGGGCGGGCGGGTGGACGGTTGGGTGGATGGGCGGCGGTCCCATGGACGGGGCAGCTCGACAGGGACCGTCGAGGGGTCCCGACCTGCCACGCCCGCGGCGGTGGAACCGGCAGGGACCGTCGAGGGGTCCCGACCCGGCCCCGCCGGCGGCGGTGGAACCGGCAGGCCGGCCGACGGGTCCCGTACCGGAAGCGGGCGGGCCGCCGCACCCGCAGGGGTGTGGCGGCCCGCCCGTCCGGTCCGGTCGTCAGGAACCGGGGGTGTTGTCGCCCCGCTTCGAGGTGGCCATCAGGAAGTCGCGGTTGAGCCGGCCGATGGTGTTCAGCGGGATGCCCTTGGGGCAGACCACGGTGCACTCACCGGCGTTGGTGCAGCCGCCGAAGCCGGCCTCGTCGTGCGCGTCGACCATGCCGATCACCCGGGTGTAGCGCTCCGGCTGGCCCTGCGGCAGCAGCGAGAGCTGGGTGACCTTCGCGGCGGTGAAGAGCATGGCGGAGCCGTTCGGGCAGGCCGCCACGCAGGCACCGCAGCCGATGCACTCCGCCGCCTCGAAGGCGGCGTCCGCGTTGGCCTTGGCGACCGGGGTCGAGTGCGCCTCGGGGGCGCTGCCGGTCGGCGCGGTGATGTAGCCGCCGGCCGCGATGATCTTGTCGAAGGCGCCCCGGTTGACCACCAGGTCCTTGATGACCGGGAAGGCGCGGGCCCGCCACGGCTCGATGTCGATCGTGTCGCCGTCGGAGAACTGCCGCATGTGCAGCTGGCAGGCGGTGGTGCCGCGCTGCGGCCCGTGCGCGTCGCCGTTGATCATCAGGCCGCACATGCCGCAGATGCCCTCGCGGCAGTCGTGGTCGAACGCCACCGGCTCCTCGCCGGCGAGGATCAGCCGCTCGTTGAGTACGTCGAGCATCTCCAGGAAGGACATGTCCGGGGAGACGTCGTCGACCTTGTAGGTCACCATCCGACCCTTGTCCTCGGGGCCGGACTGGCGCCAGATGCGCAGGGTCAGGTTCACTTGTAGCTCCGCTGCGTGGGGTGGACGTATTCGAAGTTCAGGTCTTCCTTGTGCAGCACCGCGGGCTCGCCGGTGGCGGTGAACTCCCAGGCCGCCACGTACGCGAAGCGGTTGTCGTCGCGCTCCGCCTCACCGTCGGGCGTCTGGTGCTCGGCCCGGAAGTGACCGCCGCAGGACTCCTCGCGGTGCAGGGCGTCGATGCACATCAGCTCCGCCAGCTCGAAGAAGTCGGCCACCCGGCCGGCCTTCTCCAGCGACTGGTTGAGCCCCTCGCCGTTGCCCGGCACCCGGACGCGCTGCCAGAACTGCTCGCGCAGGGCGCGGATCTCGTCGATCGCCTTGCGCAGCCCGGCCTCGCTGCGCTCCATGCCGCAGTGCTCCCACATGATCTGGCCCAGCTCGCGGTGGAACGAGTCCACGGTCCGGTCGCCGTTGACGGCCAGCAGCCGCTGGATCCGGTCCTCGACGTCCGCGCGGGCCTGCACGGCCGCCGGGTGCGTGGCGTCGACCTTCTCGAACGGGCCGGACGCCAGGTAGTGGGCGATGGTGTTCGGCAGCACGAAGTAGCCGTCGGCCAGGCCCTGCATCAGCGCCGAGGCGCCGAGCCGGTTCGCGCCGTGGTCGGAGAAGTTCGCCTCGCCGATCACGAAGAGACCCGGGATGGACGACTGGAGGTCGTAGTCGACCCAGAGGCCGCCCATCGTGTAGTGCACGGCGGGGTAGATCCGCATCGGCACCTCGTACGGGTCCTCGCCGGTGATCCGCTCGTACATCTCGAAGAGGTTGCCGTACTTGGCCTCGATGGCCTTGCGGCCGAGCCGGTCGATCGCGTCGGAGAAGTCCAGGTAGACGCCGAGGCCGCCCGGGCCGACGCCGCGGCCCTCGTCGCAGACGTTCTTCGCGGCGCGGGAGGCGATGTCGCGGGGGACCAGGTTGCCGAAGGAGGGGTAGATCCGCTCCAGGTAGTAGTCCCGCTCGTCCTCGCCGATGTCCTTGGGGCTGCGGGTGTCACCCTTGGCCTTGGGCACCCAGACCCGGCCGTCGTTGCGCAGCGACTCGCTCATCAGGGTCAGCTTCGACTGGTGGTCGCCGGAGACCGGGATGCAGGTCGGGTGGATCTGCGTGTAGCAGGGGTTGGCGAAGTACGCGCCCTTGCGGTGGGCCCGCCAGGTGGCGGTGACGTTGCAGCCCTTGGCGTTGGTGGAGAGGTAGAAGACGTTGCCGTAGCCGCCGGAGGCGAGCACGACCGCGTCCGCGAACTCGGTGGTGATCTCGCCGGTGACCATGTCCCGGACCACGATGCCGCGGGCCTTGCCGTCGACGACGATGAGCTCCAGCATCTCGTGCCGGGCGTTCATCTCCACGTTGCCGAGGCCGATCTGCCGCTCCAGCGCCTGGTACGCGCCGAGCAGCAGCTGCTGGCCCGTCTGGCCCCGGGCGTAGAAGGTGCGCTGCACCTGCGCGCCGCCGAAGGAGCGGGTGTCCAGCAGGCCGCCGTACTCGCGGGCGAACGGGACGCCCTGCGCGACGCACTGGTCGATGATGTTGACCGAGACCTCGGCCAGCCGGTGCACGTTCGACTCCCGCGAGCGGAAGTCGCCGCCCTTGACGGTGTCGTAGAAGAGCCGGTGCACCGAGTCACCGTCGTTGCGGTAGTTCTTGGCGGCGTTGATGCCGCCCTGCGCGGCGATGGAGTGCGCCCGGCGCGGGCTGTCCTGGTAGCAGTAGCTCTTGACCCGGTAACCCTGCTCGCCCAGCGTGGCGGCGGCCGAGCCGCCGGCCAGGCCGGTGCCGACCACGATCACGGTCATCTTGCGGCGGTTGGCCGGGTTGACCAGCTTGGCCTCGAAGCGGCGGCGTTCCCAGCGGGTCTCGATCGGGCCGTCGGGAGCCTTGGTGTCGGCGATCGGGTCGCCCTCGGTGTAGAGATCCATGTCAGGACACCAATCCGGTGAGTACGGCGAACGGGACCACCAGGTAGCCGACGCAGAGCGCGACGGAGAAGCCGAGGGCCACGGCCCGGGCCCGCCGCTCGCCGCGCGGGCTCTGCTGGCCGAGGCTGCGCAGCGCGCTGTACAGGCCGTGCCGCAGGTGGAAGCCGAGGGTGACGATCGCCAGGGTGTAGAAGAGCGTCACGTACCAGCGCTCCGGGGCGAAGTCGGCCACCACGTTGGCGTACGGCCGGCCGGGGTCGCCGACGGGGTTCAGCGTGCCGGTGGTGAGGTCCAGCAGGTGGTAGATCACGAAGAGCAGGATGATCACGCCACCCCAGCGCATCGTGCGGGCCGCGTAGCTGCCCTGCACCTTCTTGCGGTGCGCGTACTGCACCGGGCGGGCGGCGCGGGCGCGCACGGCGAGGGCGGTCGCGGCCCAGATGTGCCCGACTGCCGCCACCACCAGGCCGATCCGCATGATCCACAGGAACCACACGCCCGGCAGCAGCGGGGCGCCGATCTCGCGCAGCCAGTGCGCGTAGTGGTCGAACGAGGTCGCCCCCGTGAAGATCTTCAGGTTGCCGAGCATGTGCGCGATCAGGAATGACACCAGGATGATGCCCGTCACCGCCATGACGGCCTTGAGGCCGACGCTGGAGCGGATGGGCGACCGAGTTCTCGTGACTACCACGCGATCGACGCTAGGAGCACTTGATTCAGTCGTCCAATGCATCGACCTCGCAGTCTTGATAGCTATAGGCTATGTAGATGCAGCTCCATCAGCTGAAGTACTTCGTGGCTGTGGCGGAAGTACGACATTTCACCCAAGCCGCCGACATCGTCGGCATCACCCAGCCGTCCTTGAGTAAGCAAATTCACGCCCTCGAGGACGGCCTCGGCGCCCCGTTGTTCGAGCGGGTAAGGGGCAACATCGCCCTCACGGCGGCCGGTGAGGTGCTGCTGCCGCTGGCCAAGCGGATCCTGGCCGACGTCGACACCGCGACCCGCGAGGTGCAGGAACTGGTCGGCCTGCGGCGCGGCCGGGTCCGGCTCGGCGCCACCCCCAGCCTCGCCACCTCGCTCGCCCCGCCGGTGCTGCGCCGGTTCCGCGACGCCCATCCCACGATCGACCTGAGGGTGGAGGAGAGCGGCTCGCAGGACCTGGTCCGCGGCCTGCTCCGCGGCGACCTCGACCTGGCCCTGATCATCATGCCGGCCCAGGGCACCGACCCCGGGCTGCGCGCCGACCCCATCCTGCGGGAGAGCCTCGTGGTCGCCTCGGTCGAGGAGCTGTCGGTGGCCCCGGAGACCGGCCAGCTGCGCGTCACCGACCTGCGCGACCAGCCGATGGTGATGTTCCGGGAGGGCTACGACCTGCGCGACGCCACCATCCAGGCCTGCCGGGAGGCCGGCTTCGAGCCGACCATCGCCGTCGACGGCGGCGAGATGGACGCGGTGCTGAGCTTCGTCGAGGCCGGGCTGGGCGTCGCGCTGGTCCCCGGCATCGTGGTGGCCCGCCGGCCGGGCGTACGCGTCACCCGGCTGGCCCCGCCCGGCGTCCGACGGACCATCGCGGTCGCCCGGCGCCGCGACGTCGTGCCCACCCACGCCGGCCGGGAGCTGCGCCGGATACTGCTGGAGTACGTCCGCGACGCCACCGGAGACGGGGACCTGCCGCCGGGCGTCGAGCCGCTCTGAGGCCGCCGGCGGGCCCGCGCGGTCCCACCCCGCCCCGCGCCAGGTGCGCACGACGGAAGACGACCAGCCTCCGCCGGCGCGCCTACGCTGCCCACATGGCAGCAGGCAGCGCCGTGGTGATCGGCGCCAGCATGGGCGGCCTGCTGACCGCCCGCGCACTCACCGAGGCGTACGAGC
Source organism: Micromonospora sp. NPDC023644 (assembly GCF_040640115.1). Classification (NCBI taxonomy): domain Bacteria; kingdom Bacillati; phylum Actinomycetota; class Actinomycetes; order Micromonosporales; family Micromonosporaceae; genus Micromonospora; species Micromonospora sp. NPDC023644. The sequence goes on along the minus strand of NZ_JBFABA010000015.1, from coordinate 29,536 downwards.
AGGTCACGGTCGTGGACCGGGACCTGCTGCCCGAGCGGGCGGACAGCCGCCGGGGCGTACCGCAGGGGCGGCAGTTGCACGTCCTGCTGACCCGGGGCCGGCAGGCGTTCGAGGAACTGCTGCCCGGGATCTCGGCGGAGCTGACCGCGCGCGGCGTGCCCACGGTCGACCTGCACGAGCAGGTCCACTGGTACAACAACGGCCACCGGATGCGGCGCGCGCCCTCCCCGCTGGTCGCCCTCGGGGTCAGCCGGCCGCTGCTGGAACAGGTCGTCCGGGAGCGGGTGGCCGCCCTGCCCGGGGTGCGGATCGTGTCGGGCTGCGAGGCGGAGGGCCTCACCACCACCGCCGACCGCGGGCGGGTCACCGGCGTGCGGCTGCGCCCCCGCGACGGGGAGCCGACCACCGTCGCGGCCGACCTCGTCGTCGACGCCGGCGGCCGGGGCACCCGCAGCCCCGTGTGGCTGGCCGAGCTGGGCTACCGGCCTGCGCCGGAGGAGCGGGTCAAGGTCGGCGTCACCTACCTCACCCGCACCTACCGGCGGGAGCCGCACCACCTGGAGGGACTGCTCGGGGCGCTCACCAACGCCGTGCCCGGCCAGCCCCGGGGCGGCATCGTCGCCGTGCAGGAGCAGGGCCGGTTCGCGGTGGCGCTCAGCGGCATGCTGGGCGAGGAGCCGCCGGCCGACGACGAGGGGATGGCCGCCTTCGCCGAGACCCTCGCCGCCCCGCAGATCGCCGACCTGCTGCGTACGGCGCGGCCCGAGAGCCCTCCGGCGACGATGAAGTTCCCGGCCAGCGTGCGGCGGCGCTACGAGCGGCTGCGTCGCTTCCCGGCCGGCTACCTGGTGGTGGCCGACGCCGTGTGCAGCTTCAACCCGGTCTACGGGCAGGGCATGACGGTGGCCGCGCTGGAGGCGCTGCTGCTGCGCCGACTGCTCCGGCGGTCGTCCGACCGGCTCGCCCGACGCTTCTTCCGGGGCGCGGCCCGGCTGATCGACGGGCCGTGGTCCATCGCGGTCGGCACCGACCTGCGCTTCCCCGAGGTGCCCGGTCGACGCTCGCCGCGGGTGCGCCTGGTCAACGCGTACGTGGGCCGGCTGCACGCGGCGGCGACCCGGGACCCGGCGCTGGGCGCGGCGTTCCTGCGGGTGGTGAACCTCGTCGACCCGCCGACGCGGCTGCTCTCCCCGCCGGTGCTGCTCCGGGTGCTGCGCGGGTCCGCGGCGGCGCCCTGATCCGCGGCGGCGCCCTGATCCGCGGCGGCGCCCTGATCCGCGGCGGCGCCCTGATCCGCGGCGGCGCCCCGACCCGCAGCGGCGCCCGGCCGGGGCGGGCGGGGCGCCCTACCTGCCCTCGGCCTCGTCCATCGCCCGGTAGATGCGCTGCTCCGACACCGGGTACGGGGTGCCCAGCGCCTGGGCGAAGACGTTCACCCGCAGCTCCTCGATCATCCAGCGGATCTGCCGGACGGCCGTCGACTGCCGGCGGCTCGGCGGCAGCGCGGCGAGCATCTCCTGGTACTCCTTCTGCACCACCGCGACCCGGTCCTGCTGCTGCTTGTCGCGCTGCGGGTTGCCCGGCAGCCGGTCCAGCCGCCGCTCGATCGCGGTGAGGTAGCGCAGCAGGTCGGGCAGGCGCGCGTACCCGGTCTCGGTGACGAACCCCTTGTGCACGAGGCCGTTGAGCTGGGCCCGGATGTCGGCCAGCGCGGCCACCACCGCCAGGTTCCTCGTGGCGCCGAGCCGCTGCTCCACCGCGTACGCGGCGGCGAGCACCCGGCGGACGCGGTCCATGATCTCGACCACGGTGTCGACCAGGTCGGCCCGGACCTTCTCCCGCAGGGCGGCGAAGCCCTCGGTGTCCCAGGCCGGCCCGCCCGCGTCGCCGATCAGCTTGTCGATCGCCGCCCCGGCCGCGTCGGAGATCAGCTCCTGCACGCCGCCGTGCGGGTTGCGGCTCAGCGCCAGCTTCGCCTCGTTGCTCAGCCGCCCCTGGAGGAACTTCGCCGGCGACGGCACGGTCAGGCGCAGCAGCCGCCGCGTGCCCGCCCAGTGGGCGGCCTCCTGCTCGGCCGGCGAGTCGAAGACCTTCACCCCGACCGTGTCGCCCTCGTCGACCAGGGCCGGGTACGCGGTCACGGCGTAGCCGGCGCGGACCTGCTCGATGGTGCGAGGAAGATCGTCGATGCTCCACGTGCGGAGGCCCGTCCGGGCGACGTCCGGGGCGGCAGCGGCCACGACCTGGCGTACCTCCGCCTTGAGCTGGCGTTGCAGGGCCGGCAGGTCCTTGCCCTCGGCGACCGGCTTGTTCTCCTCGTCGAGCACCCGGAAGCGGACCCGCAGGTGCGGCGGCAGCTTCTCCGGCTCCCACGCGTCGCGGGGCACGGTGACGCCGGTCATCCGGCGCAGCTGCCGGGTCAGCGCGTCCAGCAGCGGCTCCTCGCCGGCGGGCATCGCGGCCAGCGCCGCGCGGGCGTAGTCCGGCACCGGGACGAAGTTGCGGCGCACCGCCTTGGGCAGCGAGCGGATGAGCGCGACGACGAGCTCCTCGCGCAGCCCGGGCACCTGCCAGTCGAAGCTCTCCGCCGGCACCTGGTTGAGCAGGGGCAGCGGGATGTCGACGGTCACGCCGTCGGTCGGGGTGCCCGGCTCGAACCGGTAGGTCAGCGGCAGGGTCACCCCGTCGGCGGACCACTCGTCGGGGTAGTCGGCCTCGTCCACCCCGACCCGGCCGGCGTTGACCAGCAGCTCCCGGGTGAAGGTGAGCAGGTCGGGCTGCTCCCGGCGGGTCTTCTTCCACCAGGCGTCGAAGTGCCGGCCGGAGACCACGTCGGCGGGGACGCGCGCGTCGTAGAAGTCGAAGACGGTCTGGTCGTCGACGAGGATGTCCCGGCGGCGGGCCCGGTGCTCCAGCTCCTCGATCTCGGCCAGCAGCCGCTGGTTGTCGGCCCAGAACCGGTGGTGGGTCTGCCAGTCGCCCTCGACGAGGGCGTGCCGGATGAACAGCTCCCGGGACAGCGCCGGGTCGATCCGGCCGAAGTTGACCTTCCGGGAGGTGACCAGCGGGACGCCGTAGAGGGTCACCTTCTCGTAGGCCATCACGGCCGCCTGCTTCTTCTCCCAGTGCGGCTCGCTGTAGCTGCGCTTGACCAGGTGCTGGGCCAGCGGCTCGACCCACTCGGGCTCGACCCGGCCGGCCACCCGGCCCCAGAGGCGGGAGGTCTCCACCAGCTCGGCCGCCATCACCCAGCGCGGGGGCTTCTTGAACAGCGCCGAGCCCGGGAAGAGCGCGAACTTCGCGCCCCGTGCGCCCAGGTACTCGTGCTTCTGCGCGTCCTTGAGCCCGACGTGGGACAGCAGGCCGGCCAGCAGCGACTGGTGCACCTTCGGGGTGTCGATCTCCTCCGGCAGGTCCGCGCCGCCCCGGCGCCGGCCGCCGCCGTCGCCGTCGCGCGCCGGTCGCCCTTCTTCGGGGGTACGCAACACCTGGCGCAACTGGCTGACGATGTCCTGCCACTCGCGTACCCGCAGGTAGTTGAGGTATTCGGCCTTGCACATCCGGCGGAACGCGCTGGAGGAGAGCTCGCGCTGCTGCTCGCGCAGGTGCCGCCACAGGTTCAGCAGCGACACGAAGTCCGACTCGCGGTCGGTGAACCGGGCGTGCGCCTGGTCGGCCTGGGCCTGCTTCTCGGCGGGCCGTTCCCGGGGGTCCTGGATCGACAGCGCGGCGGCGATCACCATCACCTCGGTGGCGCAGCCGTTGCGCTCGCCCTCGACGACCATCCGGGCCAGCCGCGGGTCGACGGGGAGCTGCGCCAGCCGCCGGCCCAGCGGGGTGAGCCGCTTCGCCGGGTCGGCCTCGGCCGGGTCCAGCGCGCCGAGCTCGTGCAGCAGGTTGACGCCGTCGGCGACGTTGCGCCGGTCCGGCGGGTCGATGAACGGGAAAGCGGCGATGTCGCCGAGCCCGATGGAGGTCATCTGGAGGATGACCGAGGCGAGGTTGGTGCGCAGGATCTCCGGGTCGGTGAACTCCGGGCGGGACAGGAAGTCCTGCTCGTCGTAGAGGCGGATGCAGATGCCGTCCGAGGTGCGCCCGCAGCGCCCCTTGCGCTGGTTGGCCGACGCCTGCGAGACCGGCTCGATCGGCAGCCGCTGCACCTTGAGCCGGCTGCTGTAGCGGGAGATGCGGGCCGTGCCCGGGTCCACCACGTACTTGATGCCGGGCACGGTGAGCGAGGTCTCCGCGACGTTGGTCGCGAGCACCACCCGGCGCCCGGCGTGCGGGGCGAAGACCCGGTGCTGCTCGGCGGTGGAGAGCCGGGCGTACAGCGGCAGGATCTCGGTGCCGCGCAGCGCCGGCTTCTTCTCCACCAGCTTGGCCAGCGCGTCCGCGGTGTCGCGGATCTCCCGCTCGCCGCTGAGGAAGACCAGCACGTCGCCGGGCCCCTCGGCGGCCAGCTCCTCGACGGCGTCGCCGATGGCCTGGACCTGGTCCCGGACGTTCTCCTCGTCCTCCCCGTCGTCCTCGCCCTCGGCCACCTCGACCAGGGGCCGGTAGCGCACCTCGACCGGGTACGTGCGACCGGAGACCTCGACCACGGGCGCCGGGACGCCGTCGGGCTCCTCGGCGGTGGGTGGCCCCGCGAAGTGCCGGGCGAAGCGCTCGGTCTCGATGGTCGCCGAGGTGATGATCACCTTGAGGTCGGGGCGGCGGGGGAGGAGCTGGCGCAGGTAGCCGAGGATGAAGTCGATGTTGAGGCTGCGCTCGTGCGCCTCGTCGATGATCAGCGTGTCGTACTGGCGCAGCATCCGGTCGGTCTGCAGCTCGGCGAGCAGGATGCCGTCGGTCATCAGCTTGACCAGGCTGCGGTCGCTCACCTGGTCGCTGAAGCGCACCTTGTAGCCCACCACGTCGCCCAGCTCGGTGCCGAGCTCCTCGGCGATCCGGTCCGCCACCGTACGCGCGGCCAGCCGGCGCGGCTGGGTGTGCCCGATCAGGCCGGTGATCCCGCGCCCCAGCTCCAGGCAAATCTTCGGCAGCTGGGTGGTCTTCCCGGAGCCGGTCTCGCCGGCCACGATCACCACCTGGTGGTCGCGGATCGCGGCGGCGATGTCGTCCTTGCGTTCGCTCACCGGCAGCTGGGCCGGATAGGTGACCACCGGCACGGCGGCGCGCCGGTTCTCGAGCACCGCCTCGGCCCGCGCCACGTCGGCGGCGATCTCGCCGAGCGCCGACTCCCGGCGCTGCGGATCGCGCAGCCTGCGTACCCCGTCCAGCCGCCGTTGCAGGCGGCGCTGGTCGCGGAACATGAGGGGACGGAGGCGGCGGTGCAGCTCGCGGACGGGGTCGGTCGCGGCGGGTGCGGCTGGATTCTGCATGTCGTCGCCAAGGATAGGCAGCCGACGGCCGGACCGCCCCCGGGTTACCGCCGGGCCTCCGCCGCACCGACCCGCTCGACCCCGTCGGCCGTCGCGCGACGGGCCAGCGCGGGGCCGGGCGACCGGTCTAGAGTGGGGCGCCGACCGACCTTGGCCACGGGGGATGGGATGACGATGCGCGACACCGACCGGGCCCTGGTGCAGGCCGCCACGGCGGTCGCCAAGCTGCGCTGCCGCAGCGAGAACCACACGGTCGCCGCCGCCGCGCGGACCACCGACGGCCGGGTGTTCACCGGGGTCAACGTCTACCACTTCACCGGCGGCCCCTGCGCCGAGGTGGTCGCGGTGGGCGCCGCCGCCACCCAGGGCGTCACCGAGCTGGAGACGATCGTCGCCGTGGGCGACCGGGGGCGCGGGGTGATCCCGCCCTGCGGGCGCTGCCGGCAGGTGCTGCGCGACTACTTCCCCACGGTCCGGGTCATCGTCGGGCCGATGGACGCGCTGCGCGTGGTGCACGTCGCCGAGCTGCTGCCGGAGACCTACGTCTGGGCCGACCAGCAGCTCGACGGGCCGACCGGCCCGCTGCCCACGCCCCGACCGGCCGACTGACGCCCCGGGCCGTCAGTCGCCGGCGGCGGCCTCCAGGATCGACCGGGGCATCGGCACGTTCTCGAAGCGCACGTTGCCCTCCGGCACCATCCAGCTCATCACCCGCACGCCCAGCCGCCCGGCCCGCACGGCCGGGTCGTTCCGGTACAGCTCGCGGGCCTCCTGCGGGGAGACGGAGAGCACGACGAACCCGCGCACCCGCTCGTCGTCGGCGTCGACGAACGGGCCCGCGGCCAGGACGAGCCCCTGCTCCACCAGCCCCGCCTGGTGGGCCAGGTGGGCGTCCTGCAACCGGTCGGCCGCGTCCAGCGGCAGTTCCGGCGCGTCCGCCGGCCGGACCAGGAGCACCACGGTGTGCTGGTCGAATCGCATGCCCCACACCCTAGGCCGGCCGGGGCCCCGCGCCGCCCGGATCCGGCGCTGTCCGCCCTGGTCAGCGCCGCCCGGATCGACGACCGCGAGTTAGGCCCGGCCAGGGCGTTCGGCTACGGTAAGGCGACCCTAAGCCCGAACGTGCAGGAGCCTCGTGACCACCCTCGCCACCCGACCGACGCCGGCCGGCGCCCGGCCCCGGGCGCGTGGCGGCCGGCGGCTCGCGGTCACCGTCGCCGCCGCGCTGGTGCTGCTGCTGGCCGTGCTGGCGAGCTTCGCGCTCGGCAGCCGGGCGCTGGCCGTCGACGAGGTGTGGCGCGCGCTGGTCGCGCCGGACGGCGGCGAGGCCGCCACCATCGTGCGGGAGCTGCGGATGCCGCGCACCGCGCTGGGCCTCGCCGTCGGGCTGGCGCTCGCCGTCGCCGGGGTCCTCTTCCAGGCCCTCACCCGCAACCCGCTGGCCGAACCGCGGATCCTCGGCATCAGCGCCGGCGCGTCGTTCGGTGTGGTGCTGGCCATCTCCGTCTTCGGCGTGGGCACCCTCGCCGGGTACGTCTGGTTCGGCATCGCCGGCGCGCTCGGCGCCGGCGTGCTGGTCTTCGCCGTCGCGGCCAGGGCCCGCGAGGGCGCCAGCCCGGTCACCCTCGCGCTGGTCGGCGCGGCCCTCGACGCCAGTCTCGCCTCCGTGGTGTACGCGCTGCTCAGCATGGACGCCCGCACCTTCGAGGAGTACCGCTTCTGGGTGGTCGGCGGGCTGACCGGCCGGGACCTCGCGGTAGCCGCCCAGGTGCTGCCGTTCGTGCTCGCCGGGCTGGTGCTGGCCGCGCTGGTCGCCCGGGGCCTGGACGCGCTCGCCCTCGGCGACGACGTGGCACGGGGCCTGGGGCACCGGATCGGGCTGGTCCGTCTCGGCGGCGGCGTCGCCGCGGTGCTGCTCACCGGGGCGGCCGTCGCCGCGGCCGGGCCGATCGCGTTCGTCGGGCTCGCGGTGCCGCACCTGGCCCGCGCCCTGGTCGGCGCCGACCACCGCTGGACCCTCGCGGTCTCGGCGCTGCTGGGGCCCGCGCTGCTGCTCGGCGCCGACGTCGCTGGCCGGCTCGTCGCGCCGCCCGGGGAGGTGCCCGCGGGCATCGTCACCGCGCTGATCGGCGCCCCGCTGCTGGCCTTCCTGGTCCGCCGCGCGAAGGTGGTGACGGCGTGACCGCCGCCGCCCCGACCACCGACCGGCCGGCGGGTCGTCCCCGCGCCGGCGTCACCGCGCTGCCCGGGCGTTCGCTGGTGCGGGTCGGCCCGGTCGCCGTGCAGGTCCGGCGCCGCTCGGCGCTGGTCGCCGCCGCGCTGGTCGTGCTGCTGCTGGCGGCGGGGGTGCTCAGCCTCTCCCTGGGCACCCCGTACGTCGCCCCGGCCGACGTGCTGCGCGCCCTCTCCGGCGCCGGCACCCCGTACGACCTGGTGGTCCTGGACCTGCGGCTGCCCCGGCTGGTGCTGGCCGCGGTGGCCGGCGCGGCCTTTGGGGTGGCCGGCACGCTGATCCAGAGCGTGGCCCGCAACCCGCTCGCCAGCCCCGACGTCGTCGGCATCACCCAGGGCGCCGGTCTCGCCGCGACGGTGGCCCTGACCGGCGGCGTCGCCGCCGTCCTCGTGGCGCCGGCGGCGCTGGTCGGCGGGCTGGTCGCCGCCGTGCTGCTGTTCGTCCTCGGCGCCCGGCACGGGCTGGCCGCCCAGCGGTTCGTGCTCGCTGGCGTGGCGGTCGCCTTCGCACTGCGGGCCCTGACCGAGGTGGTCATGCTCACCGCCGACCCGATCGACGGGTTGCGCGCGCAGATCTGGCTGATCGGCACGCTGGCCGGCAAGGGCTGGACCGAGAGCCTCTGGATCGCCCTCACCCTGGCCGCGCTCCTGCCGGTGCTGGCCTGGGCCGGCTGGGCGCTGAACAGCACCGCCCTGGACGACGACACGGCCCGGGGGATCGGCCTGCGCCCGGTGGCCCGCCGGGTCGGCCTCGCCGGCACCGGGGTGCTGGCCGCCGCGATGGTCACCGCCCAGGTCGGCGCGGTGGACTTCGTCGCCCTGGTCGCCCCGCAGCTGGCCCGCCGGCTGGTCCGCGCCGAGCGCCCGCCGCTGGTCTGCGCCGCGCTGCTCGGGGCGCTGCTGCTGGTGCTGGCCGACCTGGGCGGCCGGCGGCTGTTCGCCCCCACCCAGCTGCCCGCCGGCGTGCTGACCGCCGCCATCGGCGGCCCGTACCTGATCTTCCTGCTGCTCCGCGGCCGGCGGCGGTCCTCGTGATGTCCCACCCTGGCAAGGAGGCGTGATGCTCTCCACCCGCGACCTGGTCGCCGGCTACGACGAGCGGACCGTGCTCGACGGGCTCGACCTGGAGCTGCCCGGCGACGCGTTCACGGTGATCGTCGGGCCCAACGCCTGCGGCAAGTCCACCCTGCTGCGCACCATGGCCCGCCTGCTCACGCCCCGGCGCGGCGCCGTGCTGCTGGACGGCACCGCCATCCGGGACCTGCCGACCCGCGAGGTCGCCCGCCGGCTCGGCGTGCTGCCGCAGAGCCCGCTGGTGCCGGAGGGCGTGACCGTCGCCGACCTGGTCGGCCGGGGCCGGCAGCCGTACCAGCGGTGGTGGCGGCAGTGGTCGGAGTCCGACGGCGTCGCCGTCGACCGGGCCATGGCGCTCGCCGACGTCACCGGGCTGGCCGACCGGCCGGTGGACACCCTCTCCGGCGGGCAGCGCCAGCGCGTCTGGATCGCCATGACGCTCGCCCAGGACACCGAGGCGTTGCTGCTGGACGAGCCCACCACCTTCCTCGACCTCGCCCACCAGGTGGAGGTGCTGGACCTGCTGCACCGGCTGCGCGTCGAGCGGGGTCGCACGGTCGTCGCCGTGCTGCACGACCTCAACCAGGCGGCCCGGTACGCCGACCACCTGATCGCGATGCGCTCCGGCGCCGTGGTGGCCGCCGGGCCGCCCCGGGAGATCCTCACCGCCGACCTGGTCCGGGACGTCTTCGGCCTCGACTGCGTGGTCGTGCCCTGCCCGGTGACCGGGGCGCCCCTGGTGGTGCCCGCGCTCACCAGTCCCTCCCTGGCTCGCCCCTCCGCCGGGGACGCGGCGACGCCGCTGACCGGCTCGTACCCTTCGAAAGGAATCTGATGCGTCGTCTCGCCGCCGCCCTCACCGCGGCGTTGGCCCTCGGCGTCGGTCTCACCGCCTGTGGTGAGAGCGACCCGGTCGCCGGCACCACCACCGGGGAGACCCGGGAGATCACCCACGCCATGGGCACCACCAAGGTGCCGGCGGAACCCAAGCGGGTCGTCGTGCTCGACACCGACAAGATCGACACGGCCCTGTCCCTGGGCGTCACGCCCGTCGGCGCCGCCACCGCCGGCGAGGCGAAGAGCTGGCCGACCTACTTCGGCGAGGAGAAGCTGGCCGGGATCAAGGAGGTCGGGGTGCTCACCGAGCCCGACCTGGAGGCCATCAACGCCCTCAAGCCGGACCTGATCCTGGGCAGCAAGTTCCGCCAGGAGAAGTTCTACGACGAGCTGGCCGCCATCGCGCCGACCGTCTTCACCGAGAAGGTCGGCATCACCTGGAAGGAGAACTTCCTCTTCGACGGCAAGGCGCTCGGCAAGGAGCAGCAGGCCAAGGACCTGCTGGCCACGTACGAGACGCGGGCCAGGGAGTTCGGCGGCAAGCTCGGCGACGCGGCCGACCGCAAGGTCTCCATCGTCCGCTTCATGCCGACCGAGATCCGGGTGTACGGGCCGGACTCGTTCTCCGGCATCGTCGTCGGCGACACCGGGCTGGGCCGCCCCGAGCGGCAGCAGCTCACCGGCAAGGAGGACCGGCGGATGGACCGGGTCAGCCCGGAGCGGATCGGCGAGGTCGACGGTGACGTCGTCTTCGTGACCGCGTACGGCGAGAAGGCCGCCGCCGAGCAGGCCAAGGTCACCGGCGGGACGCTCTGGAAGGGGCTGTCGGCGGTCAAGGCGGGCAAGGCGCACGTCGTCTCCGACGAGATCTGGATGACCGGCATCGGCGTCGGCGCCGCCAACAAGATCCTCGACGACCTGGAGAAGTACCTCACCGCCTGACCCCGGTCGCGCGCGGCAGCCGCTACGGCTGCCGCGCGTCACCCGCCACGGACTCGCCGGCGGCGCGCCGGAGCGAGCGGTAGCGGGGGAGGTCCTCGCGGGCCGGCCCGCCCTGCCGGACCCGCTCGGCCGGCCGCACCGCCGGCTGGTCCGGCACCCGGGGCGCCTCCCCGCTCTCCGTCACCAGGTCCTCGGTCTCCTGGACCAGGTAGTGCGGCCGGCGCTTGGTCTCGTAGTAGATCCGGCCGATGTACTCCCCGATCACGCCCAGGATCGTCATCTGGATGCCGCCGAGGCCGATCACGCTGACGATGATGGTGGTGTAGCCGGGAACGTCGATCCCCTTGTCGACGGCGTCCGCGACCACCCAGGCCATGTAGACCACCGCGATCAGGGTGAGGAACAGGCCGGCGTAGATCGCCAGCCGCAGCGGCCGGTTGTTGAACGACAGCAGCCCGTCGAACGCGTAGTTGAACAGCTTGCCGAACGTCCACCTGCTCCGGCCCGTCTGCCGGGTCTGGTTGCCGTGCGCGACCACCACCGTGCGGAACCCGATCCAGGAGAACAGCCCCTTCGAGAAGCGGTTGTACTCCGGCATCGCCAGCACCGCGTCCACCGCGAGCCGGGACAGCAGCCGGAAGTCACCCGCCCCGTCCAGCAGCCGCACGTCGATCCACCAGTTGACCACCCGGTAGAAGGACCGCGAGGCCAGCATCCGGACGAACCGGTCCCCGCGCCGATCCCGGCGGGCGATCACCTGGTCGAAGCCCTGCCGGTACAGCGCCACCATGTCGGGCAGCAGGCGCGGTGGATGCTGGAGGTCGGCGTCCATGATGACGACCGCGTCCCCGGTGGCCCGCTCCAGCCCGGCCAGCATCGCCGCCTCCTTGCCGAAGTTCCGGCTCAGCGACGTGTAGCGCACGGTGGGATCGGCGGCGGCGAGTCGGCGCAGCGCCACGAGGGTGCCGTCGGAGCTGCCGTCGTCGACGTAGACCACCTCGACGTCGACGTCGGACAGCTCCGCGACCGCGGCGGTCACCGCCGTGTGCAACCGCTCCACCGAGGCCTCCTCGTTGAAGCAGGGCACCACCACCGACAGACGCATCCTCGTCACCGGGTCCAGCCGGTGCCCGTGGGTGCCCAGCCCGCGCCGCGCCGCCCCGCGCCTTCACAGGCGGTAGACCAGCACACCATCGATCTCCTCCCGGGTGATGCCCAGCCCGTCGAACGGTCGGTTCGCGATGCCCTCCCAGGGCGTGCCGGCGGTCCAGCCCGGCAGGGCGACCACGGACCGCACCCCGATGCCCCGCAGGTACGCCACGCTGCCCGGGTCGGGGAAGGCGGCCGTCGCGGCCCGGGTCTGCGCCTGGGTGACCGGCTCGAACCCGGCCAGCCCGTTCGTCACCCGGGGGAACCCGTCCGTCGTCCACAACATGAAGATCAGATCGACCGCGCCGCCGGCGGGCAGCACCAGCATCGGTTCCCCCGCCGTACGCATCGCGGCCGGTGGCGTCGGCACCACCGGATGCGCCGTCCGGTTGACCCCCTCCAGCCCGACCAGGGCCAGGGGCACCAGCAGGACCACCGGCGCCAGGAACCTGGCCCAGCCCCGGGACGACCACCGCCGCACCGCCGTGGCGAACACCGTCACCGCGCCCGCCGCCAGCACGGCCAGCAGCAGGCTCGTCCAGTGCATCATCCGGCCCGGCGTGCGCAGCGCGTCCCAGCCCGGCAGGTGCTTGGACAGCGTCAGGTAGCCCGGATCGCCGTCGCCGCCGAGGGTGACGCCCAGGCCCAGCAGCACCGTGCCGAGCACACCGAGCCCCAACGCGACCCGGTGTCGGGCCGGGAACACCGAGACGAACAACCCCGCCGCGGCCAACGCGAGCAGGACCATCCCGGGCAGCAGCGCCATCTCCGGCGGCCAGGAGAGCTGTTCCCGGGCCGCCGCGTGCCGCTCGCCCCACCACCACGAGTCCGCCGGGGCGGTGACGAAGCCGATCAGCGGCGGCGAGAACATCTCCGTCCAGGCCAGCGACCGTTCGGCCTGCGGATTGAGGTCGACGACCCGCAGGTAGACCAGCCCCAGCAGCAGCGTCACCGCCCCGAAGACGGCCCCACCGGCCAGGTCGGCGACCAGCAGCCGCCGGCCGAACGCGGGTCGTCGCCCGCGCCGCCACCACGACCAGCCGTAGCCGCCGGCCCCGACCAGCACCGCGGCCAGCAGGAAGTACACCAGTGGCAGCCCGATGCCGAAGCCCAGGCTGATCTGCCAGGCGGCGACGAGCCACCCCGCCAGGGCCCACCCGGGTCGCCGGTGCTCCGGCCGGTACCCGTGCCGCAACGACCAGCCGTGACCGCGAGCCAGCATCGCCAGGCACAACGCGATCCCGCCGCTGGAGAGGATGTTCAGGTGGCCGGCGTGCGCCAACCGCCAGGGCGCGTACGCCCACGCGACCCCGGCGACCGCTCCGCCCAGCCGGCCCGCCCCGAGCTGCCGGGCCAGCGCGTACGCCCCGACGAAGGCCAACGCGTGCACCAGCACGTACATCACGTTGTACCGGACCAGGGCGGCCTCGAAGCCCGAGCCGAGCATCCCGAACGGGGCGTAGCCGAGCAGGGTGTCGCTGTAGGCGTACGTGTAGGTCTCGGGGAAGAAGGTGTTCGAGTGCCAGAGACCGGCCGGGTTGCTGAGCACGGCGTGCCCGGCCCAGGCCATCTGCCACGCCTGCAACGTGGGGTCGCCGATGTCGCCGGGGATGGTGCTCGCCGGATGCCGCATCGTCGGCCAGGTCAGCGCCACCGCCAGCAGCAGCCCGCCGAGCACCGCCAGCGTCCATTCGTGTCGCAGCCACCGCCACCGCTCCCGCCGGCCGGGGGCCCCGGTGGAGGGATCCTCGTCGTGCGCGGCGATCTCGGCGGGCGGTCGGGCGTCCGTGGACCCGGTGGTCATGAAGATAGATGATTCACGATGTCGGTTGTCATGTCGATCCGCCGCCCGAGATGTGGGCTGTCGGGCGTGTCCGTCGACGCGTGATCCGCCGCGCGGCGGAGGCGGACGTGGGACGTTTCCGGGTGACGCGGGGCCCGCCCGGCCCGGCCGATGTCGGGCCGGACCGGGCGGGCGGGTCGGGTGGTGGGCAGGGATCAGGCGGCGGTGGCCCAGATGGCCCGGAAGGCGGCCGCCTCGCCGGCCAGCCAGCGTTCGATCTGTTCGGGGCGGGCGTCGGCGGGCATGCGGTGGGCCTCGCCCCGACGGACGTCGACCAGGACCGGCTCGGCGTGCGGGAGCACCGCGTCCATGTGCCGGGCCATCAGGTGCAGGGCGGCGAGGGTCGCCTCCTCGCTGGGCGGCGCCTCGTCGAAGTGCAGTCGGACGGCCTCGACGCGGCCGTCGGCGTGGCGTACGCCGAACTGGGGGTTGACCTTGACGGGCAGGTCGCCGAGCATCGCGAGCGCGTCGCGGGTCTGGGCGAGGTCGACCTCCCTCGGCTCGCCGAGGGAGTGCAGCCAGGCCGTCGCGCCGGGGACGAGGGCCTGGTAGAGCGGTCGCCAGCGGGGCTTGACCACGTCGACCACCTGGTCGAGGTGGGTGCCGCCGGTGTGGAAGGCGATGTCGGCCTTGAGCGCCTTGACGAACTGGCCGTGCGGGTTGAAGCCGGAGCGGCTGGCCCGCTGCTTGCGCAGGCCCCCGACGAAGGTGGCCTTCGTCGGGCCGGTGCGGTCGACGTAGCGGGTGAAGCCGAGCAGGGTGGCGTAGGGGGTGGGTGGGGCGGAGGCGGGCGTGGTCACGGGCGTCCTCCCAGGTCAGGACCTCGATTAGTACACACATTCTAATCGACGGGTGTGACATCTCCCAGGGTTTCTCGGGGGCGTTCGTGCCCGGCTGCGCGAGGGGTCGGGCCGGGGCTGCGGCATCCGTCCGGGCGTCCCCGCGGCAGGGCGACGGGGACGCCCGGACGGGGCGGAGGACGCTTCCGCGTGGCGGACGGACGGGGGACGCTTCCGCGTGGCGGAGGGGCGGGACCTCGTTCAGGCGTCCGGGCCGTCTCGGGGCGCCGTCGCCGGCGTGCGCGGTGTCGCGCCGGCGCATTGGCGAATTCCGCCCCACGCCCGTGCGGCGCGGCGGCGAACCGCCATGAGAATGGCGGCGCTCTCGCCGACGTTCGCGCCGGCCTTGCCGAAAAGGGTGGGGTGTTTCGTTTCCCGGTCGCGTCCCGGAGGCCGCGGAACTCCTGGTGGCCGGCGGTGCCGCCGTGAGTGGCGCGTTCCGCGAAGGAATTTCCGGCCACCGCAAAACGACAAAGGGAAAGGAGAACCCTCTCCTTTCCCTTCTCAACATATAGCGCACCGGGGGGCTTGCGGCAAGACCCGGGTCGTGCCGCAGAATCACCGGCCGAGGCCAGGACCCGCGGAAATGGACCTCACGAAATGCGCCCGTCGTCGTCGTGGATCGCGCGGGGACGACGTCCCGCTGGTGGAACTCGCGCTGCGGCCGAGGCCGCTCGGCGCAATGGCGCGGGGTGCGCGAGGAGTACGCGCGGCGACTGCCCGGTGTCGGCGTGCCCGCGTACGCACGCGGCAGCGCCGGGCCAGGACCCAGAACAAAGATCGGAGCCGATGACGTGAACCCACCGACCGCCAGCGCGTTCGACCTTCCCGAGCGCCTCTCCGCCAAGGCCGACCCGTCGCTGATCGCCGGCGACGAGCAGCACTTCGCGGCCATCGCGGAGAGCCTCGAACGGTTGGCCGCCGAGCTGTCCGACCGCCTCGATGCCGAGCGCAGGGCGCCCGGCGGCAAGGGCCGGCAGGCGGTGGACCGGGACACGGAGATCCGCCGGCTGACCGCCCGCCTGCGCACCCTGCGTCGCTTCGGTGTGGACCTGTGCCTCGGACACATGGTCGGCGCGGACGATCCCGAGCCCGTGTACGTCGGACGCCGTGGCCTCACGGACGGCGCGGGTCGTCGGCTGCTGCTCGACTGGCGCTCGCCCGCGGCCGAGCCCTTCTTCGGCGCGACCCACGCCAACCCGATGGGTCTGGCGAGCCGCCGCAGGTACCGCTGGACCCGCGGCCGGATCACCGACTACTGGGACGAGGTGTTCACCCCGGACGGGTTCACCGGGCACGCCGCCTCGCTCGACGACCAGTCCGTCTTCATCGCCAGCCTGGGCGGCAGCCGGTCGACCCGGATGCGGGACGTGCTCGGCACCATCCAGGCCGACCAGGACGCCATCATCCGCGCGGGCTCCCGCGGCGCTCTCGTCGTCGACGGCGGTCCGGGTACGGGAAAGACCGTCGTCGCCCTGCACCGCACCGCCTACCTCCTCTACGCCGACCCCCGCCTCGGTCACCGCCGGGGCGGCGTGCTGTTCGTCGGTCCGCACCAGCCCTACCTGAGCTACGTCTCCGACGTCCTGCCCAGCCTCGGCGAGGAGGAGGTGCAGACCTGCACCCTGCGGGACCTCGTGCCGGAGGGCGCCGCGGCGACCGTCGAGACCGACCCGGACGTGGCCCTTCTGAAGTCGTCCGCGGACCTGGTGCGGGCGATCGAGGCGGCCGTCAGGTTCTACGAGGAGCCGCCGGTCAAGGGCATGACGGTCACGACCGACGAGTCCGAGATCTGGCTGAGCGCCGACGACTGGGCCGAGGCGTTCGAGGCGCCGGGGCCCGGCACCCCGCACAACGAGGCGCGTGACGAGGTCTGGGAGGAGCTGCTGACGATCCTGACGGAGAAGTACGACGGCGACGAGCCGGACGACCTGGTCCGCAGGTCGCTGCTGCGCAACACGGAGCTGCGCACGGCCTTCAACCGCGCCTGGCCGCTGCTCGACGCGCCCACCCTCGTCGCGGACCTGTGGTCGGTGCCCGCCTACCTGCGCAGGTGCGCTCCCTGGCTCGCCCCCGACGAGGTCCGGAAGCTGCGGCGCGACGACGCCCGGGCCTGGACGGTGTCCGACCTGCCGCTGCTGGACGCGGCTCGGCAGCGGCTCGGCGACCCGGAGGCGTCCGGACGCCGGCGCCGGCATGACGCCTTCGTCGCCACCGAACGCGCGCGCCTGGCCACGGTCGTCGACGAACTGATCCAGGCCGACGCCTACGACGACGGTGAGGGGCTGCTGACGATGCTGCACCAGCAGGACCTGCGGGACGCCCTGGTCGACGAGGCCGCACTGCCCGGCGTCGACCCGGACCTGCTCGCCGGCCCGTTCGCGCACATCGTTGTGGACGAGGCCCAGGAACTGACCGACGCGGAGTGGCAGATGTTGCTGCTCCGCTGCCCGTCCCGGAGCTTCACCATCGTGGGGGACCGCGCCCAGGCCAGGCACGGGTTCACCGAGTCGTGGCGGGAACGGCTCGAGCGGATCGGGCTCGACCGGATCGACCTGGCCTCCCTGAGCGTCAACTACCGCACGCCGGAAGAGATCATGGCCGAGGCCGAGCCGGTCATCCGGGCCGCGCTCCCGGACGCCAACGTGCCGACCTCCATCCGCGGCAGCGGCGTTCCCGTCGTACGCGGAGCTGCCGCTGACCTCGACTCGATCCTCGACACCTGGCTCGCCGCGCACGCCGAGGGGATCGCCTGCGTCATCGGCGACCCCACCTTCGAGCCGACGTCCCGCGTCCGGTCGCTGACCCCGGAGCTGTCGAAGGGGCTCGAGTTCGACCTGGTCGTCCTCGTCGACCCGGAGGCATTCGGCGAAGGCCTCCAGGGCGCGGTCGACCGCTACGTCGCGATGACCCGGGCGACCCGGCAACTCGTCGTCCTCACCACCTCCTGACGGCGCGACCCTGCCCGGGGCGGGCGCCGGGACGCCCAGCGTCAGCGGTGTCACACCTCCGGGCGCCCGGCATCGCGTCGTCGCAGGAGGAGAGCCACGGCGACGGCGCAGAGGCCGCCGAAGCACGCGAGTGCCGCCGCGACGACGTGCAGCGCGGTGGTGAAGCCGTCGCCGGCGAGGTGCCCGCCGCTGAGGACGGCGAGGGTGGAGCCGACAACCGCGAGCGCGATGGTCTCGGTGACCAGCCGGCCGGTGTTGAACAGCCCGGCCACGGCGCCGGCCTGTCCGACGGGTGCGCTGGAGATGGCGAGTCCGTCGATCACGCCTGTGGTGGCGCCGACACCGGTCCCGATCAGCAGCAGCGGCAACAGGAGGGACCGGGGCGTGCTGTCGGGTCCGACGGTGGTGAGGGCGAACACGCCCACCGTGCTGAGGGCGATCGCCCCGACCGAGAGCAGGCGGGGCGAGCGACGCGCGACCGCCGCCCCGACCGGGGGCAGGACGACCGAGGGCAGGGTGAGCATGAGCATCCAGAGCCCGGCCCGCCCGGCGTCGAGGCCGGCGACGTCGATGAGGTAGGAGGGCAGGTAGACCAGGAGGGGGACGAGCAGTCCCATCATGGCCGCGGCGACCAGCGAGTACCCGACGAAGCGCCGGTTGCGCAGGAGGTCGAGGTCGAACATCGGGTCGGTGCCGCGCCTCTCGACCCGTACGAACCCGATCCCGCAGACCGTGAGGGCCAGGAGCGCGGCGATAACCGACGGGTGCGAGGCGCCCAGGGCGGGTGTCTCGACGAAGACCCAGATGAGGAGCGCGAGCGCGGCGGTGAACAGCGTGCCGCCGGCCCAGTCGATCCTCCTGCCGGCACCGGGCAGGGCGGGCAGGAAGGGGCACGACAGCAGCACGACTCCCGCCAGCGCGGCGGGGACCGCGAAGACGGCCCGCCACCCGAGCGCGTCCACGAGCAGGCCGGAGACGGTGGGCCCGAACGCGAGGCCGACGCCGAGGACCGCGCCGAGCGCGCCGAACACCCGGGCCCGGGCCGGCCCGGCGAAGGTCGCGGCGAGGATCGACTGACCGGTCGCCGTCGCCGCTGCCGCCCCGGTGCCGGCGAGGAGGCGGGCGAGGTTCAGCACCGTGGCGTCCCGGGCGAGCACGCACGCCACGCTGCCGGCGAAGAACACCGCGACCCCGGCGGCGAAGAGGCGGCGCTTGCCGAGCAGGTCCGCGAGCGAGCCGCCGAAGGCCAGGAACGCGGCGAAGCAGAGGTTGTAGCCGTTGACGACCCACTGCGCGGTCGTGAGCGACGTGTCGAGGTCGTGCTGGATGCCGGGCAGCGCGACGGACGCCCCGGTGATCGTCAGCGGAAACGACAGCGACGACAACAGCACCGCGGTCAGGGTGAGGCGTGCGTTCACCGCGACCACCGACCCGGGCCGGCAACGGTCGGGAGAAGGCGAGGGCAGGGGGCGTCACAGGGAACGGGACAGGTGAATGCGGGACTGTGCACGAAGGGCTCCGGATGTCGCATGCGGAGCCGGGCAGCTCGGACGGCCACACCGGCGAAGGGTCGCTGATGCGGCGGAGCGGAAACGCAGAGCGTTCGGGAGTCTGGGGTTTCGCGCCGCCGCTACGGGCGGCGCACCCTGTCCGAGGCGGGCACGGGATCAACCTAGTCCCGGGCGGTCCGCCCCGGCAACGCGATACCTTCCGGCAGGCACCCGGAACGCCACGGCGGGGCCGGCCGGAGCCGGCCCCGCCACGGCCATGGTGCTTAGAGCTGGCCGACCGAGGTGATCCGGACGACCGCCGCGCCCGCCTCGTCGGAGGCCGCGAGGTCGATCTCGGCGCTGATCCCCCAGTCGTGGTCGTCCTCGGGGTCGTCGAGGATCTGCCGGACCGTCCACCGTTCCCGGCCCTGCTCGATCATGAGCAGCGCCGGCCCGCGCGCGTCGGGGCCCACCCCGATCTCCCCGTACGCCTCGAAGTACGGCTCCAGGGCGTCGGCCCAGGCGTCCGCGTCCCAGCCCGACGCGGCGTCCAGCTCGCCGAGGTCGTACCAGCGGCGCAGGGCGGCCAGCTCGACCCGGCGGAACAGGGCGTTGCGCACCAGCACCCGGAAGGCCCGGGCGTTGCGGGTGACCGCCGGTACGCGGTCGTCCAGGGCCTCGGCTGCCTCGGCGGCGTCGGTGGGGTTGCGCAGCCGCTCCCACTCGTCGATGAGGCTGGAGTCCACCTGCCGAACCAGCTCGCCGAGCCACTCGATGAGGTCGACCAGCTCCTCGGTCTTCGCGTCCTCGGGCACCGTCTGGCGCAGCGTCTTGTACGCGTCCGCGAGGTAGCGCAGGACGAGCCCCTCGGAGCGGGTCAGCCCGTAGAACTGCACGTACTCGGTGAAGGTCATCGCCCGCTCGTACATGTCGCGGACGACGGACTTGGGGGAGAGCTGGTGGTCGGCCACCCACGGGTGCCCCTGCCGGTACATCTCGTACGCCGAGTCCAGCAGCTCCGCGAGGGGCTTCGGGTGGGTCACGCCGTCGAGGAGTTCCAGGCGGGCCTCGTACTCGATGCCCTCGGCCTTCATCGCGGCGACCGCCTCGCCGCGGGCCTTGAACTGCTGCGCCGAGAGCACCTGGCGCGGGTCGTCCAGGATCGACTCGACCACCGAGAGCACGTCGAGGGCGTACGAGGGGGACTCGACGTCGAGCAGCTCGATCGTGGCCAGCGCCAGCGGGGAGAGCGGCTGGTTGAGGGCGAAGTCGAGCTGGAGGTCGACGGTGAGGCGGACCCGCCGCCCGGTCTCGTCGGGCTCGTCGAGCTGCTCGACGACGCCGCCCGCGCGCAGCGCCCGGTAGATGGCGATGGCGCGGCGGATGTGCCGGCGCTGGGCGGCGCGGTCCTCGTGGTTGTCGGTGAGCAGGTGCCGCATCGCGGCGAACGCGTCGCCGGGGCGCCCGATGACGTTGAGCAGCATCGAGTGGCTGACGTGGAAGCTGGAGGTGAGCGGCTCCGGCTCGGCCTCGACCAGGCGGTCGAAGGTGGGCCTCCCCCAACCGATCGAACCCTCCGGCGGCTTCTTGCGCACCACCTTGCGCCGCTTCTTCGGGTCGTCGCCGGCCTTGGCGAGCGCCTTCTCGTTGTCGATGACGTGCTCGGGGGCCTGCACGACCACCCGGCCGACGGTGTCGAACCCGGCCCGCCCGGCGCGGCCGGCGATCTGGTGGAACTCGCGGGCCTTGAGCAGTCGGGTGCGCACCCCGTCGTACTTCGACAGGCCGGTGAACAGCACGGTGCGGATCGGCACGTTGATCCCGACGCCGAGGGTGTCGGTGCCGCAGATGACCTTGAGCAGGCCGGCCTGGGCCAGCGTCTCGACCAGCCGGCGGTACTTGGGCAGCATCCCGGCGTGGTGCACGCCGATGCCGTGCCGGACCAGCCGGGAGAGGGTCTTGCCGAACCCGGAGGTGAACCGGAAGTTCCCGATCGCGGCGGCGATCAGGTCCTTCTCGGCGCGGGTGCAGACGTTGACGCTCATCAGGGCCTGGGCGCGTTCCAGGGCGGCGGCCTGGGTGAAGTGCACGACGTAGACGGGTGCCTGCTTCGTCTCCAGCAGCTCCTCGAGCGTCTCGTGCAGCGGCGTCATCGCGTACGAGAAGATCAGCGGGACCGGCCGCTCGGCGGAGCGGACGACGGCGGTGGGCCGGCCGGTGCGCCGGGCCAGGTCGTCGACGAAGCGGGTGGTGTCGCCCAGCGTGGCGGACATCAGGACGAACTGCGCCTGCGGCAGCTCGATCAGCGGCACCTGCCACGCCCAGCCCCGGTCGGGCTCGGCGTAGAAGTGGAACTCGTCCATGACCACCTGGCCGACGTCGGCGCGGTCGCCCTCGCGCAGCGCGAGGTTGGCCAGGATCTCGGCGGTGCAGCAGATGATCGGGGCGTCGGCGTTGACGCTGGCGTCGCCGGTCAGCATGCCGACGTTGTCGGCGCCGAAGACCTCGCAGAGGGCGAAGAACTTCTCCGACACCAGCGCCTTGATCGGGGCGGTGTAGAAGGTGGTCCGGTCGTCGGCCAGGGCGGCGAAGTGCGCCGCGATCGCGACCAGGCTCTTGCCGGACCCGGTCGGCGTGTTCATGATCACGTTGGCGCCGGAGACGATCTCGATGACCGCCTCCTCCTGGTGGGGGTAGAGGTCGAGGCCGCGCTCCTTCGCCCAGCCGGCGAACGCGTCGAAGAGGGTGTCGGGGTCGGCGCTTGTCGGCAGCGCGGCGGTGAGCGTCATAGCGCGTCCATGGTGCCTGGATCATGCCCCCGAGCGCCAACCGGCCGGGCGGGAGAGGCGGGAAAGGGCCGCTCCGGCGCCGGAGCGGCCCCCGCTTTCACGACCGGCGGTGGATCAGGTCGAAGATCGGGCGGCCCGCCCGCAGGGCCCGGCGCTCGAACTTGGTGACCGGGCGGTGGGCGGGGCGGGGGGCGAAGCCGTCGTGCGCGTCGACGAGCCCAGGGTCGGCGGCCAGGGTCTGGCGCATCGCCTCGGCGTACTCGGCCCAGTCGGTGGCGCAGTGCAGGGTGCCGCCGGGCGCCAGCCGGGAGCGCAGCAGCGCGACGTGGGCCGGCTGGATGATCCGCCGCTTGTGGTGCCGGGACTTGGGCCAGGGATCGGGGAAGAAGACGTGCACGGCGTCCAGCGTCGCCTCCGGCAGGCCCGCGACGAGGTCGAGGGCGTCGCCCTGGGCCACCCGTACGTTGCGCAGGCCGTGCCGGTCCACCAGGTCCAGCAGGTTGGCGATCCCGGGCGTGTGCACCTCGACCGCCAGATAGTCCCGATCGGGGTCGGCGGCGGCCATCGCGGCCGTGGTGTCGCCCATCCCGGAACCGATCTCCAGCACCAGCGGGGCCCGGCGGTCGAAGAGGCCGGCCAGGTCGACCGGCGTGCCGGGCCGCTCCGGCACGTGCAGGCCGTAGACCGGCCAGAGCCGGTCGAGGGCGTCGGTCTGGCGGCTGCTCATCCGGCCGCGGCGCGGATGGAAGGTCCGGATTGTCCGGGCGGCAGGCGCGGGGACGGCGGCGGGGGAGTCGGTGAAGGTCACAACGACCCGAGGGTACGCGACGATCGCGCCGAATCGGATGTGATGTTCGCCCGGGGATGAGAGGATCCATCCCGTACGGCAGACCGGGCGTCTGGTGTTGCCCGGCACTGCCCCAACGCGCCGGGAGGGGGCGTCGTGTCAGTGCACCGCGGCGGTGTGGCGCTGGCGATCGCGACCGTGGTCGTCGGTCCCCTGCTCGCGGCCGCGCCGGCCCCCGCCGCCCCGCCGTCCACCGTCGCCCTGCCGCCTGTCATCGCCGCCCCGCCGCCCACCGTCGCTCTGTCGTCCGGTGTCGCCCTGTCGTCCCTGCCGTCCGGCGTCGCTGCGCTGGCCCGGGCGGGCGCGCCCCAGCCGGGGCCGCCGGGGCCGAACGTCTTCGTCGAGGTCAGCCCGAGCACGGTCGAGCCCGGCTTCCTGGTGGGCATCCGGGCCAGCTGCCGGGACAACTCCGTCCCCGCCACCGTGGTCTCGGACGCCTTCGGCCGGGTGCAGGTGCAGCCGCAGGGCGGCACGCTGACCGCCGCCCCGATGGTGCGGGAGCGCACCCGGCCCGGCAACTACCGGATCAAGCTGGAGTGCCGCGACGGCGAGACCGCCTCGACCATGCTCCAGGTCGTCAAGGCCGTGAAGCCCAGTCGCGGCCCGGCGACCGGGTTCGGCGGGGGCGCCGACGGCTTCACCGGCGGGCTGCTGCTGCCGGGTGGCCTCGCGCTGACCGTGACCGGCATAGTGCTCGCGGTCCGGGCGGCGCGCCGTCCGCGTACCGTCCGTGGCGCCGCCCGACGCTGAGCCGGTCATGGCCACCACGCCCGCCCCGAAGCCGGCCGCCGCGGCGGCCCGGGGCCTACGGCCGCCCGGACGTCGCCCCTGGTCCGTACCGCTGGCCGTGGTGCTGGTGCTGGCCGGGGTCTTCGCCACCGGCGCGGGGCTGGGGCGCACCGCCGGGCCGTTCGACTGGGCCGCCGGCTCCGGGCAGGACCGGCCGGCCCGCAGCGAGCGGGGGGCGCTTGCGGCCAGCCGGCCGGTGCGCCTGTCGATTCCCGCGATCAAGGTGTCCGCCCCGGTTGCCCCCGTCGGCCAGGCCCGGGACGGGTCGATCGCCGTGCCGCCGCTGGAGCGGGCCGACGAGACCGGCTGGTACGACCGGGGCCCCACCCCGGGCGAGCCGGGCCCGTCGGTCATCGTCGGGCACGTGGACACCAAGCGTGGCCCGTCGGTCTTCTACGACCTGCACAAGCTGCGCCCGGGCGACACCGCCGAGGTGGCCCGGGCGGACGGCTCGGTCGTGGTGTTCCGGGTCGACTCCGTGGAGCACTTCCCCAAGGACCGGCTGCCGGCGGAGCGGGTCTACGGCGACGAGGGCCCCCCGGGCCTGCGCCTGATCACCTGCGGCGGCGACTGGCTCGGCGGCCGGACGGGCTACGCCGACAACATCATCGCCTTCGCCACCCTGCTCTCCTCCACCCGCACCCCCTGACCCCGGGCTCCCACCCGGCCCGGCCCACCCGTCCGGCCCCGTCGATCATGGGGTTGGCGGCAGCGCGCGAGATCGACTTCGCCGCCAACCCCATGATCGACGCATCGAGAGGGGGGAGGGGTGGGGAGCGGGGGAGAGGGGTGGGGTCAGGGGCGGGAGGGGACCTGTTGGACGACCTCGAACTCCAGGAGGGTGGCGCCGGAGGCGACCGGGGGGCGTTGCTCGCCCGTCCCGGCGTGGGCGGCGCGGGAGGGGCCGGCGGCCCAGGCCTGGTAGGCCTCCTCGGTCTCCCAGCGGGTGTAGACGAAGTAGCGGTTCTCCCCGGCCACCGGGCGCAGCAGCTCGAAGCCGAGGAAGCCGGGGGAGTTCTCCACCGCCCCGGCCCGGGCGGCGAACCGCTTCTCCAGCTCCTCGCCCGCGCCGGGAGGGACGTCGATCGCGTTGATCTTCACGACTGCCATGACTCCACCCTAGCCACGGCGCCGGGGCTCAGAACGACTCGACCGCCGGAACCAGGTCGGCGTCGAGGACGATCGGCGCGTGGTCGGAGGGGCCCTTGCCCTTGCGCGCCTCCCGGTCCACGTACGCCGAGCGGACCGCCCGGGCGAACGGCGCCGAGGCGTACACGAGGTCGATCCGCATGCCCTTGTTCTGGTGGAACATGCCCGCCCGGTAGTCCCAGTAGGTGAACGGGTGCGGGCCCTTCATCGGGGTGGGCACCACGTCGATGAGCCCGAGGTCGCGCAGCGCCGCGAGGGCCGCCCGCTCCGGCGGGGTGACGTGTGTGGAGTGGGTGAACACCGCCGGGTCCCAGACGTCGGCGTCGGTGGGCGCCACGTTGAAGTCACCGCAGACCGCCAGCGGCAGGCCGCCGGTCAGCTCTGCCTCCACCGCGTCCCGCAACGCCGCGAACCAGGCCAGCTTGTACGCGTAGTGCGGGTCGTCGGGCGCGCGGCCGTTCGGCACGTACACCGACCAGACCCGGACCCCGTCGCAGGTCGCCGAGATGGCCCGGGCCTCCGGATCGGGGAAGCCCGGTTCCCCGGGGAAGCCCACCACCACGTCGGCCAGGCCGACCCGGGACAGGATGGCCACCCCGTTCCACCGGCCGTCGCTGTGGCTGGCCACCGTGTAGCCCAGCTCGCCCACCTCGGCCACCGGGAAGGCGCCGTCCGGGCACTTCGTCTCCTGAAGGCAGACGACGTCCGGCCCGGTGTTGGCCAGCCAGCCCAGCAGCCGGGGCAGGCGGGCCTTCACCGAGTTCACGTTCCAGGTCGCCAGACGCATGTGACCAGCCTGCCCCATCCGGGCCGCGCCGGGCGAGCCGGCGCTCTCAGTTGCCCGGGGTGTCGCCCGGGCGGGTCTGCTCGGCCAGGAACCGCTCCAGTTCGGCGCCCAGCTCGTCGGCGGTGGGCAGCGGCCCGGCCTCGGCGGCCAGCAGGTTCTTCTCGCCCCGGCCGCGCGCGAACGCGTCGTACTGCTCCTCCAGGGCCTGCACCAGCTGGGCGGCGTCGTCGGTCTGGGCGACCTGCCGGTCGATCTCCACGCGGACCACCTCGGCCGCCGAGCGCAGCCCGTCGCGGGGCAGCAGCAGCCCGGTGCTGCGGGACACGGAGGCGAGCAGCACCTCGGCGGCGGCCGGGTACTCCGTCTGCGCCACGTAGTGCGGCACGTGGGCGGCGAAACCGAGGGCGTCGCGGCCCTGCTCGCCGAGGCGGTACTCCAGCAGGTGCCCGACGCTGCCCGGCACCTGCACCCGCTGCAACCACGGCTCGTAGCCGGCGATCAGCTCGCGGCGGGTGGCGTGGGCGGTCACCCCGGCGGGCCGGGTGTGCGGCACGGCCATCGGGATCGAGTTGAGCCCGACGGTGAGCCGGACGTCCAGCCGCGCGGAGATCCCCGCCACCGCGGCCACGAAGCGCTCCCACTGCAGGTCCGGCTCCGGGCCGGTGAGCAGCAGGAAGGGGGTCTCGTCGTCGTCGCGGAGCAGGTGCAGCTCCAGCGCCGGGGCGTCGTACGCCTCCCAGTGGTCCTCGACGAAGGTCATCACCGGGCGGCGCGAGCGGTAGTCGAAGAGCTGGTCCACGTCGAACCGGGCGATCGGGCGGGCGTCCAGCGAGGTGAGCAGCTGCTCCCTGGCCAGGCGGGTGGCGCTGCCGGCGTCGACGAAGCCGGTGAGGGTCTGGATCAGGACCGGCTGACCGAGGTCGGGCAGATCGTCGGTGAGCTCGTAGAGCTCGTGTGGGTCGAGCACCGGTGCGGACCTCCCTGGTCGTGCGTACGGGTCGCCGTGCGGGACGGCACCCGGTTCGGGGAACGTACCCGCCATCCTCGTGCATTCCTCGCCGCGCCCCGCCGCGGGTCGTCACGTGACCGGTAATCGGGCGTATGCCCGCAAGCCCATCGTCGGGCCACGAAGGATGACCGTCAGGACGACCAGGCTATCGGTCGAACGGGGGAGTTTGGGGATCATGGGCCGGCCGTCGGGGGTTTGTCCGCGTTCCGACCGTCCCGGGGCGGCCCGGGGTGACCCGGAGGTCTGACCGGTCCGCGAGGTCCGTGCCCGGGGCTGCCCGGGGCGGCAGGGTCGTCCACCGGACCCGGCCCATATCGTGAGGAAAGCCACGAGATCACCCCAGGTGATCGGGGTGCCGACCTGCCTAGCCTCGGCTGATGCGTGACGACCCCACCCTCGAGGACCAGATCGCCCCCGGTGACCCGGTGGACCGTTCCGACGATACCCCCTCGTCCGTTCGGTCAGCCGCCCTCCGCGCCGCCGGGGCGTACGCCCACCTGCTGACGCGCGGGCCGGCCCGCGCCCGGATCGCCCTCGCCACCGGCGTGCTGTGCTGCCTCGGGCTGACCGCCGTCGCCCAGGGCGCGCGGGACGGGTCCGCCGACGCGGCCCCGGCCGCCGCCCCCTCCGCCGCCCCCTCCGCGCTCGCCGAGCGCGCCGAGGCAGACCCGGCCTCCCGCAGCCTGGAGCGCGTCCCCGCCTCCGCCCCCGCCAGTCCCACCCGCACCGCCGACCCCGACACCACCACCCCCGCGCCGAAGAAGACCACGCGCAAGCCGGTCGACCCCGCTCCGGTCGCCGGGCTCGACAACGCCCAGATGGAGAACGCCGAGGCGATCGTGCGGACCGGGCGCAAGATGGGGATGCCCCGGCGCGCGCTGGTGATCGCGGTCGCCACCGCGATGCAGGAGAGCAACCTCTACAACGTGGCCAGCGGGGTGCTCCCCGAGTCCCGGAAGTATCCGCACCAGGGCATCGGGTGGGACCACGACTCGGTCGGGCTGTTCCAGCAGCGCTCCAGCAGCGGCTGGGGCGAGGTCGGCGAGCTGATGGACCCGGAGTTCGCCACCCGGCAGTTCCTCTCCGCGCTGGCGCAGGTGCCCGGCTGGCAGCAGATGCGGCTCACCGACGCCGCCCAGGCGGTGCAGATCTCCGCGTACCCGGAGCACTACGCCAAGCACGAGTGGCGCGCCACCAAGGTCGTCGCGGCGTGCCTTGAGGCCGGGCAGTAGGCTTCCACCGACCACAGTGGACGGTTGCGGTTCGGGCATCCGGGGTACAGGTGTTGTCGCTCCGAGGTACACATGGAACAGGCACCACCGACTGGAGGACGACATGTCACTGATGCAGCGGATCAGCACCTTCCTGCGCTCGCCCAAGGGTCAGCAGATGGTCGACCGTGGCCGTCGCGAGCTGGCCAAGCCCGGCACCCAGCAGAAGCTGAAGGGCCTCGCGGCCAAGCTCCAGAACCGCCGCTGACCCGTCACCGACGACCTCTCCGACCCCCGGGAGACCCAGTGACCGATTCCGCGCCCGCCGACGACCGGCACGTCGCCGGAGGACCGCAGCCGCCGGCCTTGGCCCCGGCACCGACGCAGGAGGCCACCGAGGCGCCGCCGCTGAAGCTCTGGGACCGGATGCGGGAGGACCCGCAGTACGCCCCGGAGCACCTCGCCCTGGAGGCCGTACGCCGGCTGGGGCCGGAGGCGGCGCAGTGGGCCGCGCGGGCCCGGGCCGAGCAGCCCGGGGTCTCCGCCGAGGCCCTGGCGGACCAGGCGGTACGCAAGTTCGTCAACCACGCCCGGCTCTCCGGGGCGGTCTCGGGCGCCGCCGGGCTGCCCGGTGCCGTGATCGACGTCGGCGTGCTGGCCTGGACCCAGGCCCGGATGGTGCTGCACGTCGCCGCCGCGTACGGCGTGGACCCGCTGCACGGCGACCGGGCCACCGACCTGCTGGTGCTGCAGAAGGTGCACAAGGTCGCCGAGAGCGCCCGGCTCGCGCTCGGGGTGGCCGCCGGCCGGGAGCGCGCCGGGGCCCTCTTCGGCGGCGGGGGGCAGAACCCGCTCGGCAAGGTGATGCTGCGCCTCGGCGTGCGACTGGCCCAGATGGCCGGGGTGCGCGCGGCGAAGCGCGTCTTCGCCAAGGTGGTGCCCGGCGCGGCGATCGTCCTCGGCACCTGGGCCAACTCGTCGGCCACCAAGGATCTCGCCGGGCGCTCCCACGCCCTCTACCGCCAGTACGGCGGACCCGCCGTCCCCGAGCCTCGCCGGCCCCTGACCTAGGCCCGGGCCTGCCGACGCCGCCGCCCGGTCCGTGAGGGCCGGTGCGGCCGGCCGGCGGGTCAGGACCCGAGGCCCGAGGCGCGCCACGCCACGTCGGCGAGGCGGTCCTGCCCCGCGGCGTTGGGGTGGAACCAGTCCAGCGGGTTGACCAGCGTCAGGTCGAACCGCACCCGGTGCACCGCCCCGCCGTCGTGCCGGCAGCGCGAGCCGTACGCCCGGCAGGCCGCGGCGAGCTGGGCGTTGTAGTCGGCGATCCGCTCCCGGACCGTTGCCCGGCGGGCCCGGTCGAGCGGATCCGTCGAGGTGGGGTTGGCCAGCAGCGCCGGGCAGACGCCCCGCTTCCAGGCCCGTACCGCCCGCGCGTCGGTGTGCCCGACCTCCCAGAGCCGGTGCAGGTTCGGGACGCTCACCACCAGCACCCGCGCCTTCGGCCGGCCCTGCCGCAGCACCCGCAGGCCGCGGTCGACCTCGGCGCGGAACTGCTTCACCGGGGTCATCGCCTCGACGCCGCCCCGGCACACGTCGTTGGCGCCGATCAGCACGGTGACGTGGTCGACGCGGTCGCGTACCGCCCGCTGGGCCTGCCCCTCCAGCGCGGCCGCGCGGGCCCCGGGGCTGGCGTGGTTGTGCGCCCGGCCCCGGATCGCCGGGTTCCGGTCGAGCAGCCGCCGGTAGACGCTGTCCACGCGCAGCCCGTCCCCGGTGGACCAGGAGTTGCGCTGGCAGGAGACGAGCACCAGGCAGGACCCGAAGCCGGCGGTGATCGAGTCGCCCAGGGCGGCGATGCCGCCGGGCGCGCCGGCCGACGGCGTCTCCCGTGGCGGCCGGGAGCCCGGCTCCCCGCCGCCCTCGCAGGCGAGCGCGACCAGCGCCAGCAGGCAGGCGGCCACGGTGACCCAGCGTCGAGGCATACCATCCCCAGTCCCGCAGCGGAGAGCGACAGCGCGGTAACTCTAAGCGCGGGCGTGGCGGGTCAACCCGCCGCTGTCGACTATGCGGCAGAGGCCTGTTCCGCCGCGCGCCCGCGTGCTAGGCCGGCCAGCGTGTGGGGCGCGTGCCGGCGTGCCGCGCGGGGGCCGGCGACGCGGGGCGGGGGGCTGCGGAACGCGCTGGGGGTCTGGTTGAGGACGGTCACGCCCTCGTCGC
>NZ_JBFABA010000014.1:0-146769 GCF_040640115.1 Micromonospora sp. NPDC023644 | reverse complement strand
TCGAACCCGGCCGCAGCCTCCAAGAACTCCAACAACGCATCCTCGAACACGACGCCAAAATCCAGATCCCCGCACTAACCCACTGACCCACCCCGCACCCGCCCACGCGTTCCGGGCGCGGACGCGGGGAGGCGATCCCCCTGGCGTGCGCGCCGCCGCGACGGTTCCTGGACGCGATCAGGCGCAGTGGCTCGCGACGGTCTCGGGCGAGACCGTCGGGAGCCACTGCGCCTGATGCCGTCCGCGCCGCTGCCCGACCCGGGAGCCGGGCCGGGCGGCGCGGGGTCGCCTACCGGTGGTTCAGCAGCACCGGCAGCGACGCCACGTCGTTCGCCATGAACGAGCGCAGCGGCTGGATCTCGTCCGGCGACACGGCCAGCGCGAGGCGCGGGAAGCGGGCGAACAGCGCCGGCACCGCCACGGCCGCCTCCAGTCGCGCCAGGCGGGCGCCGGGGCAGAAGTGCGGGCCCGCGCCGAACGCGAGGTGCTCCTTGTTCTCCCGGTCGATGTCGAACACCCCCGGGTTCTCGTGCACGGCCGGGTCGCGGCCGTGTGCCAGGTAGCTGATGAGGATGGCGTCGCCCGCCCGGATGACGACCCCCTCGCCGAGGTCGATGTCCTCCTTCGCCCAGCGCATCGGCAGTGCCGCCACCGGGCAGTGCGCCCGCAGCGCCTCCTCGATCGCGTCCGGCCAGCGGGCCGGGTCGGCCAGCAGGGTCGCCAGCTGGTCGGGGTTGGCGAGCAGCTCGCGGACCGTGTGGTCGATCAGCGTCACGGTCGTCTGGCTGCCGCCGCCGATGAGCAGCAGCAGCATGTCGACCAGCTCCTGCTCGCTGAGCGGCTCCTCGCCCTCCACCCGGGCCGCCATCAGGAAGCTCGTCAGGTCGTCGGAGGGCTCGCGGCGCTTGAGGTCGATCAGCGTACGCATGGCGACGTTCATGTCGACGTAGACCGCGGCCGACTCCTCCTCCGGCACGTTGTCGGTGTTGAGCACCACCCGCAGGATGCGCAGCACCTCGGGCCGCAGGTCGTCCGGCACCCCGAAGAGGTCGCAGATCATCCTGGTCGGCAACTGCTGGGAGTACGTGGTGTGCAGGTCGACCGGCTCGTCCGACGGGCGGGTGGCCAGGTCGTCGAGCAGCCGCTCGGCGATGAGTTCCAGGTGCGGACGCATCGCGTCGATCCGCTTCGGCGTCAGCGCCGGCGCCACGAGCTGCCGCAGGCGCTGGTGCTCGCGGCCCTCCGCCGTGGACATGGACTCGACGTCCACCCAGGGCGACAACCACTTGATCTCGCCGGGGGTGTAGCTGGGCACGTTCTTCTTGACGTTGCGGGACACCCCGGGGTGGGTCAGCAGGCGCCGGACCACGTCGCCGCGCGTGATCGACCAGGCCAACATGCCTTCCGGCAGCTCGACGGCCACCGCGGGGCCGGCCGCGCGGAGCTCGTCGATCTGCGCGTACAGGCACTTGCCGCCGCGACTGTCGAGCTGGGTGGTGGGGGCAGCGCTGAAGTCGACCATAGTGCGCCTCCTACGAGGATGAGGGAACGACAGAAAGGTAACGGTCGATCGGCAACTGTCGAGTAATGGCTTTCTCGCATCCGCCACGAATGTGGCTGGACAAAGGCGCAGGTCATTGCGACCGATCGGCAGGCCACCCTATCGTCCTTCCCAACGACACTCGTCAGGGAGCGGCGATCCCGCCCTACTCGTCGAATTCCGCGGCAAACCATTTCTGTGAACGTGTGTGCGGAGGCAGGGAACATGGACAGGATTCGCCGGATCGGCGTCGTCGGATGCGGGGTCATGGGCGCCGGAGTGGCCGAGACGTGCGCGCGGGCCGGGCTCGACGTGCTCGTCGCGGTGTCGCGACCGGGTTCGGTCGCGCCGGGCCGGGCGCGGCTCACCGCGTCGCTGGACCGCGCGGTGGGCAGGGGCAAGCTGAGCGAGGCGGACCGGGACGCGGCACTGGCCCGGGTGTCCTTCACCGCCGACCTGGCGGACTTCGCCGACCGGCAGCTGGTCATCGAGGCCGCGTCGGAGCAGGAGTCGATCAAGCTCGACGTGTTCGCCACGCTCGACAAGGTCGTCGAGGACGAGGACGCGATCCTCGGCTCGAACACGTCCTCCCTGCCGATCGTGAAGCTCGGCGGCGTCACCGCCAGGCCCGAGCAGGTGGTCGGCATCCACTTCTTCAACCCCGCGCCGGTGCTCCCGCTCGTGGAGGTCGTCGGCTCGGTGCGCACGGACGCGCGGACCGTCGAGACGGTCGACGCGTTCGTCACCGAGGTGCTCGGCAAGCAGGTCGTCCGCGCCAAGGACCGCGCGGGCTTCGTGGTGAACGCGCTGCTGATCCCGTACCTGCTCTCCGCAGTCCGGATGGTGGAGTCCGGGATGGCGTCGGTGACCGACATCGACAAGGCGATGACGCTCGGCTGCGCCCACCCGATGGGTCCGCTGCGCCTCGTCGACCTGATCGGGCTCGACATCGTGGCCGCGATCAGCGAGTCGCTGTACCGGGAGTTCCGGGAACCGCACTACTCGCCGCCGCCGCTGCTCGCCCGCATGGTGGCCGGCGGCATGCTCGGCAAGAAGTGCGGCCGGGGTTTCTACGAGTACGGGCGATGAGCACGTACGAGAGGCTGACCAGGCTGCTGGAGTCCCACGGCGCGCGATTCCGCCTCATCCCGCACGAACCGCAGGGCGTCACCTCCCCGGCCAGCCGGCTGCGCGGCCACCCGCTGTCCCAGGCGGCCAAGTGCATCGTCGCGCGGGTCAAGCTCGGCAAGAAGGTCAACCGTTTCGTGCTGGCCGTCGTCCCCGGCGACCGGCTGGTCGCGCTCGACGCGGTGCGGCAGCTGTGGGACGGCACCTACGTGTCGTTCGCGACCCGCGAGACGGCCGAGGAGCTGTCCGGCTGCGTCAGCGGCACGATCGTCCCGTTCAGCTTCCGCGACGACCTGGAACTCGTGGCGGACCCCCGGCTGCTGGACGAGCCGGAGATCTACTTCAACGCCGCCCGGCTCGACATGTCGATCGCCCTGGACACGCGGGACTACGTACGCCTGGCCGGGCCGAGGATCGCGTACATCGCCGGCACGTCCCTCGCGGAGGTGGGCTGACCCATGGACCTCGTCGACCGTCTGCACCGCGTCCTCGCCGACGCCAAGTACCTGTCCCTGTCCACCGTCTCCCCCGACCGCCGGCCGTGGACGGCGGTGTTGCAGTACGCGTGGCTGCCCGACCCGCTGCGCTTCCTGTTCGGCTCCGCGACCCAGTCCCGGCACAGCCGGCACGTGGCGGCCCGCCCGACGGTGAGCGGGGCGCTCTTCGTCACCGGCGACGGCGGGCTCACCGAGGTCGACGGCGCCCAGTTCACCGGCACCTGCCGGGAGCTGACCGCCGACGAGGTGCGCGCGCACCACGGCACGTTCTACGAGGCCCTGCTGCCGGACGAGACGAGCAGGGCGGAGTACACGTTGCCCGTGTCGGCGCTGCTGCCGCCGGCGGAGCACCGGATCTACCAGGTCTCGGTGGACCGCGTGTGGCTCGTCGACACCAGCACCTGGATCGAGGACCGGATCGACCGCCGGATCGAGGTGGACCTGCCCTGACGGGCGGTCCACCCCGGTCCCGGGGTCACTCGGCCATCGTCGCCCAGAACACCGCCTCGTAGGCGTGCACCATCCGCGCCGCGCGCAGGGCCTCCACCGGGTCGTCGCCCGTCGACAGGCCGGTCGACACCACCCCGGCGGCCTGCTCCAGCACCTCGTCCGGCGTCTCGGCGAAGTAGCGGAAGTGGGCCACCGCCTCGTCGGAGAACCCGTACCGCGCCTGGAGGGCGTCGGCCATCCGGGCGTAGAAGCCGCCCGACTCCGGGACGTTGACCAGCAGGGCCAGCGGGATCGCCGAGCGCGGCCCGAACACGGCGGTCCGGACGATGAAGGCGGGGTACGCCTGGGCCAGCGGTCGCGGTTCGTGCGCCCGCAGCTCCTTCTCCCCCCGGCCCACCGCGGCGGCGAACGCCGGCAGCAGGCCCAGCGCCTCCTCCTCGGCGCCCGCCATGGCCAGGAACAGCGGCTCGGGGAAGCGGGCCGCCAGGAACGCGAAGCTGCTCCGGTCGCTGGACACCAGGTGGTACAGCTCGCCGGCCAGGGCGCTCAGTTGGCCGGCCGACACCTCACCGCGCTCCAGCTGCTCCAGGAACCGGTTGGGCGCCAGCTCCAGCGACCGCCGGCCCTGTGCCACCAGCTCTGCCACGTGCTCGTCCACTAGTCACCTCCGAATCGTGCGGTGCAGGTTCGGGCGGGTCGCCGGTCCCGGGGCGGGCTCGGCGATCCACGGCCCCTCGATGGACGCGTCGAGCACGCCCTCTTCCAACCAGGTGAAGCTGCCGTCCAGCACCCGCCGGGCCACCGCGACGTCGTCGCCGTCGGTGTCGGCCCGCAGCCGCCGGCTGAGCTCCGCCACCCGCTGGCGGGACTGCCGGCAGAACGCGTCGGCCAGCTCGACCGCGGTGCCGCCGAGCGCCTTGGCGTACACGCAGGCGGCGGTCATCGCGTACAGCTCGGCGGCGACGTCCACGACGCGGCCGAGGAACAGCTGCCGCTGGGCCACCGCCTCGCCCCATCGCTCCCGGCCGTCGGCGAGGTGCCGGGCCAGCTCGGCGCTCGTCGCGTCGGCGAACGACAGGTGCCCGGCCAGGTCGCCGAAGCCGGGCGGCGGCGTGAACGGCGTGGACCGGTCGGCCGGCCCCTGTTCGTCGGCCAGCGCGTCGGTCCCGACGAACACCCGCAGCGCCTCGCTGGAGCCGTCGAAGATCCGGCCGATGCGCAGGTCCCGGAACAGCTGCTCGACGGGGACGCCGCGCTCGCCGCGCGCGGCGGCCGACTCCGCGGTCTCGTACCCGCGACCGCCCCGGATCTGCATGAGTTCGTCGACGACCCGCCACGCCTGCTCCGACGCGAACAGCTTCGCGAGCTCGGCCTCCGTGTGCGTGTCCAGCAGGCCGGCGTCGGCGTGCCGGCCGGACACCTCGACCATGGCCTCCAGGGCGAAGGCGGTCGCCGCGATGTACGCGATCTTGCCCGCCACCGCCTCGTGCTCGCCGATCGGCCGGTCCCACTGCACGCGGACGCCCGACCACTCGCGGGCGATCCTGAGGCTCCACTTGGCGGCGGCGGCGCAGACCGCGGGCATCGACAGCCGGCCGGTGTCCTGCGCGGCGAGCGCCACCTGGAGCCCCTGCCCCTCCGGCCCGATCCGGCGGCTCTGCGGCACCACGACGTCGTGCAGCCGGACGACCCCGTTCTCCAGGCCGCGCAGGCCCAGGAAGGAGCTGCGGTGCTCCACGGTGACCCCCGGCGCGTCGGCCTCCACCACGAACGCGGACATGCCGCCCGGGCCGCTCTCCGACGGCGGGACCAGGGCCATCACCACGATCAGGTGGGCGATGGTGCCGTTGGTCGTCCAGAGTTTCACCCCGTCGAGTCGGTAGCCGCCGTCGTCGGTGGGGGTGGCGGTGGTGCGCATCCGGAAGGGGTCGTTGCCGATGTCCGGTTCGGTGAGGGCGAAGGCGGAGATCTCGCGTACGCACCTCGGCAGCAGCTCACGCTTCTGCGCGTCGGTGCCGAAGAGCCGCAGCGGCTGGATGAGGCCGATCGCCTGGTGCGCGCCGAGCAGCTCACCGAGCGAGGAGTGCGCGCTGCTGACGATCATCAGGGCGCGGTGGTAGCAGACCCCCGACAGGCCGAGCCCGCCGTACTCCCGGGGGAGCTTGATGGCGAACGCGCCGAGGTCGCGCAGGCCGTCGACCACCTCGTCGGGGATCCGGTCCTCGCGCTCGATGAGCCGGCCGTCCACCTTGTCCGTGCAGAACGCGCGCAGCCGCGCGAGGAACGCCTCGGCGTCGGCGTCGAGCGTGGCGTCGGGCAGCGGGTCGAGCAAATCGACCCGCAGCCTGCCGCGCAGGAGTTCGCTGCCGAAACTCGGTCTGGACATCGTTGCCTCCCCGTCGGCGGGTGCTCAGGTGCGGGACACGGACGGGCCACGTCCGCCCGCCGGGGCGGTGCGGACGTGGTCCGTCGTCGACTCGGTCAGCTCGCCGGCACGGCCTTGATCAGCGAGAGGGGGCCCGCGGCGCCGTGGCCGCACCACTCGACGGTGAAGCCGGTCTCGGCGAGCAGGGCCCGGAACTCGCTCTCGGTCCGCTCCCTGCCGCCGGCGGTCACCAGCATGTTGATGTCCGTGTAGAACATCACCGGGTTGTCGGTGTTCGCGGTGTCCGGCAGCACGGATCCGACGATCAGCAGCGTCGCGTCGGCGGGCAGGTTCGCGCGCACCGTGGCCAGCAGCTTCCGGGCGTTCTCGTCGTCCCAGTCCTGGAAGACGCTCTTGATGATGTAGAGGTCGCCGCCGTCCGGCACGGACGAGAAGAAGTCGCCCGCGACGATCTCGCAGCGCTCGGAGACCCCGGCGGCGGCGAGCACGCCGGCGGCCTCGGCCACGCCCGCGGCGCTGTCGAAGCACACTCCCCGCAGGTGCGGGTGGGCGCCGAGGATCGCGGCGAGCAGCGTCCCGTCGCCGCCGCCGACGTCCACGACGGTACGGACGCCGGAGTAGTCGTACCCGTCGGCGACGAGCTGGGCGGATGCCCTCGACTCCTGCCCCATCGCCACGTTGAACAGCGTCGACAGCTCGGGGTTCTCGGCGAGGTGCACGTAGGCGTTCTTGCCGTGCACGTGGTCGAAGGCGCACTCGCCGGTCTCGATGGAGTGCCGCACCTGCTGCCAGGACGAGAACAGGGTGGGGTTGGTGAAGAACCGGGTGAACGCCCACAGCGAGTTCGGCGAGTCGGTGCGCAGCTGCTCGCCCACCTCGGTCAGCCGGAACTCGCCCGGCGTCGGCTCGGCCAGCACGCCGATGGCCACGAGGGTGCGCAGCAGCCGGTGCAGCGACGGCGCGTGGGTGCCCGTCGCCTCGGCGAGCTGCGCGCTGGTGACGCGGCCGTCGTGGATGTGGTCGGCGAGCTTCAGCTCGGCGGCGAGCGCGAGCGACTGTGACGCCATGTAGCCGCCGATGATCTCGATCAGCGCGGCGCGGTTGCGGATCTTGGAGGCCAGGGTGGCCGGGACGGTGCTGGTCATCGGTCATGCCTTTCCGCGAGGGGGTGTCGGACCCAGACGTTGGGCTCGACGTAGACGGCGTGGTCGTGGTCGACGTTCACCGCGACCGGGGTCAGGGCACCCGGCACGACGACCGGTCCGCTGGTGTCGAAGGGCAGCCCGGTCCAGGCGCGCCACTGCGCGAGGCTGCCGGAGATCGTCATGGAGGCCGGGCAGACCTGGAGGACCTGCCCGCCCGCCCGGACGTGGACGCGCAGCCACGGGTCGACCGGCAGCCCGTCGTCGCGGGTCCGCGCGGCGTACCCCGTCATCGGTGCGTGCGGCTCGGCGTGCTTGCCGCTGGGCCGGACGGGCCCCACGACGTCGCGGTAGCCGTGTCGGCGGGCGTTGTCCTTGACCGCCGCCAGGATGCGCCCCGACATGTTGCGGGCCTGCATGCCCGGCACCACGGCTATCTCCAGCGCGCACAGCGCGGTGAGCTCGCGGCCGGCGGCGGTGTCGAGCATGCTCAGCCCCAGCACCGCGTCCCAGCCGGTGTCGGGCAGGCTCGCCGGGTCGCCGTCCCAGGCGAACGGCACGCTGGCCGCGCGGGCGATCACCGTGTCGTCGGCGTCGAGCACGACGAGCTGGTGCTCGGGGTACCGGTCGAGGGCCCAGCCGATCACCATCGGCTCGGGCGGGATGTACTCGGGCCAGGACGCCTCCATCTGGAGCATCCCGTCCCGCAGGTCCGGTCGCTCCGCGAGCGTCAGCACGCGCATGCGGGTCACCTCCGTCGCTCAGGCGGCCAGGCTGCGCGCGGGCAGCGGGTCCGCGGGCATGGCGCAGTGGTCGTCGGCGTGCCTGCGCAGCAGCGCCAGATATTCGGTACGAGGCACCGCGACCGCGCCGATGAGCTTCGCGTGGTCGCCGTCGTGCTGGACGTCGACCGCCACGCCGCCGCTGTCCGCGACGCGCCGCACCAGGCACGCGACCGCGACCTTCGCGGCGCCGCTGCGCAGGGCGAACTGGGAGTCGGCGCTGAACACGCCGCCCACCCGTACGCCGAACGTGCCGCCGACCAGCTCGTCGCCCTCCCACACCTCGACG
The DNA here is from genome assembly GCF_040640115.1 of Micromonospora sp. NPDC023644. Lineage (NCBI taxonomy): Bacteria > Bacillati > Actinomycetota > Actinomycetes > Micromonosporales > Micromonosporaceae > Micromonospora > Micromonospora sp. NPDC023644. The sequence continues at coordinate 138,555 of NZ_JBFABA010000014.1, read as the reverse complement.
CTGTGGGCGTGGCCGGCCGCGTGCAGCTCGCGCAGCGTCGACACGAGCCGGTCGGTCAGCCACCGGGGCTCGCGGCCCACGCGGCAGTGCTGGACCACCCGGTCGAAGCAGACGTCGAGCGTCGTCGTCCACTCGACCTTGTTGCGCAGCTGCCGCCGCAGGCTGCGCTGGATGCGGGCCCGGTCGACGTGGATCACCGGACGCGGGTCGGGCGAGCACCAGGCCACGGCGTACGGGTCGGCGCTGCCGGGGAGCACCGCGATCCGCCCGGCGGCGACGTCCGCCTCGTAGGTGAACTCGGCGACGATCTTGCGCTCCTCGGTGTCGGCCGGGAACGGGAACAGCCCGTGCCGGTAGGCGCCGAGGAGCGTCGCCGCGGACAGGTCGTCGCCGAACGCGACCGGACCCTCGGTGGGGGCGTGGGTGAGGTCGAGCGTCTCCCAGCCCATCACGCGGCCCGCAGGAACTCGGTGCGGGTCAGGTAGCCGATGTAGCGGTCGAGCATCTCGGCGTCGACCGCCGGGATCTCGATGCCGCTGCCGCGCAACGCGTCCTCCACGTTGGTGCGGGAGAAGACCGGGAACGTCGTCTCCAGGTACATCTCCGCGACGCTCATCTGGCCCGTCGCGCAGCGGTCGATGAACAGCGGCGCGAAGGGGGTCATCGGGTGGTCGGGCTGTTCGACCGCGACCCGCACCATCTCGTCGAGCCACTCGGCCCAGGGCACCTCGCGGATGTCGTGCCCGTGCGCCCGCAGGCGCTCGACCAGCACCGAGATGTTGACCTTCCCGGGGTTGGTGAGGTGGTAGACCTCGCCAGCGGGCCGGGACGCCCTGGCGATGTGCGCGACCGCGGCGGCGAAGACGTCGACCGGCGTGTAGTCCAGCGGCAGCTCCGCGACCGGGGCGGTGCCGGTGTCCACCACGAACTTCTTCATCGCGCACATCTCGGTGGCGATGTTCCACGCGCCGTTGACCCGGTCGCCGGAGATGTCGGCGGCCCGGTAGATCGCCACCGGCAGCCCCCGCTCCGCCGCCCGGTGCAGCAGCGCCTCGGCCACCCACTTGCTCTCCACGTATCCGACGGAGAGGTGGTCGGCGTACGCCAGGGGGGTGTCCTCGTCGACGTGCCGGACGCCGGCGGTGCCGAAGCCCGCGACGACCGCCATGGTCGACGTGTAGTGGATCGGGACGTTGCGGTGCCGCGCGGCCATCCGGATGATCTCGCGGGTGCCGTCGACGTTCGCCGGCCGCATGTGCGAGTACGGGTAGATGAAGTTGACGGTCCCGCCGGGGTGGTGGATGACGTCGACCGTGCGCGCCAGCTCGTCGAAGGCCGCCTCGGAGAGGCCGAGCCCGGGCGTCGCGAGGTCGCCCGGGACGGCGACGATCCGGCCCGCCGCCTGGTGACCGGCGAGGTCCTCGCCGAAGTAGTGCCGCGCGTTGGCCTGGATGCGGGCCAGGCCCTGCTCCGGCCCGTCGGCGCGCACCAGGCAGTGCACCACGGCGTCCGTGCTGTCCAGCAGCTCCCGCAGCAGGTAGATGCCCAGGAAGCCGGTGGCGCCGGTGAGGAACACGTGGCGCGGGTCCTGCCAGCGCGGCTCGTCGGGCACCTCGCGCCGGATCTCCACGTCCAGCTGCGTCTCGGCGGCGAAGTCGACCCGCTTGCGGGTGTCGTCGCCGGCGAGCGTGCCGGCCCGGGCGTCGCGCACCGCCCGCGCCAGGCCGCGCGGCGTCGCGTCCTCCAGCAGCAGCCGGATCAGCGGGCGTACCTGGGTGATGAGCACGCCGAAGGAGCCGCGGATCTTCGCGAGCAGCTCGGCGGCGAGGATCGAGTTGCCGCCCTGCGCGAAGAAGTTGTCGTCCGGCAGCACCCGGGGCACGCCGAGCACCTGCCCCCAGAGCCGGGCCACGCCGCGCTCCACCAGGTCGACGGGCGTGTCGTCCACGCTCCCGGGGGCGACCGCCGTGGCCTGCGGCGCGGGCAGCGCGGCCAGGTCGACCTTGCCGTTCGTCTTCAGCGGCAGCTCGTCGAGGGCGACGAACGCCGTCGGCACCATGTAGTCGGGCAGGTAGCGGCCGACGAACTCGCGCAGCTCCGCGACGTCCAGGGGCCGCGGGCCGGTGTGGTACGCGACCAGGCGCCGCTGGCCGTCGTGCTCGTACGTGGTGACGGCGACCGTGTCGACGCCCTCGTGCGCCGCCAGCGTCGCCTCGATCTCGCCGGGCTCCACCCGGAAGCCGCGGATCTTGACCTGCCGGTCGATGCGCCCGACCACCTCGAGGTTGCCCTCGGCGGTCCAGGCGCCCAGGTCACCGGTCCGGTACAGCCGCGCGCCGGGCTCCGCCGCGAACGGGTCCGCCCGGAAGCGGCCGGCGTCGTCCTCGGTCAGGTAGCCGCGCGCCACGCCGCGACCGCCGATGTGGATCTCACCGCGCTCACCGGGGGCGACCGGGTGGCCGTCGGTGTCGAGGACGTACACGACGGTGCCGGGCAGCGGCCGGCCGACCGGGGCCGCGCCGCGCTCGGGCAGCACGTCGGCGGTCAGCTCCATCAGGCAGGAGGTGATCGTGGTCTCCGTGAGCCCGTAGGCGTTGACCAGCCGCACCCCGGGCATCAGCTCCAGCGCCGTGCGGCAGTCCTCCGCGTTGACCGCCTCGCCGCCCACGATCACCAGCCGGACCGGCAGGTCACCGGCCCCCGCGCCGGCCTCGGCGAGGAAGCGGCGCCAGTACGCGGGGGTCAGGTCCATCACGGTGACCCCGTGATGCCGCAGCCGCTCCGGCAGCTCGCTGGGCGCCCAGCTCACCTCGGGCAGCACGAGCGTCGCGCCGCCGAGCAGCGCGACCGTGATCTGCTCGATGGAGGTGTCGAAGGAGAGCGCGCCGAACTGCAACACCCGGTCGTCGGGGGTGACGCCGTAGCGGCCGGCCAGTTCCCCGCACAGGTAGCTCAGCGAGTCGTGGTTCACGACCACGCCCTTCGGCGTACCCGTGGAGCCCGACGTGTAGATGATGTAGGCGGAGTCCCCGCCGCCCACCGTCACGGCGGGGGCGGTCGCGACGCCGTCCGCGACGCTCGCGGTGAGCGCCGTGACCGGCAGGTCGGCGAAGCGCGCCACGTCACGCTCGTGGGTGATGACGGTGGTGCAGTCGGTCTCCTTCACGAACGCCTCGACGCGGCCGTCCGGCAGCCCCGGATCCACGGGCAGGTAGGCCGCGCCGGCCTTCCAGGTGGCGAGCAGGCCGACGACGGCGTCGATGGAGCGTTCCAGGTGGACCATGACCACGGAGTCCGCGCCGACGCCCCGGTCGACGAGGTGGCGGGCCAGGCCGTTGGCCCGGCGCTCCAGGTCCGCGTAGCTGATGCGCGCGTCGCCCTGCACGATTGCGGTCCGGTCGGGCTGCGCCGCCGCGCGGACGGCGATGAGTTCGTGGACACGCGGTTGCGTACGGATGTTCATGTTTTCCCTCGGGTGTGAGCACGGTCGTACCCGTGGATTTACCTGCCGCTGACCCAACGAAATTCGATACGGGCGACATTACTGCCTGACGGCGGTTCCCCCGACTACCAGAATGAGCACGCAACCGAATTGGCACTACTCATCAGGGTAGTCCTTTCGACGCAGCCGACCCGTCGTCGAATTCAGCGTGAACGGCGCCGAAAAACGCGATGTCGCGCGGTGTTGCCCGGAATGCCCGGGCCGCCCGGACCGTCCCTACGCCGCGGAGGAGACCGGCACGTGCCGGACGAGTTCCGCCCGCGAGGAGATGCCCAGCCGGCGGAACAGGGCGCGCAGGTGGTAGTTGACGGTGTGCGGCGACAGCCGCACCCGGGTCGCGATCTGCCGGTTGGTCATGCCCTCGGCGACGAGTCGCGCGATGGCCCGCTCGACGCCGCTGAACGACTCCCACGCGCCGCCGGCGTCCGGGCGGTGCTCCCGGGCGACGGGGGCGGAGCGCAGCCCGGCCCGCCGTCGCAGGTCGGCGGGGGTCGCGGGCTCCGCCGCGGGGTCGGCGGCGCGGGGCGCGCCGGTCACGGCCCGGCGCCGGCGCAGGCGGTCGCGGTCGGCGCGGAGCGCCTGCCGCACGGCGGGCGGGAGGGCGTCGAGCACGGCCCACCACACCAGCTCGTGCCGGAAGGCGAGGTCGTCGCCCGCCCAGTCGAGCAGGCCGGCGTCGAGCAGCGCGTCCAGGTCCGGCAGCATTTGGGCGGTGTTCCGCCCGGTCATCGCCGCCAGCTCCGCCAGCCGACAGGACCGGCCGAGCACGGCGGCCACCCGCAGCAGCTGCCAAGATCCGGTCGGCGCGCCGCGCAGCATGGCCCGGACCGCCTCCTGGACCCGCTTCGGCGTCCGCGGCCGTCCGGGCCCGTCGGTGACGCCCTCGACGCGGACCCCCTCGAGCAGCGCGGCCAGCAGCGGGGGGTTCCCCTCCGCGGCGGCGACGGGGGCGGGCACGGCCGGCCCCACCACGACGCCCGGCGGGTCGGCGACGAGCCGACCCACGGCCTCCCCGGACAGCGGGCGGCCCGCCTCGGCGAGCGTCCCGACCATCTGCGACAAGTGCTCGTCCTCGTACGCCACGACGCAATCGTGCACGTAAATGTCTTGCAGCCTCAACATTGCCTTACCACCAGGTACGCCGAGCAATTACCCGCACGTGGGGGAAGCGGGACCGCGACGGCTTCCCGACGGGTGACCCGGGATTGCTTCGATCAATGTAATGACGTCGCGAGAGAGGCGGGCAGTTGTGGAACCCGTTGTGGTCCAGGATTTCGTACCGGCGATCGACCTGTCGGGCCGCACCACCGCCGAGGGGCGCGCGGCCATCGCGGCAGCCATCGGCAAGGCGTGCGAGGGTTCGGGGTTCTTCACAGTCGTGGGGCACGGCGTGCCCCGGGAGCTGGTGAACCGCATGTACACCACCACGAAGGCCTTCTTCACCCGGCCGGAGGAGGAGAAGGACCGGAGCGCGAACCGCGGCTCCGGGGTGTCGGGGCTGCGCCGCCCGGGCGGCCCGTACGAGGCGTTCGCCGCGCACGTGACGGGCGACCTGAGCGACGAGGAGCGCGCGAGGCTCGGCACGCACCCGGCCACCTGGAAGGCGGCGAACATCTGGCCGGACGACGACTTCAAGGCGGTCTGGCACGAGTACATCGCCGCCATGACCGAGCTGTCGGCGGACATCATGCGGCTGTTCGCGCTCGCGCTCGGGCTGCCGGAGGGCTTCTTCGACAGCAAGTTCGACGAGCACGTGTCGCTGATCATCGCCAACTACTACTACCCGGCGCCCGACGACGGCGTGCTGCGGCGGGAGATGCACACCGACTGGGGCAGCCTGACGGTGCTCTACGTGGAGGACGAGGTGGGCGGGCTCCAGGTGCGACGCGACGAGGACGACTGGCTGGACGTGCCCGCCATCCCGGGCAGCTTCGTGGTGAACATCGGCGACCTGATGGCGTTCTGGACCGGCGGCCGGTGGGCGTCGACCGTGCACCGGGTGGTCAACCCGGAGGGGACGGACGCGCCCTCACGCGTCTCCATCCCCTTCTTCTACCTGCCCAACCACGACACCACGATCGAGCCCATGCGCCCGTTGGCGCAGGAGAGCGCCGAGGCCGGGCTCGAACGGGTGACCGTCGGCGAGTGGTTCTCGCACAAGATGCAGTCGACGTACCAGGCTTCCGCGTAGCCGGCCCCGCGCGCCCGCCGGACCGCCCCGCACACGCGGTCCGGCGGGCGGCGGCGCGCCGGTCGGGCGGGCGGCGGCGCGGCGCGCTGGCGGGGTGTCAGAGGGAGCGCACCGCGCCCGGCACGGTGAACTCGATCGTCTCGCGGGCGACCTCGCGCTCCACCACGGTCACCGGGCCGCGCGCCCGCAGCGCCTCGACCACCCCCGTGACCAGTCTCGGCGGGGCGGACGCGCCCGCGGTGACCCCGACCGTGGTGACACCCGCCAGCCACTCCGGCCGGATGTCCGCCGCGTCCTCGATGAGGTGGGCGGGCCGGCCCGCGCGGCGGGCCAGCTCGACGAGGCGTTGCGTGTTCGCCGAGTTGGTCGAGCCGACCACGAGCACGAGGTCGGACTCCTCGGCGACCGTACGCAGCGCCGCCTGCCGGTTGGTCGAGGCGTAGCAGATGTCGGCCGAGGACGGCCCGCGCAGCGCCGGGAAGCGTTGGCGCAGCACGTCGAGCACCTCGGCGGTCTCGTCCACGGCGAGCGTGGTCTGGGTCAGGTAGGACACCCGGTCCGGGTCGGGCACCTCGACCGTGTGCGCGTCCTGGAGCGACTGCACGAGGAGCATCCGGTCCGGCGCCTCGCCGAGGGTGCCCTCGGTCTCCTCGTGCCCCGCGTGCCCGACGAGGAGGACGGTGTCCCCGCGGTCGGCGTACCGGCGCGCCTCCGTGTGCACCTTCGCCACGAGCGGGCACGTCGCGTCGAACACCTCCAGGCCGAGCCGGGCGGCCTCGGCGCGCACCCCGGGCGACACCCCGTGCGCCGAGAACACCACCGTCGCACCCTCGGGCACCTCGTCGAGCTCCTCGACGAAGACGGCGCCGCGCGACTCCAGGTCGGCGACGACGTGTGCGTTGTGGACGATCTGTTTGCGGACGTACACCGGGCTGCCCCGGCTGGCGAGCGCACGCTCGACGATCTCGATCGCACGCTCGACACCGGCGCAGAACGCACGCGGTGCCGCGAGCAGTACCGTTACGGACTCGGCTACGGACATCGCGCACTCCTTCCCACGCATATCTCCGCAGTATCGAGCCGCGTCCTCGCAATCCGGTGGGGTTCCGGTGGAGCACCAGCGACGACGCCCCGCGCCGAGCGCGCCGGGGGCGGCGGGCCCGCGCCGCCGTGCGCACGGTCCGTCGCCGACCCGCGCCACACGGTCGGGGCGCGCTCCGGCAGCCGTACGCCTGCGGCGCCACCGCCCTCGACGGAGCCCGGCCCTAGCGGACGGCTTCCGTGGCCGCCCCGCCCTCCGCGGCGAGCGCCCGGCGGAGGCTGAGCGGCCGCATGTCTGTCCACGTCCGCTCGATGTGGTCCAGGCACTCCTGCCTGGTCCCCGTCCGGCCGGCGTCGCGCCAGCCCGCCGGCGTCTCACGGTCCACCGGCCAGATCGAGTACTGCTCCTCGTCGTTCACGACCACCCGGAACGCGACGTCGTCTTCCTGAGTCACCGGCACACCCTTCACCTGAGGAGCTGGACCACGGCGCGTCGGAGCACCGCGCCCTCTGCGGCGGGTCGCGACGCCGGGGCGCCCTGAGGGGGCGTCCGTCCGGCCCGACCCGTCGGACCGCGACGATACGACGGGTGCCGCCGGTGGCGCCAGCGCCCCTCCCCCGCGCCCTGAAGCGGCGTCGGGGTCTCGGACCGCAGGCGGGTCAGCCATCCTCGTCCCGGTCGCCACCCGCAGGCGGGTCCGCTATCCGTCGACCCGGTAGGCGGCGAGGACCGTCTCGGAGATCAGGCGTGGGGCGTCCGCCCGGTCCACCTGCCCGCTGGCCACGTCGACGGCGGCGCCCTTCATGATGTGGTGCAGGACGCTGGTCAGCCAGCTGGCCGGGAGGTCGGCCCGGAACACCCCCTCGTCCTGGCCCCGGCGGATCAACTGGTCGACGCGCCGCGCCGGCTCGGCGTGCAGCTCGTGCACGCGTTCGGGCGGCAGCGACGCCTGCGCCGCCTCCAGGACGGCGCTCGACTGGGCGATCAGCAGCCAGCTCGACCGGATCAGGACGCGCAGCGCGTCCCGCGGGTCGCCGGTCAGGTCGAGGCCCGCCAGCAGTTCCTCCCCCTCGGCCAGCACCCGGGTCAGCGCGGCCTCGACCAGGGCGTCGCGGGACGGGAAGTGACCGTAGAGGGTCACCCGGCCCACCCTCGCCGCCTGCGCGATCTCGCTGACGCTGGCGTCGGGGTCACGGCTCAGGCAGCTCACCGCCGCCTCCAGGATCCTCTCCACGTTGTGCTGGGCGTCGGCTCGACGGGTCGGCTTGGCGAGTGGGCGAGTCATGGAACTTCCCCTAAGTCGAACAGGCGTGCATGAGTTAACGTGTCTCCGTAACTTGAACACTACCGTTCAACTTGGCGGAGGAGCCTGGCAGCCATGGCGGAACCTGTGACCGCAACCGAAACCACCGCGCCCGCGAGCCCACACCCGCAGCGCTGGCGGATCCTGGGCCTCGTCGGCATCGCCCAGCTGATGCTGATCCTGGACGTCACCGTCGTCGCGATCGCCCTGCCGCACATGGGGGCGGACCTGGGGATGGACCGGGAAGCCCTCACGTGGGTGGTGAGTGGCTACACCCTCACCTTCGGCGGCCTGCTGCTGCTCGGCGGGCGCGCCGCGGACCTGTTCGGCGCCCGCCGCCTCGTCCTCGCCGGGCTCCTGCTGTTCAGCGCCGCGTCCCTGACGGCGGGGCTGGCGACCGGCGGTCCCATGCTGCTGGGCGGTCGCATCGGGCAGGGCCTCGCGGCGGCGATCCTCTCCCCCGCGGCCCTGTCCCTGGTCGTCACGATCTTCGACGGCGACGAGCGCAACAAGGCGCTCGGCATCTGGTCGGCGCTCGGCGGCGGCGGCGCCGCGCTGGGCGTCCTCCTCGGCGGCCTGCTGACCGCCGGGCCGGGCTGGCCCTGGGTGTTCTTCGTCAACGTGCCGGTCGGGATCATCCTGCTGCTGGCCCTGCGGATGCAGCTTCCGCCCCAGGCGCCCACCGGCGCGACGGCCCGGCTCGACGTGCCCGGCGCGGTGCTCGTGACGGCGGCCACCGGATCGCTGATCTACGCCCTGATCCGGGCCGGCGACGTCGGCTGGGGCAGCCCGACGATCCTGCTGCTGCTGGTGGCCGCCGTGCTCCTCTACGCCGCGTTCGTCGTCCGCCAGCGCCTCGCCGCGAGCCCGCTGATGGACGTACGGCTCCTGCTGCGCCGGCCGGTGGCGACCGGGGCGCTGCTGATCCTCGTCGCGACCGCGCTGATGATCACCGTCTTCTTCCTGGGCACGTTCTACCTGCAGAACCACCAGGGCTACGGCGCCCTGCGCACCGGGCTGCTCTTCCTGCCCGTGGCGATCACGACGATGCTCGGCGCGAACGCCGCCGGCCGCGCCATCGGCCGGATCGGGGCGCGCACCCTCGGCGTCCTTGGCCTGCTCGTCGCGGCGGCCGGCATGGCGGTCCCCGCCCTCGTCGACGGGACCCTGGCCCTCGTGGTCGGGGTGGGCGTCGCCGCCGCCGGCACGGGCGTCCTCTTCGTCGTGGCCTCCGCCGTCGCGCTCGGTCAGGTCGCGCCGCACGAGGCCGGTCTCGCGTCCGGCATCGTCAGCACCTTCCACGAGTTCGGCGCCTCGCTGGGCGCCGCCGTCGTGTCGAGCATGGCCGCGGCCAGCATCGCGGGCACCAGCACCGCCGGCTTCTCCCGCGGCTTCACCACCGGCGCGGTCATCGCCCTCGCCGCCGCCGTCGTGGCCTTCGTCCTCACCCCTCGGCCGGCCCACTGACCCCGACCCGGTGGTCGGCGGGGGCCCGCCCGCCGACCACCGGGTCGGACACACCGTCACGCCCGGGGGACGCGCGGGCCGTACGCCTCGGCGACGGCCCGCCCGTCCCCCGGGCGCCGTCGGACGGATCGCGCTGGCCCCGCCCGCCCTGGGCTTGCGGTGGTCGCCAAGAGCTGCCGCGGCCCGGCACGCGACGGGTCAGCAGCAGGCGGACACCGTGGCCGGCCAGGGCCAGCCCGATGACGCCCGACAACACTTGTCACCAGTCCCGGAAGTCCACGACCGGTCCCTACCCCACGGCGGGGCCGCGTTCACCGACGCACCCGCGGGGCGATCCAGGCGCCGATGCTGTCACCGTGGCACTGGTCGAGGTTGGTGGTGCTGACCCGGAGGGACACCTGGGTGGCGGCGCTGATGTCCACCTTGACCGGGCGGACCTTCCCGAGGCCGGCCGTGGTGGTGAAGACCTCCTTGCGGTCGGAGAGCACGGTGAACCGCAGGGCCCCGCCTCCCGGGGAGTCGTCGGCGATGCCCACGGCCGCCTCCAGGACCCGGAACTGCCGGCTCACCACGAACGTGACCGTGAAGTGGTCGTTCAACCAGCACGGCGACGCCGACAGCACCGAGTCGTGCCGCTTCCCGGCCACGATCAGCGGCTCCTGCTCCCAGCCCTCGAGGTCGTCGACCTGGGGCACCTCGACCAGCGGGAGGACGTCGGCCTGGGCTGGCTGCGAAGCGGTGGCCGCGGGCGTCGGGGATGGCCCCGTCCCGGTGGTCGCCGCGGGCGTGGTGGGCTGGGGCTGCCCGGCGGACGGGGTGCCCTGGACCGGCGACGCGGCACCGCTGCCGCCGGGGTCGCGGGTCAGCTCCAGCACAACGGGAATGGCCGCCGCGACCACCGTGGCCACGGCGGCGATGACCGCACCGACGATGGCGGGATGGGACGGGCGACGCCGTCTCGGGATAGACACGGCCCGATTATCGCAGCGCCACGCACGCCGGATCGGCCCGTTGGCGGCGCGCGACGGGCCATCTCACGCAGGCCGACCGACGGTTCCTCGCGCGTGATTGCTCGGCTGTCCGGCGGCCCTCGTCGGCGGAGCGCGGGTGGCGCCTGTCAGCGGGCTCCGCCGACAACCGCGCCGTTCGTCGCACCCCGGGACCGAGGAGGAGCCGGCCGCGCGGTGACCACCGTGACCACGTACGCGATCGTCGCCAGCGGCTCCAGCCGGTCGACCAGGAGCGCGCCGAACAGCAGGGCCAGCACCACCGGCACGGCCTGCAACAGGCGGCCACGGGCCTGCCGGCGGGCCGCCCGGGTGAGCGTGTCGGCGGTCAGGGTGCTGGCCCGCTCGTGTGTGACCAGGAGGAAGCGCCCCAGCGGCCCCTGTAGCTCCCGTCGCGCGGCGGGGTCGGTGGCCACGCGTACGACGCGCCGGACCGTACGCGCCGCGTCCGGATCACCGCGCGGTTCGGCTGGCTCGGCGACAGGCAGCCACAGGGGCAGCACGGCCGCGACGAGCATCGGATGGATCATCGCGCAGCCGAGCGTCCGGGCGATCCGGCCGGCGACGAACGCGCTCCACGGAGCGGCGGGCGCCAGTGTCGGCACGAAGGCCGCAGCGCCTACCGCGGCCAGCAGCGCCAGCATCGCGACCGGCCAGGCGGCGTCATCCACCAGCGTCAACGTCCAGCCGAGAGCGCCCTCCGCCGCCGCCAACCCGACGACGGCCACCACACGGGCGGTCACCGGTCGTCCCCGTCGGGCAGCTCGACGACCGTTCCGCCGGTCGACCGCCAGCGGTCGAGTACCCGCCCCATGGCTGGATCCGGAGTGCCCACCAGCACGAGCAGCCGCACGTCCGGGTCGGCGAGTCGGGTCGCCAGGCGGGCCGCGAGCAGCTCGGACCACTGGTCGTCCGTCACGTCCACACCGCCCAGAAACTCGGTCGAGGCGATCCGGTCGACCGGCAGCCCCGCCGCCGCGCCGCCGGGAAGTGCGACCGTCCCCGGCTCGCCGAGGGTGAGGTTCTCGGCGACGGTGGCGAACACCAGCCGCTGGAGCGCGGCCGCCATGACGAGGAGCTCCGGGGCCGTCACCTGCCGCCGGGTTCCGTCGGGCTCCTCCCGCACGTACGGTCCGGTCACGTCGGCCAGCCCGCCGACGCTCTGGCGCCCGCCGGCCGGCACGCGCGCCCCCACCGCCGGTACCAGGTACGCGACCGCGGCGATCGACGGTGCGACACTCGGCGCGGGCGCGGTGACGGCCGAGGCCGACCGGCACAGCTCGGCCACCGCCGGCAGCGCCCTGCGGGCCCGGCCGAAGGACGTCACGTCGACGGCGGACAGATCGAGCACGCCGGCGACCAACAGCAGGCCGGCGAGCAGGATGGGCGCGGCCAGTTCGGGACGGTACCCGGCCGACCAGACGGCCACGGCGGCAACGCCGGCGGCGGCCGCCAGCTGCGCCGGCCCGCTGAGTCGAGCCCGCATCGCGCGTGCCCGCCAGGTACGTCCACCGGGGGCGCCCAGCAACGCCGCGACCACCGCGCCACCCGCCGCGACCGCTGCGAGACGAGCCGCGTCGGCGGGCGACACGGTGCCCAGGGCCAGGGTCACCGATGCGCCCCCGGCCAGCACCGAGACGAGCCTCAGTGCCGGGGCGACGACCTGCCCGGGCTTGGGCTCCCAGCGGATCGCGACGCCCGAAGCGCGGTAGGCCAGCTCGGCCTGGCCCGGTCGCCGGTCGGCGGCGCGGGCCAGGCCGATCACCGCGTCGAGCAGATCGCGCCGCGTCCGGTAGGTGACGCGGTGGGCGACCACGACCGCAGCCGCGTCGCGCACCGCGACCGCCACCGCTCGGACGAACCAGGCAGCGGCCAGCCAGCCGAGTGTCGCAGCGGGCGGGCGGGCGGGGTCCAGGCACAGCACCACCACTCCCGCGCCACCGGCGGCACCGCCGACGAGCGCTGCCACCACCCCGACGGCTGCCCCCGTGGCTCGGCTCATCCCCACACCATCGGACGCAGCGAACCGCCCGACACCTCGGCCACGATGCGGGCCGCCCGCCGCGCCTCGTCGGGAGGCTGGTCGAAGAAGGTCGCCCGCACGCCGGGCACCGGAAGCTCGAACTTCGCCCCGTCGGCGACCCGCACCCCGGCCGCCGAGAGCCGCGCGATCAGCGCCGGCACGGGGAGCGCCCCGCCGACGTCGACCAGGGTGACCGAGGGCCCGTCGACCGCGGGTGCCGCCTGACCGTACCGCTCGGCGATCTCACCGAGGAACGCCTCACGCGCGGCGACGCTCGCCGCGACGACGTGGGCGGCCAACTCGGCCAAGCCGCCGTACCGGATGAACCTCGACCACGCGCGCTGCCACGGTGCCGGCGGCGACAGGCCCGGCGGTGAGGCGGCGGCGACATCCTGGGCGCCGGGCCCACGCAGCCAGCCCAGCCGCACCCCGCCACCGGCCAGTTTGCTGAACGACCCGACCGCGGTCGCGCCCGGCAGGGCCACGTGCCCACCCCACGGGCGGTAGATCTCGTTCTGGACGAGCAGGCCGGCAGGTCGGTGACTCGGCCAGGTCGCCGGGGACACGGTACGGCCGTCCGGGTTGCGGCCGGGTGACGTGAACCAGACGGCGTCGTAGCCGCTCAGTTCCGCCACGTTGCCTCCCGCGACCAGGTGCACCTCGTGCCCGGCCGCGCGCAACGCCTTGACGACACCGCGGAACGTCGGCGCCTCGACCGCGACCCGCAGTCGCCGGCCGTGGCCGAGCGCGGTCACCGTGCCACGTACCGAGCAGGTGACCACGACGTGCTCGGGTCGCTCCCCCAACCAGCCGGCAAGGGCCTCCCGCAGGTCGTCGTCGCCCTCCGGCGGCGGCGTCTCCCAGGCCATGTCCGTGGCTGACTCGGCAAGACAGCGGGCGAAGAGTCGCCGGACGTGCTCAGGCGCTCGCGGCACCGGCGGATTGAGGTCGATCACGTCAACGACGACGAACCGCGTCCGCGAGCAGCAGGGTGCCCGCCGGCACCCGTCCGGACACGGTCGGGACCAGGACCTCGTCGCCGCAGGACGCGACCCAGTCGCTGCCGGACCGGTAGACCGCGATGCCCGGCAGGAGGGGGTCGTCCTGCCGGAACGACGGTGGTTCGCCGTCCGCGGGCAGCATCCCGGTCCAGACCTGTTCGGGCACCAGCCGCCAGCATTCGGAGCGGGACCGCCGCCATCGGGGCCGGCTGGAGGGGTCGGCCCGGACCCGGAGGTCGGCGCTGTAGTAGCCGAGCGCCTCGAGAGCCGCCCGCACACCGCTGACGGCGCCTGTGCGGCGGCGGGTGTCGCGGTAGGCGATCAGGGCGGTCAACCGCGCCCGCTCGGCACCGGAGGTGTCCAGCAGTGGAAGGCGGCGACCACTCCGACGGTGCTCCGGCAGGCCCGCGCCGCCGGTGCGTTCCCGCACCAGCGTGATCAGCCCGTCCAGGACCGGCTCCACCGCGACGGTCCGGCAGGCGTCGTAGACCCGGGGCCAGTCGACCTCCCGGGTGGCGGCGATGACGGCCAGGTCGTTGAGATCCTTCAGAGAGGTGTACGCGTCGCCGGTGGCGTGCCCGACGAGGATGGCCAGATCCGTCTCCGGCGTCGGCACCCGGATCTCCACCCCGTCGACGCTGCCGGTGACGAACCCGGTCAACGGCATGAGCCCCAGATGACCGACGGAGTACCCGCCGAAGTGCACGTCCACGCGCACCGACGTGCGCGCGCCCGGCACCTCGCGGCGTAGCTTGAACTGCCCGTACGCCCGGTCGCCGTCCCACTTGAGCCAGGGCAGCTCGTGCGTGTCCCAGTGCCAGCCGTCGCCCTCGGCCCACAGGCGGTCCACCAGCGCGAGCGCGTCGGTGGCCTCCTCGAACCACAGGTCGACGTCGCCGCGGTGGCGCAGCGCCGGGTCCGGGTAGTACCGCGCCAGGGCCAGGCCCTTGATGACGCCGCCGCCGAGGTCAGCGGCGACGCGCACGACGTGCCTGGCGTGTTCCGCCCGGGCCGCGCGCTTCTCGTCGCGTCGGGCCAGCGCCGCGGCCAGCAGCTCGCGCAGACGCGGCACGCCGCCGACGGCCGGGACTCCCGCCAGGTTCGCCACCGCGCACTCGACCACCTTCGAGAGGTCCACGAAGTGGGCGACCGCGTCCGCGTCACGCGCCGAGACCAGCCGCTCGGCGCACAGCGTCCCGAGGCGCGCCGGATCGGGTTCCCAGCGACCCAGCTCACTGACCAGCGGCCAGTACCTGACCCGTTCCTTATGGCTGAAGGTGGAGGTCATATCCGCGATTCCTCATTCCGAAGGTGCCGAACAGCGACCCGCCGACCGCCGCGACGTGGTTGGCCACCTCGGCCGGCGCCTGCCGGTCCCCGGCTGCGTGGATGGCGAACAGCAGCGGTCCCATGCTGGACATCCCGGCGGCGACGCCGGGCACGCCCTGGAGACGACCCAACAGGTCCCGTGTGGCCGGATGCTGCACCTCGACCTCGCGCCGTTTGAAGCCCACCGACTGCAGCGCCGCCAGTGCCTTGGCGAGGACGGGGAGGTCGCGTTCCAGGACCGCCGGGACCACCTCGTGGTACGCGAGGGTGATGGCCGCGCGCACCTCCTCGTCGGGGATCGGCGTGTGCCGCGCGAAGAAGTCGACCTCACCGGCGCCGGACAGCCCTTCGCCCCCGGCGAGGGCGAGGCTCACCCGCCACGACGGCGGCATGGCCACCCGGGTCGACACGGCCGGCACGCCCACGGGCCGCAGCGCGCTGGACGGGCGGAGCCCGAGCCCGTCGCGGCGCGGGTGACCGAGGTCGACGACGAAGCCGCCACGGAAGAACGTGGTCAGCCCGACGCCGGAGGCCCCGCCCCGACCGCTGAGCCGTTGCAGTGTCACGGGCCTCGGGCGGACGTCGGCGGCGGCACACGCGACCCGCAGCGCGGCGAGCACGAGCATCGTCTTGGAACCCAGCCCGACGTGGGCCGGCGGCATGCCGTCGAGGGACAGCGTCATCGGCGGCACGGGCACGGTGTCCGCGAGACGGTCGAGGGCCGCGTGCACGTCCTGACGAGCCCGCTCGTCGAGCGCGTCGAACAGCCCGGTCAGCGTGTGCGTACCGGCGCCGCCGCCGGCCCGGCCGAGGGTCGCGGAGAGCGTCAACGGCATGCCGTGCACGGCGAAGCCGAGCCCACCGAATCGGCGTGAGGTCGTCTCGCCGCAGTCCAGGAGCCCGAGGTGCAGCCGCGGGTACGCGATCAGTGTCGGCATCAGCGGCTGCCCACCGCGGCGGTGGCGAGCCGGTCGAGGACCGTCACGGCCGGGTGGACGGCCGGGTCCCACCGTACGCGGAAGGCCGGGGTCTCGGCCGCGATCCGCGTCAACGGCTCGGCGCACGTCGCTTCGCCGCCGGGCGGTCGCCACCCGGCCAGCGGGCGCAGCACCTGTTCGGCGAGTTCCGCCACGGCCTCCCGCGGATCGAGCGGCGCGACCAGCAGGTCGGTTCCGGGACGCCGCTCGACGAACACCAGCCGGTCGAGCACGCCGGCGTCCGTGGTCCGCACGCCGAGCACGGTGGTCAGCTCGGCCTGCGTCATGGCCACCTTGGCCGGCCGGGGTTCGATGCGCGACAGCGGGCGCCGCGCGCCTTCGTGGCGGCGCAACGTCGCCCCCAGGACCGTGTCGGCCAGGCCGAGCCCGCGCAGCGTGCCCCACCGCAGGCGCGGCATGAGGCCGGCGCCGACCACCAGCCGCTCGGCGCCGGGCAGCAGAACGGTCTGGTCACCCGAGACGAACTCGCCGCCCGCGCGGGTCGCGTGCAGCGCCAACGTGGTCTTGCCCGCCTCGCCGGCGCCGACGAAGACCGTCGCGCGGCCTCCGACCACGGCCGAACTGGCGTGCAGCACCGTCCCGCCGGCGCGGGTCAGCGCGTCGAGCAGGAGCATCCGGGCGAGGATCTCCGACAGCCGGTCACCCGAGGGCGAACCGTCGGTGACGACGTCCCAGCCGTGTCCCGTGCGCCGGATGGCGTGCGGCGGCAGCGCCGCCACGCTCGCGTCGGCCGGTCGATCGGCCGCGCGGACCCAGCAGGTCCCGTCGTCCAGCACGTGGTAGTGCTCGTCGCGGATACGTTGCGCGGCAGCGCCGGCCGGATGCCTCGACAGGTCCAGTACGGCGTCCGCGTCGACGGTCGTCCGCAGCGGCAACGTCTCCCGTCGCGGCCACGGCGCGTTCGCGGACAGCGCGTAGTGGTCGGCGAACCAGGACGCCTCGGCGGGAGTGGCGGGTAGCAGACGTAGGACGACAGGGCCCCACGGCCGTTCGACAGCGTCGGTCACAAGTCATCCCTCGTGCACTGTGGTACGTCGCACCGTCATGGCGCGCGGAGTGGCCCCCGGCATCGGACCCGGACCATACACCATCCCCCCGCTGTGCAGGCATCTTGCGTTTGAGCTGCGGAGTAACGACGTCGTCGCGCTGACGGATCTGGACGGCTCCGGCGAGAAAGAGCTAGCATCACCAGCACTCACGACCATGATCAATCACGGAGATGCCCAGCCAGGTAGGCATCGGTCGGCACCAGGCCCGCAGGGGCGAGCGTCCGCGCGCCAGTGCGCCAAATGACGAGGGTGACATGAAGGATCGACATTGGCGTACGCCCTATTCGGTCGCGGGCCTGACCGTGTGGGGCACCTCCCTGGACTCCGCTGACCGCCGCGCCGCGGTGGGCACCGCCAAGCCGGCGGACCTCGGGGTGTACCTCGACGATCGGTGGCTGCCCGAGGCCGACGCCCACCAGCGGTGGTTCCTGACCTGGCCCACCCTCGACGCCCCGCCGCAGGCCGGCCGCGTCGTCGCCGCGCTCGCGTACGTGTTGGAGCGGCTACGGCTCGGCGACTTCGTCGAGATCGCCTGCTTCGGCGGGCACGGCCGCACCGGCACCGCCATCGCGTGCCTGGACGTGCTCGCCGGCGCGTCGCCGGCCGACGCGGTGGCCCGGATGCGCCGCGAGTACTGCCCGTACGCGATCGGCAGCGACGAGCTGGCCGCGTTCGTCCACGATGTGCCACGACTTCGGGCGCGGCCCCCGTCCGAGGACGACGCGTGAACCGTCGAGGTCCGCGTACGGTCCTGGACCGGGTCCGCGAACTGGCCGCCGTGGCGCCGTCGCGGGCGGCGGTGACCGGTGAGACCGCCGCCCTGGACTACGCGGGCGTGGTGGGCGCCGCCCTGGCCGTCGCCGACCGGCTGCGCGCAGCCGGTTGCCGGCCGGGCGACCGGGTCGGCGTGTGCCTGGGGCGCGACGCCCACCTGCCGGTCGCCCTGCTCGGGATCCACGCCGCGGGTGGCGCGTTCGTGCCGCTGGATCCGCACTATCCGGCGGAACGCGTCGCGCTCATGACGCAGGACGCGGGCTGCCGTGCCGTGCTGGTCGACCCGGTCGGCGCGCCGGTGCTGGCCGACGGTGGCGCCACCCGGGTCGAACTGGGCGCGGACATGCTCTCCACGCTCGCGGCCGAGGGCGGCGCCGGGCAGGCGCACCCGGCCGGAGCGGACGACATCGCCTACCTGCTGTACACGTCCGGCTCCACCGGCCGGCCCAAGGGCGTGCTGGCCCGGCACGCCGGGCTGGCCGCGCTGTGCGGCTGGGCCGACGACGCCTACGACGCGGCCGACCTCGCGGACGTGGCGGCCACCACCTCGGTCTGCTTCGACATCGCGCTGTTCGAACTGCTGGTCACGCTGGCGCTCGGCGGGCACGTCCGCGTGCTGCCCGGGCCGCTGGGGTTGCTTCGTCCCGGCGTCGCCGACGGTGTCTCGCTGCTCAACGCCGTACCGTCGGTGTACGCCGAACTGCTGCGTGCCGGCAAGATGCCCCCCGTACGCGTGGCGAACATCGCCGGCGAGCCGCTGTCGCGCTGGATCGTCGACGAGCTGTACGCAGCCGGCGTGGGTCGGGTCGTCAACCTGTACGGCCCGACCGAGGACACCGTCTACTCCACGGCCGAACAGGTACCCGTGGACGAGAGCGACGCGCCTGCCATCGGTCGACCGCTGCCCGCCACCATCGCCCGCATCGGGGCGACGCCCGCCGGGGAGGCCGGCGACGGCCCCGGCGAGCTGTGGCTCGGCGGCCGCAAGGTGGCGGCCGGCTATCACGGACAGCCGGAGCAGACGGCGGCACGTTTCCACGTCGACGCGGACGGCACCCGGTGGTACCGCACCGGCGACCTGGTCCGCCGCGGCGCCGACGGGCGCCTGCACTTCCTCGGCCGCCTCGACCGCCAGCTCAAGATCCGCGGCTTCCGCGTCGAACCCGGCGAGGTGGAGTCGCACCTGTTGGCGCTGCCGCGGGTGCGGCACGCCGCCGTGCTGGCCAACCCGTCCGGCGGGCTCGCCGCGTTCGTCACCGGCGACGTCGACGCCGACAGCGTCCGCGACGCCCTGGCCGCCCGGCTGCCCGAGCACCTGGTGCCCCAGTCCATCCACGTCATGGCCGCCCTGCCCCAGGGGCCGAACGGCAAGGCCGACCGGGCCGCGCTGGCCGCGCACCTGGACCGGCCCGACACCGGGCGCGACGACGCCGACGCGGTGCTGTGCCGGCTGTGGCGGGAGATCCTGGGCACCCCCGGCCTGGACACCGACGACTTCTTCGCGCAGGGCGGCACGTCCCTCGCCGCGGTCCGCCTCGTCGAGTCGCTGCACGAGCAGACCGGCATCGACCTGCCGGTGGACGTCGTCTACGAGCGCCGGACGCTGGGTGACCTGCGCGACGCCGTCGCGGCGACGGCACCGTCCACCTCCGAGGACACCGGGACGCCGCAACCGGGCGCCGACGACGGCGTGGCGGTGCTGTCGGCCCGGCAGCGCGTCGCCCTCGCCCGGCCGCGCTCCCGGCGCATCGCGTCGGCCCACCTCGTGGACGGCCCGCTCGATCTGGACGCGCTGCGCCTGGCCGCCGCCGCGGTGGTGAGGCGCCACGCCACCCTCCGCTGGGCCTACACGGGGGGTCCGCAGCCGTCTGCCCGGACAGTCGACCCGTACCTGCCGGAACTCGACGTGGCCGACGTGCCCGGGCCGGCCGACCCGAGCGCCGTGGCGCGGCTGGTCGCCCAGGTCGCCGACGTCCCGTTCGCCCTGTCCAGCGGGCGGGCGCTGCGGCTGCACGTCCGCCGGCTGGCCGACCAGCGGTGGCTGCTGGTGGTCGTCGTGCAGCACCTGTCGGCGGACCTGCGCTCGGTCGAGACCATCCACCGGGACCTCGGCGCGGCGTACCGGGGTGAGCCGCTGGCGCCCCCGCCCCCCGCGTTCAGCGCCTTCGCCGCCGGCCCGGCGCCGACCGACCGGGCCGCTCAGGCGGCCGACGCGCTGGTCGCCCACCCTCCCCTGGCCGATCCGGTGTCGCTGTGGAGCACCGGGCGGGCGCCCGAGCGCGCCACCGTCGACTCGGGCCCGGACGCCGCGGACCACCTGTCCCGGGCGGCCCGGGCGGCGGGCGTCACCGAGTTCGCGGTGTGCCTCGCGGCGCTGGTCCACCTGCTCGGCGTCCGGGGCGCGCTCGGCGTGCCGGTCGTGTCGTCGCTCGACGGCCGCCCGGACCGCCGCTACGCCGAGACGGTCGGCTGGTTCAACAACCGGCTGCTGTTCCAGGCGCCTCCCACCCCACGGACCGCCGCGGAGGCGCTCGCCTGGGCGGACCGGCAGGCCGGTCGGCACCGCGCGTACCGCGACGTGCCCTACGCGGCGCTGCTGGACGAGTTGCGTTCCCGCATCGCGGTTCCGCGCCCGCTGGAGTTCTTCTACACCGACCGCGACCACCGCCGACGCGGCGCCCTCGACCTCGGCGCCGGTCTGCGCACGGCGCCCGTGCCGGCAGCGAGCTTCGACGACGTCCCGGCCGCGCCGCTGCGGCTGGCGGTCACCGTCACCGACGAGGGCATCCGCGTCGAACTCGACGGCGTCGGGCTGCCCGCGCCGGCGACGAAGCTGGCCGAGGAGTACCTGGCCGGGCTACGCGCGGTCACCGCGCAAACCGTATGTACAGGGAGGGTGTAGTGCGGATCCTCGTGGTCTGGCCGCCGCAGGTGCCCAGCTACTTCAACGCAGGCCATCACCTCGGCGTGTTCTGCACCTCGGCGTACCTGCGGGCCCGGGATCCGGGCCGGCACGTCGACGCGCTGGACGCCGGTGTGCTCAACATGAACTGGAAGACGTTCGCCGACACCCTCTACCAGGGCGCCTACGACGTCGTGGCGCTGGCGAACGACTTCGACGCCGTCGACGGTCTACCGCGGGCCATCCGCTACACCCGGCAGGTGCTGCCGCACGCGCGGATCGTGACGTTCGGCCGCCTCAGCAACAGCGTCCCGGAGTTCTTCCACCGCTTCGACCTCGACGCGGTCGTCGCCACCGGCGACTACGAGGCCGGCGTGGACGCGGCGGCCAGCTCGCCCGGGCCGGGTCCGGGCGTGTGGGCGCGCGTCGACGGCGAGTGGCGGCCCCCGACCGGCCCCGGCGTGCTGCTCCCGCCCGACGTGTGGGCGCTGCCGGACATCCACGAGATCCCCTACGGCGCCTACCACGCGCTCTACGGCCGCGACGCCGACAAGTTCTGCGGCATCCCCGCCCGCCGCGAACTGGTCGTGCCGGCCGCTCGCGGCTGCCCGATCGGCTGCTCGTACTGCGAGGTGCCGGGCCTGCAGGGCAAGCGGGACCGGCGCCTGCCGGTGGCGCGCACCGTCGCGTACATCGAGGAGTCGTTCGCCGCCCTGCCGTTCGAGTACGTGGCGATGTACGCCCCGACCTTCACCCTCGACCGGCGCTGGGTCGTCGAGCTGTGCGAGGCGCTGCTCGCGACCGGCCGGCGGTACCCGTGGAAGTGCGCCACCACGCTCGGCCACCTCGACGAGGAACTCGTCGCCCTGATGGGCCGGGCGGGGTGCGTACGCGTCAGCGTCGGCCTGGAGACCCTCGACCCGCAGGGGCACCGGGCCCTGCCCCGCGTCAAGCAGATCGCCGCCGACCGGTTCACCACCATCGCCGGTTGGTGCGACGCGGCGGGCATCGAGCTCAACGCGTTCGTGATCGTCGGCCTGCCCGGCACCGA
This sequence comes from Micromonospora sp. NPDC023644, assembly GCF_040640115.1. Taxonomy (NCBI): domain Bacteria; kingdom Bacillati; phylum Actinomycetota; class Actinomycetes; order Micromonosporales; family Micromonosporaceae; genus Micromonospora; species Micromonospora sp. NPDC023644. The sequence continues at coordinate 116,916 of NZ_JBFABA010000014.1, read as the reverse complement.
CGCCGCCGCCGCACGGGCCACCGCAGCGCACGTGGCGGGCGTCGGCGCCCGGTTCCGCCCCACCATGTACACCCCGATGGAGGAACTGCGGCCCGACATGACCACCGAGGAGGTGGGGCTGTACAACCGGCACACCGTCTTCGGCGACCACGCGCCCGAGGAGGTCGCGGCGATGCACGAGCTGGTGTTCGGCACCGAACGGCGGATCAGCTCCGCCATCGGTCTGGTGCCGGAGCGGCAGGGGGCGGCGGAATGAAGGCCGTCGCCAGCGCGCCGCTCTCGCTGCACGGCGCCGAACCGCAGCAGGAGCCCTTTCCCTGGTACCAGCTGAACGGCACGTTCGGCGCGCCGCTCGCCGACGAGCTGGAGGCGACGTTTCCCGCCGACGGGTTCACCGCGGTGTCCCGTCCCGACGGCGAGAAGTCGTACGAGATGTGGGTACGACAGCTGTGGCCCGCCGCCCCGGAAGCCACCACGGACCTGCCGCCGGCGTGGGCGGCGCTCACCCGGTACGTCACGTCCCCCACGTTCGCGGCCGCCGTCGGCGAACTGACCGGGCTGCCGGTGGCCGACGCCGCCGTCGAGGTGAACCTCTGGCGGTACACGGCGGGCTGCTGGCTCGCCCCGCACCTCGACAAGCCCGAGAAGATCGTGACGGTCGTGTGCTACCTCAACCGCGACTGGCCGACCGGCGAGGGGGGTGAGCTGCTGCTGCTGAACTCGGCGCGCGCCGACGACGTGGCGCGCCGCGTCGCCCCGCTGCTGGACACCGGCGTGATCCTGGTGCGCGGCGACCAGTCCTGGCACGCCGTGGACGGCATGCGGGACAACCCACGCGAGCGTCGCTCGGTGCAGGTCGTCTTCAACCGGCCGGCCCGGGAGGCCCCGTGCTGACCATGCTGTCCGCGGCGGCGTTCACCTCGCGGGCGGTGCGTGACACGCCGTTCCGGTGGGCGTCGCTGGCCCCGACGTTCGCCGATCCGGCTCTCGCGCGCTCGCTCGCCGCGACGTTCCCGGCCGGGCTGCTGGAGTCCGCCGAGCGCACCGACGGCAGCGGCGACAAGCAGTACGTGATGCGGTCGCTGACCGTCATGCGCGACTCCCGGTGGCTCACCGCGCCCGACGACCTGCCGGGGCCGTGGCCCGGGCTCGTCACCGAGCTGGCCGGCGACGCCTACCGCGACGCGGTCGCCCGGATGGTCGACGTCGACCTGTCGTCCTGCCGGGTGGAGATCCGCCTCTGCGCCTACCCGACCGAGGGGTGGCTCTCCGCGCACACCGATCGGCCGGACAAGGTCGTCACCCAGGTCTTCTACCTCAACGAGGAGTGGGACGCCGGGTGGGGCGGCGCACTGCGGCTGCTGTCGTCGGCGAACGAGGACGACGTGCACACCGTCGTGCCGCCGCTGTTGGACACGTCCGTGGTGTTCGTGCGCTCGGACGACTCATGGCACTCGGTGGCCCCGGTGCACCGCGACGTGGCCCACGAGCGCCGCAGCGTACTCGTGCACTTCAGCAGCCCTGAGCCATGAAGGACGACACGGTGAGCACAGCGGACGTGTGGGCCGGGCACCTGCGGCCCGCGGTCGCGGCGCTGCCGCTGCGGATACGCCCGGCCACGGCCGGTTGGCTGAACCTCAAGAGCAACGAACTGCTGCATCCGCGCGTGGACGAGTTGAGCGCCGCGTACCTGCGGGGCTGTGACGCCGAGCTGGTGCGCCGCTACCCCGACCAGCGCGCCCTGCTCACGGCGTTGGCCGCATACCACGGCGTCGACCCCGCCGAGGTGCTGCTCACCGCCGGTTCCGACACCGCCATCGGCCTGCTGGTGCAGGCCGTGGGCACCGTCACCGGACGGCTCGTCGTCGTCGAGCCCGACTACGAGGCGTGGACGGAGCACGGCGCGCTGCACGGGGTGGCGGTGCGGCCCGTCGCGGTCGGCCCCGAGGACGCGGGCTCGGCCGTCGACCTGCTCCTCGACGCCCTGCGCGCCGCGCCGCCGTCGTTGGTGGCGCTGTCCACGCCCAACGGGCACAGCGGCCAGCCGGTCGACGTGACGGAGTTGGACCGGCTGGCCGGCGAGGCGGCCGACGGCGGGCACGTCGTGGTCGTCGACACCTGCTACCACGTGTTCGACCCGGCCGGTACGCGCCTGATCGCCCGGCTGCGCCGGCACCGCAACGTCGTCGTGGTCAACTCGTACTCCAAGGCCTTCGGCCTGGCCGGGGCGCGGCTGGCCGCCGTCGTGGCCGACCCGGGTGTCACGTCGTACCTGCGCCACTGGCGCGCCGACGGCGCGGTGTCGGCGCTGGCCACGGGTCTGCTCGCGGCGCGCCTCGGTGAACTACCCACGATGGCGGGCGTCTGGGCCGACGTGGCCGCCTGGCGGCGGGCCGCCGCGGCCGACATCGAGGCCCGCTGCCCGGGCTGGCGGTGCCCGGACACCGCCGCGAACTTCCTCACCGTCGACACCGGTTCCGAGGCCGCCGCGAGCGCCGCGGTGAGCGCGCTGGCCGGCGAGCGGATCCGGGCCCGGCACCTGGGCGGGGGCCCGCAGTGGCGCACCCGGCTGCGGCTCACCGTGACGCCGCCGCCCGGGCTCGCCCGCGCCGTCGAGATCCTCTCCCACACCGCGGCCCTGGAGGTCTGATGCTCATCGTCGAAGGCGGCCGACCGTTGGCCGGCACCGTGCGGGTCCGTGGCTACAAGCACGCCCTGGTGCAGGTGGTCGCCGCCACCGTGGCCACGCGCGGCCGGCTCGTGCTCGAGAACGTACCGGCGGTCACCGAGGTGGACGTGCTCGCCGAACTGCTCGACGGTCTCGGCGGCGGCATCCACGTCGACGGCACCACCGCGGTGATCGACGCCCGCGACATCGACAACCCCGTCATCCCGCCCGGCCCCAGCGCCCGCATCCACGGCTCGCTGTACCTCGTCCCGGCCGTGCTCGGCGCGCTGGGCGAGGTCGACTTCGCCACGGCCGGGGGCGACCAGATCGGCCCCACCGCCGACGGCGCCCGCCCGGTGGCCCAGATCCGTGAGGTGCTGGAACGCTTCGGCGCCGAGTTCCCGGACCCGGGTCGCCTCCGCGGCTCGTGGCGGCGGCGCCGCCCGGCCGTCATCGACGTACGCGACCACTCCACCGGCGCCGACCGGCTCCTCGGCCCGCGGGTGTCGGGCGCCACCAAGACCGCCATGCTCGCCGGGCTGTGCGCCCCGGGCACCACCGTGATCCACAACCCCGTCCGCAAGGACGCCATGCTGGCGCTGATGGAACACCTGGTCGCGCTCGGCGTCGGGGAGACGCGCCCGGACGGCTCCTGGGCCGTGACCGGCGGCGGGGCGGGCCTCTCTGGGACGTACACGCTGCCGCCGGACATCGCGGAGACGTTCACCTACCTGGCCGCCTCGGTGCACCTGTCGGCGCCGATCACCGTCGCCGGGGTTCCCGCCTCGTTCGCGGCGGCGTTCACCGCCGAGGAGGCCATGCTCGCCCGCATGGGCGTGGCCCTGCGCTGGCGGGACGGAGCCGTCTGCGCCACGGTCGACGGTCAGCTGGCCGGCACCGACGTCGTCGCCGGTCACGAGGACGTCAACACCGACGTGCACCCGTTCTGCACGTTGCTGCTGACGGGCACCCCGGGCGGCGGCAGCATCACCGACGAGGTGTGGACGCACCGGTTCGGCTACCTCGACGCGCTGCGCGAGCTGGGTGCCGACTGCGACGTGCGCGGCAACACCGTACGGGTCGGGCCGGGGCGGCCGCACCGCAGCGGGCGGCGACTGCGGTGCGACGACACCCGCGCCACCGCCGTCGCCGTCCTCGCCGCGCTCGGGGTGGCGGGTCGTACCGAGATCGACGGCGAGGAGCACCTCGACCGCGGCTACTCCGACCTGCCGGCCGCCCTGCGCGGGCTCGGTGCCGAGGTCCACCGGACCGGCGTCCCGACGACGGCGGGTGCGCATGGATGAGGTGAGCGGACGCGGCGCCACGCCGACCACCGTGGACGGGCTCGCCCGGCTGCTCGCCGGCCGGCGCAGGGTCACCATCCTGGGCACTCCGGGCGGGGGCAAGAGCACGCTGGCCCGTGCCCTCGCCGCACGGCTGGACCTGGCCTGCCACCACGTGGACGACCATTTCTGGCAGGCGGGCTGGCGCCCGGCCCACGCCGACGAGCTCGCCGCGCGGATCGCCGCGCTGGCCGCCGGTGAGCGATGGCTCATCGAGGGCAACCACGCCGCCACGGTCGCCGACCGCGCCCGCCGCGCGGACGCCGTCATCATCGTGGACGTGGCCTGGCCGGTGAGCCTGACCCGCATCTCGCGCCGGTCCCTGGCGGCCCGGCGGGGCCGGCCCACCCTGCTACCCGACCGGGTACGCACCGAACGGGAGCCGTGGCGGGCCCGGCTGCTGGTGTGCCGGGCCGCCGTCCGGTTCCGCCGACGTACGCTGCCCGACCTGCTCGACATCCTCGACCGCCATCTCGCCGTCGGCGTGCCCGTGCTGCATCTGCGGCGATCGGTCCCCCGGCAGCGCGCCGGCGAAGTTCTCACGGAGGCCCGATGACCACCAAGCCCCTGGTCGGTGGCCCGACCGCCGCCGAGGAGAGACTGCACCGGATGGTGGTGGCCAGCGACGGCTCCACGACCAGCCTGCTCGAGTCGTACCTCGACGAGCCGCTGCGCGTCGAGGTGCTCCCGCAACGTCCGGCCCGGGCCGGCGAGGCCGCCGCCTGGCCCGAGCAACCGTTGACGCCCGAGCTGCTCGTTCGCTACTCCACCCTCGTCGGAGCGCACACCGGCACCGTGGCCGCGTACGCCCGCTGCCTCATCGCTGTCGACCGGCTGCCCGCCGCGGCACGCGCCGACATCAGCCGCGGCGACGAACTCATCGGCCGGGCCCTGCGCGCCCACCGGGTCGAGCAGCACCGGGAGATCCTCGCCGAGGGCCGGGGGCGGCCCCCCGCGACGCTGACCGGGCCGGAGCACCCCGACCTGCCGTGGCGCACCGTACTGATCGTGGTGGGCGGCGCGCCGGCCATGCTGATCACCGAGTGGTTCCGGCTGTCCGGGCCGGACACCACCGATGGGTGAGCGACCCGGACGCCGGCTGCGCGCACGCGCGCGCCGCGTGGCCGACAGCTGCCTGGACCGGCTGACCGGCATGGCCAGCCGGCACCCCGACGGGGACGACGACGCCCACCCCTACGACGTACGCTACGAGGCGTCGCGGTGGGCGTCCCTGACCCGCGTGGTGCCCTGGTCCACGGTCGGCCGCGGCGACGTCTTCGTGGACTTCGGCTGCGGCAGGGGCCGCGCACTCTACGTCGCGTCGTGGTACCGCTTCGGCGAGGTCATCGGGGTGGAGAAGTCGGCCGACCTCGCCGAGGCCGCCCGGCGCAACCTGGGCCGCGCGCGCGGCCCGGCCCGGCTGCGCCGCGCCCGCGTGGTCACGGCCCGCGTCGAGGACTTCGACATCCCCGACTCGCTCACCGTCGGGTTCCTGTTCAACCCGTTCCACGGGCCGGTCTTCGACGACCTGTGCGCGCGGCTCGCCGACTCCGCGCGTCGGCGCCCGCGCCGGCTGCGCATCGTGTACGCGAACCCGGTCGAGGGCGACCGCCTCGTCGCGCACGGGTTCGAGCCGACCCGTTCGGCCCGCAAGCTCGCCCTGTACGAGTGGCGCCCCGAGGCGTCACGGCCACAGTAACGACGCCGGGCGGAACGAACCGACCGGCCGGCGCGGCTCGCGCCGGCGCAGCAGCCCGGCGAAGACCGTCCGCTCGTGGTCACGTTCGGCGTCGGTCTCCGGGCAGTGCACCACGTTGTGCCGCTCGTCGCCGCCGAGCGTCCGGCGCAGCCGCCGTTTGGTCCGGTGGGCCCGCACGATCGCATCGTCGCCGCGGACGTCGAGTACCGCCATAGGGCCCTCGCAGAGGTACCGCAGGGTCAACGGCCCGTCGGGCTCCTCCAGCTTCTCCGGGTACCAGTGGCGCGCCGCCTCGTCGGTCAGCCACACCCAGCCGACCGGCACCGCCAGCAGCCCGTCCGCCCGCAGCCCGTCCAGGACCGCACCGGTCAGCCCGCGCCGTACGCCGTCGGGCTTGACGAGGACGTGCGTCTCCTGCACGCTCGCTCACACCAGCGATCGGGACGCGGGCAGCGACGCGTCGCCGGCCCGGTCGAACAACCGCTGCGGGAACGGCTGTTCCCAGGCCATCGGCTCCGGCAGGTCCCACTGCCCGAACCGGGACAGCAGCTGCTCCGCGTCCGGGCAGCGGCCCCGCAGCTCGGCCAGCGCCTGCGCGTCGACCACCGCCGGGAACAGCAGCGCCAGGTGGGCGAGGCCGTAGTACACCGGCGCCACCAGACCCGCCTCGGTCACCCGGGTGACCAGCCCCGGCCAGGACACCCGGTCGCGGTTGGCCGCCAGGTACTCCGCGACATCGACGTACTTGAGCAGCCGTCGGTGCTTGCCCGCGTGCATGAACCGCAGTGCCGTCGAGTTCTTGTAGATGTGCGAGCACAGGTCGATGACCGTGTCCTCGACGTCCATCACGTACGCCGGGGCGCCCACCAGTTCCTGCCGGGTGGCCCGTTCCAGCACCGGCCCGACGGGGATGTCGAACTCCTTGCCGGGCAACGCCAGCGACACGTTGACGTCGATGGACACCACCGGCCGGGCGGTGTCGCCGGTGTGCCGGTTCAGCTTCGGCAGGTCGCTGCCGTACAGGTGCCAGAACAGCCGTTCCCGGCGGCTCAGCGGGCGGGTCTCCCCCGCGGCCCGGCCCCCCTCGGCGTAGCCCAGCTCGGTGAGCACCCCGAGCAGCTCCGCCACCCGGCCGCGGTCCACGAGCACGTCCAGGTCACCCATCGGGCGCAGCGCCGGATCGCGGTAGACCCGGTAGGCCAGGTACCCGCCCTTGCGTACCACGACCGGCACGCCGGCCGCGTCCGCCGCGGTGAGCACGGCGGCGAGCGCCTCCGCCATCACCTCGTTGCGCCGACCGGTGTAGAAGTGGATCGCGCGCAGCGCGGACAACACCGCCGGGTCGAACTCCGGCAGCGCCTCCCTCGCCGTCAGGGCCCGCACCTGGGGACTCAGCAGCGCCGCGACGCGGTGCTGGTTGGCCTGATCCAGGAACGTCGCCCAGGGGAAGCGTGGCCCCCCGGCGCGCACCAGTTCGCGGGCTCGCGCCTGCCGCTCCTCGGTCACGTCCTGCCCGGCAAGCAACAGGATCAGCTCGTACCCCGGATCCAAAACCGTGATCACCTACTTCTCGTCGCTCGTGTCGTCGGCGGGCGGGCGGGCGGTGAGCGCCTGCCCGACCGCGGCCAGGTCGTCCGCGACGATGCCGAACCGACCCAGCAGGGCCGCCGCGCCGCCGTGGCGCTGCTCCACCTCGTCCAACACGTGCCGGATCGTCGACGGCACCGTGTGCACCCGCCGGGCGAAGTCCGCCTGCGGTCGACCCACCAGGTCCCACACCGCCGGCCCCGGTCCCGGGCGCAGCCGCCGCGCGGTCAGCGCGTAGTCCCCGGCGATCCGGTCGGCCGGCGCGCCGAGCGCGGCCAGCAGCAACGCGACCACCATGCCCGTCCGGTCCTTGCCGAGGGTGCAGCCGATCTGCGCGGGCAACCGTCCGGGTTCGGCGAGCAGCCGCACCACGTCCGCGGTCACGGCGGCGGTCGGCTCCAGCAGGGCGGCGTACACCCGCACGTAGTCGCTCGGCTGCGGCGGTCCGCTGGGGAACGGCGCGGCCCCCCGCACCGGCAGACGGACCCACCGCACACCGTGCCCCAACGCCTGTGGGCAGGCAGGGTGTGCCGCCACCTCGTCGTCGCCACGCAGGTCCACCAGCGTCCGGAAGGCGAACCCGGCGGGGGGTGCCGGCCGCTCGGGCCACCACGTCGTCGGCACCGGGCCCCGGTAGAGCCGGCCGGGCGCGACCGTCCCCCACCGGGTCGGCATCCCCGCCAGGTCGCGGGTGTTGACCGTCGGCGCGTCGACCAGCCACACCGAGCGCGCGGCGCCGGCCGCCCCGGCCGTCATCGGGCCGACCAGGCGTCGATGAAGCGCAGCGCCTCCTCGGCGGAGCCCGCGACGCAGTCGGGGCCGGACTCGGCGGTCGCCGGCCGCGCCCAGGTCACCAGCACCGTCGCCATGCCCACGGCACCACCGCCGCCGACGTCCTCATGGATCCGGTCGCCGAGCATCACCGCGTCGGCCGGGGCGACCCCGAGCGATTCGGCGGCGGCGACGAACATGTCCGGGTGCGGCTTGCGCCGGTGACCGGCCGAGGAGAGGATCACCGAGTCCACCAGTGGGGTGATGCCGAGGTCGTCGAGCAGCGAACCCATGAGTGGCGGCGGGGTCGGCGTGTTGGACACGACCGCCACCGGCAACCGACGCTCGCGCAGGCCACGCAGTAGCCGCTCGCCGTCGGGCAGCAACCGCTGGAACCGGTGGAAGTGCCGGTGACTGGCGGCCAGGAAGGCATCGGCCTCGTCGAGGCTGACGTCCTCGCCGGTGAGCTCACCGAGGGCCCGACGCGCCAGGGCCACCAGATCCTGTTCGTGTTCCCGCCGCGTGCCGCCCTCGCCGACCGCGCGCCGCAACCACAGCATGATCCGCGTCGGGGACGCCCGGCCCGACCGGCCGACCGCCTCCAGGCCGATGCGGAACCCCTCGGTGCTGGCGGCGAGCGTGATGTCGTCGACGATCAGCACATCGCCGAGATCGACGAGAACCGCCTTCACACGTGCTCCCCACGACCGTCCCGACCGACGCCCGCCCGCAGGGAGCCATCGCGGGAGAATGATCGCATGATCGACAACCGCCACGCAATCGCTGACCAGCGCATCCTCTAGCCTGGTCGCGTGCCACTGTCGATCCCCCTCGGCGCGCTCGCCGAACACGACTTCCGCCGGTACTTCGTCGGGCAACTCTCCACCCAACTGGGCAACCGGATCGCGCCGCTCGCGCTCGCGTTCGCCGCACTCTCCCTGCCGGGCGCCGACGCCGCCACGCTCGGCCTCCTCCTGGCTGCCCAGATCGTCCCGCAGGTGCTGCTCCTGCTGCTCGGCGGCGTGGTCGCCGACCGGTTCGACCGGCGCGCCATCATGATCGTGGCGGATCTGACCCAGTTCGCCACGCAACTGGCCACCGCGGTCCTGTTCCTCACCGGCGCGGGAACGATCTGGCACATCGTGCTGCTGCAGTTCGCCTTCGGCACGGCCAGTGCGTTCTTCAACCCCGCGTCGACCGGCCTGGTCAAGCAGATGGTGTCGGCGGAGCGGTTGCAGCAGGCCAACTCGCTCCTCGGTCTGACCAAGAGCCTCACGGGCGTGGTGGGGCCCGCCATCGCCGCGGCGCTCTTCGCCGTCGCGCCCGCGGCGTACGGGCTGCTGGTCAACGCCGCCACCTTCCTGGTCAGCGCCGCGATGCTCAGCCTGATCCGGGCCGTCCGGGGCCGGGCGGCGCTGTCGACGACGATCCGCGCCGACCTGGCCGAGGGGTGGCGGGAGTTCCGCAGCCGCCGCTGGCTCTGGGTCCTCGTCGCCGACGCCAGCCTCTACGCCGGCGGGGTCGCCGCCGCGTTCGCCGTCGTCGGCCCCGTCGTCAGCGAACACAGCCTGGGGGGCGCGTCCGCGTGGGCGCTGGTGCTCACCGCCCGCAGCATCGGCGCGGTCGTCGCCGGGCTGCTGCTGCTGCGCTGGCGTCCCGCCCGGCCCATGCTCACCGGCCGCCTGCTGCTGCTGGCCGATGTGCCGTTCCTGCTGTGCCTGGCGCTGCCGACGCCGGTGTGGTCACTGGCCGTCCTGGCGACTGCCAGCGGCGCCATGCAGAGCGGGTTCGGCATCCTCTGGCGCACCGCCATGCAGACCCACGTGCCCGACCGGGTCCTCTCCCGGGTCGCGTCCTACGACTGGCTCGGCTCGCTGGCGGTGGCCCCGGTGGGCCTGGTCGCCGTGGGCCTGTTGAGCGAGCACGCCGGCGCCCGCGCCACCCTGCTCGGCGTCGTGGCACTGCACCTGGCCACCACGATCGTCGTGGTACGCGTCCGCGACGTGCGCGCCCTCACCTCGACGCCGCCGGAAGCCGACGTCGACGGCACCGGCCAGGACGGTGCGGACAGCCGGACGACCGCCGCACGCCGCTGACGCCGCGTAGCCACCCGCTGTTCCCCCTGTCACCGCCCCGAACGCCGCAGCCCGCACGGGGTCGGCCCGTGGCTGCGCCGGCCGCGCCCCAGGGTCACCCGCACAACTGACGGAGGCGCTTGAGCGAAGCCGCTCAAGCGCCTCCTACCGCCTGCCGGAATTACTGGCAGGCCATCGGGCCGCCGACAACGTCGTCCAGCTCGTCGTCGGCCATCTCACGGATGTCGACAGCCTCGAAAGAAACCTCGGTCATGTTGATTCACCTCTTCCCGCATCATCGGTATTTCTTTCACCCGACCGGTCGATCGGGCAACCATGGCGGCGGGCACAACCTCGCCGGCTTCCCTATGGAGCGAAAAAACCGTTACGGCTTGCAGCCAATCGGGCCGCCGACGACGTCGTCCCGCTCGTCGTCGGCCATCTCCCGCATGTCGACAGCCTCGAAATAACCCTCGGTCATGTTGGCTCACCTCTTCCCGCATCGACCGGTCAATCTCCGCCCGACCGGTCGATCGGTCAACCATCGCGGCTGGAGGCCATAGGATACCCCCGAAAGGCCCGCAAGCCGATGCCGTGTCGACCGCATTCATTCGGCACCTGACAGTAACCATCAACCCGACTCCAGGTCGGCTTTGACGGCGCGCAGGAACGCCACCGCGGAGCGGCCGTTGACAAATCGGTGGTCGTATGCCAGGCCGAGATGGAAATAGTCACTGGTCGTGACCGAACCATCATTCTGAAGCACCAACTCGCGCTGCATGGAGGCAAGCGAAACCGCGCACGTGTGTTCCGGGAAGACGATCGGCCGCGCGTGCACGACGTCCGCCTCCGTATGTATCGTGAGCGCGATGTTCGACCCGGCCAGGTCCGCTTCGGCGAATTCCCCGCGCGCCGCGGCCCGGCGGAACCGCAGCAGGTCGGCTGCGACGTCCCGCAGCGGCCGGGTGTCGGCGTCGACGACGACCGGCAGATAGAGGCCCTTCCCGACGTCGATCGTGACCCCGACGTGCGCTCCCGGCCGCACCGTCGCCGCCCGATCGCCCTCCGCTCGCGCGAAGCACAGCGGGAACTGCGCCCGACGCGCCGCGGTCGCCTTGACGACCAGCTCCGGCACGCCGACGAAGCCGATGGCTGCCGCCTCGTCGCGCAGGCGCTGCTTGAGCCTGTCGGCGACCACCTTCACGACCGTGTAGGCGGTGGGGATCTCGCGATGCGAGGTGGACACCGTACGGGCGACCCGTCGCTGGACGGCGGACAGGCTCACCCGCTCGGCCGTGTCCGGCGGCTCCTGCCCGGCGACGAGCTGCTCGATGTCCGACCGCGCGATGAGCGGCTTGCCGAGCGACCGGACGGCCGCCTCCGTCACCCCCTTCTCGGCCATCAGCCGCCGGGCCGGCTCGGTGATGGTGACGGTGACGGTGGTCGGATCCGGATCGACGGTCTGCGGTGCCGGCGACGGGCGGTCGTCCGCGCCGACGGTCGCCACCACCTCCCCCGGACGGCAGGTCGAGGGTGCGGGCATCCGCTGCCACAGCAGGCCGGCGTCGTCCGTGACGAGTTCGTGCGCAGCCTTGGAGGTCTCCACCAGAGCCACTGCGGTGCCCGCCTCGACCGGCGCCCCGTCACCGACCAGCCACTCGGTCAGCGTGTACTCCTCGTCGGTCGCGTTGAGCCGCGGCAGCCGGATGTCACCCACCGACGACCGCCGTCACCGTGGCGCGGATGTCGTCCTCCTGGACCAGCACCGCACGCTCCAGGTGAGGTGCGGCGGGGATGGTGCGCGCCGGCGCGTGCAGCAGCCGGACGGGCTGGGACAGCACCTCCCACATCTGCTGGTGGATGGTGTGGGCCACCTCGGCCCCCCACGTGCCGCCGGCCGCCGCGTCCTCGACGACCACCACCCGTCCGGCTGCGGCGACCAGCGGAGCCAGCGGCGCGGGGTCGAACGGGTAGAGCCGTGACGGCACCACGGCCCGTACCGCGATCTCGTCGTTCAGATAGGCGCCGCGCATCGCGCCGAGCACCCTGTCGGTGAGGCCGCCCGGTGCGATGACCACGACGTCCACCTGGTCGACCCCGCGCACGCCCAGCTCCGCGAAGTCGCAGGCGCCACCGATCCGCGCGCACTGGAACAGCTCGTCTCCGGCCGCCGCGCCGAACCGCCGCCGGCCGTAGAGGACCTTGTCCTCGAAATACAGCGCGGGAACCGCCGCGTCGAGGATCCGGGCCAGCGTGGCGTGCCCGTCGTGCACCGGGCTCATCTCGTGTACGGCGAGGTTGGGGACGCCGATGAAGTGCTTCTGCAGGCTCTGGCTGTGGGTGGGCCCGTATCCGCGGTTGCCCCCCGTCGGGCACCGGACGACCAGCGGCATCCGCACCGGCCGGCCGTACATCGTGACCACCTTGCTGGCGAGGTTGACGATCTGGTCGAAGCACAACGTGGCGAAGTCGGAGAACATCACCTCGACCACCGCCTCCCGGCCGCGCAGGGCCAGGCCGACCGCGAAGCCCACGATCGCCTGCTCGCTGATCGGGGTGCTGAGCACCCGCTCGGGGTGGTCGGTGGAGAGCCGGCGGGTGACGCCGAAGGCGCCACCGTACGGGTCGGCGACGTCCTCGCCGATCAGGTGGAGGTCCGGTCGCTCCGCGAGCAGGGTCGCCAGGGCGCGGTTGAGGTTCTCCCCGACCCGCTCCACGGTCTGGTCAGCCATGGCCGGCGCCGATCAACGGCCGGGAGAGTACCGACTCGACCACGGTGCGGATCCTCTCGGTCGCCGCCGCGTCGAGCCGGTCGACCTGCTCCGGGAACGCCGCCCGGTACCGGGGGTACCAGTCCCGCCCGGCGACGGCGTCGAGCTCCGCCGACGTGCGGGTGTCGTCGCCCTTGCTGTGCGGCCCGAGCCGTACCGTGTCGAACTCGACCACCAGCGGAGAGCCGTCGTGGCGTACGGCGGCGACGAGCGGTCCCAGGGTGGCCCGGATCGCTTCGACGTCGACACCGGTCACCCTGACGTGCCGGATGCCGAAGGCGGCACACCGGTCGGCGACGCTACCGGCCATCTGCGCCGACGTGGGCGTCGACTGGGCGATCCCGTTGTGCTCGACGACGACGACCATCGGTGTCCGCCAGAGCGCGGCGAGGTTGAGCGCCTCGTACACCACCCCCTCGCCCCAGGTGCCGTCCCCGACGTACACCACCGAGATCGAGGTCGTGCCGGTGCGCCGCATGTCGAAGGCGGCGCCCACCGCGACCGGCACCAGTTGCCCCTGGACACCGGTGGACATGAAGCCGGGGCGGTGGATGTGCTGTGACCCGCCCATCCCGCCGCACAACGCGCCCTCCCGACCCGCGAGCTCGGCGAGCAGGCCCGCCGGATCGTCGTACCGTGCCAGGTAGTGTCCGTGCCCCCGGTGGTTGCTGAACACCTCGTCGTCGCGACGCAGCAGGGACTCGAGTGCGACCGGGATGTACTCCTGGCCCAGACACGTGTGGCTGGTGCCCTTGATCAGTCCGCGGCCGAGCAGGTCGAGGACCGCGTACTCGAAGCGCCGGATGGAGAGCATCGCCCCGATCGCGGCGTCGGCCAACGGACGCAGCTGGCTCTCACGCATGCGCGACCTGTCCGCCGGCCATGAGGTCCCGGGCCCGCGCGGCGAGCACCGTACGGTCGATCTTGCCGTTCGCCGTGTGCGGGAACGCGTCGACGTCGCGGCACAGCAGCGGCACCATGTAGCCCGGCAGGATCGCGGAGATCGGGCGGCGGATGTCCACGCCCGGGGTGCCGACGTAGAACACCGCGAGTTCCGTCCGCCCGGCCGCCTCGAACGCCACCGCCACGGCCCGTTCCACACCGGGCAACTGCCCGACGTGCCACTCCAGCTCGTCCAGCTCGACCCGGTAGCCGCGGACCTTCACCTGCCGGTCCATCCGGCCGAGGTAGACGAGCTCGCCGCCGGCGAGCTGCCGGACCCGGTCGCCGGTGCGGTACCAGCGCACCGCGTCGCCGTCGTGGAAGCGACCCTGGTCGTCGGCGGGGTCGAGATACCCGGGGAACATCTGCTGCCCGGTCACGCACAGCTCGCCCTCGCTGCCGTCGACGCCGTCCTCGGCGATCCGGTACCGCAGATGCGGGTACGGCGCGCCGATGGGGACGACTCCGTGCACGGCGAGGTCGGCCGACTCGGCGGACAGCCGGTGCGCGGAACAGGCGATGGTCAGCTCGGTCGGGCCGTACAGGTTCTCCACCAGCGATCCCGACGCCGCCCGCTGCCATTCCTGGGCATCCGTCACGCGCAGCGCCTCACCGCAGAACAGGCTCCACCGCAGCGTCGGCATCGAGCCGGGAGTCAGCCCGCCCCGGCGCCGCACCAGGGCGATGGCGCTGGGCACGGAGAACCAGAAAGTCACGCGCTCGCTGGCCAGGAACTCCGGCAGCGCGGTGAACACCTGCGGCGGCGTGGACAACACGGTCGCACCCGCACCCCAGGCCACGAACAGGTCGAACATCGCCAGGTCGAAGGTCTGGTCGAAGGTCTGCGAGCAGACGTCGCCCGGGCCGAGGTCGTAACGGCCGAGGGTGTACCGCAGGAAGCTGTCCATGTTGGCGTGCGTGATCGGCGCGCCCTTGGGCTGGCCGGTGGAGCCGGAGGTGAACAGCACGTACGCCGCGTCCGCGTACCCGGCCCGGGGCAGGACGTCCAGCGGCGTCGCGGCCTGCGTCGCGATCCGGAGGTCGGGCAGGGCCGCCGTGAGGTGCGGGAGCGTCGCCGCCGCCGACCGGTCGGCGATCAGCGTGTCGACTCCGGCCAGCACCGCCATCCGGCAGGTACGCGCGGCGGGGAAGCCCGGGCTGAGCGGCACCGCCGTCGCGCCGGCGTAGAGCGTGGCGAGGAGCCCGGCGTACGACTCGATGCTGCGCACCGCGAGGATGCCGACGGTTCGCGCCCCGCACCCGGTCAGCCCGCCCGCCCAGCGCCGAGCCACCTGGTCCAGTTCCGCGTACGTCCACTCCTGCCGACCGATCCGCAGCGCGACGCGGTCCGGCGCCACCGCCAGCCCGGCCAGGAACCACTCGTGCAGGAGGCGTTGCGGCAGCTGACCGGTCACCAGGCGACCATGTCTTCCGTGAAGAGCCCCATCCGGTCGAAGAACCGGCTGGTCTTGTGCATGACGGTCCGGTGGAACTCCTGACGGTACGGGTCGTCGAGCAGTTCGGAGCGGATCTGCTTCGCCCCGGGGAGGGCGGCGTCCGCGTACACCGCCGGGTGGTAGAACGCGCGTAGGCAGGAGCTGACATAGCGCGACAGATATGTCGCGGCCCTCGACAATTCCTCCGGCGTCGCGCTCTGCGTCGCCTCCTCGTACAGCGCCCGCATCATCTGCCGGCCGAACGCGATGTGTCGCGACTCGTCCTGGTGATGGACGGCGTTGATCCGCTGCGCGATCTCGGGCAGCCGGGTGTCGGTCGCCATCTTCGCGTTGTAGTAGTCGCACAACTCCTCGGCGACGAGGATGCGACCGAAGATCATGACGTCACGAATGGCGGGATTGCCCTCGACGGCGTTCCCGGCGACGCGTTTCGTCTTGTATACCTTCCCCCCGTACCGGTTGCAGAACTGGGCGAAGAACCACATGTGTTCATTCTCTTCGTGAATGAAGTCGTGGAAGAACTCCGAAAGTCCCGGGTACCGCGTGTCATATATCCGCCCGGCCACCTCGCCGATCAGCTCGCGGATGAGATGGACGTTGAGACTGAAGAAGTTCACCGCCTCGGCCTGGGTCAGGCGCATCCGCTCGGCGTCCGAGAGCCGGTCCCACACCGCGGTGCCGTAACACGTCGTCAATTCCGGGCTCATCCAGAACTGGTCGGCCGGTAGCTCGGCCGGCCAGTCGAAGATGTCGAAGACGTGGTAGCGCTGGTCCCGTGACTGGTCGCTCAACCTGGCGGCCACCGTGGCGAGTCGCGCCCAGCTCTGCGGCAGGGTTCCGTGCCCCTGATCGACGGTGCCGGTCACATGAGGCTCCTGACCGCTTGCCAGATGGTGCCCGGGGTCGCGAACACTTCCGGCTGCAGCAACTCGGGTGGGAATTCGATGTCGAACTCGGTCTCCAGATTGACGATCAACTCGACCACTTCCAGCGAGTCGACCCCCAGCTCGGTCAGGCCCTGGTCGGGGTCCAGGGGCGCGTCGGCACCGAGCAGCCGACTGCGCTGCCGGATGAGCGGTTCAAAGGCGGGTGGCCAGTCCACCATTTCGCCCTCCTGTGTCGCGGTAGGTTGGAAATTTCGCCTGGATCGGCTGACCGGCGTGGGCCACGAGGTCGCGGCGTTCGGCTCCGACGCGGCCGAGGATGGCGCCGAGCGAACGGTTCCGGTGCCATTGCGGCCCGGCCACCCCCCACTGCCGCAGGACGTCCAGCAGCACCGGGTCGACAGGAACCCAGACCCCGTCGACAAGGAACTCCGCCCACGAGTGCGACGCCGAGATCGGTGGGGTCAGGGATCTGCCGTACGAGAACCGGGCGGTCAGTCCCCGGCTGCCGGCCTCCTCGACCAGCAGGTGGGCCACGCCGATACAGTCGCCGATGCCGGTGTCTCGGACGAAGCCGCTGGCTTCGCGCAACGTCTCCGGCAGCCAGAGGAACCGGATGTGCCGGGTCTCCGCCAGCAGGTCGAGCAGCGCGGCCGGCAGTTCCGGCCAGGTACGTGGCCGGTCGAACGTCACCGAGTGCAGGACGCCGCCAGCCGCCGGCGCGGCCGTTTCGTGCCAGTCGTCCTCCGGTACCGCCAGGCGGTACCGGCATGGTTCGTCGTGCCCGGGATCCGGGCACCGCGCCGCGTAGTCCATCCGGTAGCGGGCGTCGGCGCCAGGGCGCTCCAGCTCACGGAACCACCAGGACAGGACCTTCCGCCCGCGCGAGCGGGGGTCCAGATGTGTCGTGACGTTGCGCAGGTCGGTGGCGTCGAACAGGGGGCCGTCCGCGCCGGGCGCCGAGGGCAGGCCGGCGGCGACGAGGGTGTCGACGCCCGGCCCGTCGAGCTGGTACTCGGCGGCGGCCGTGGCGCCGTCCACCTCGAACCGCCGGTGGGCGTCCGGCACCTGGAGGATCAGCGGCAGCAGGGCGTCGAGCGCTTGGCGATCGAGCCACGGCGTCGCGGTCACGACGCCACCCCCGCCAGCCGACGGTACGGGCCGTCCTCGGCCATCAGGTCCTCGTGCCGGCCGCGCTGGACGAGCCTGCCGTCGCTCATCACGAGGATCTGGTCGGCGGCCTCGGGGTGGGAGAGCCGGTGGGCGATGACCACCAGGGTGCGCCCCGTTCCGCGCAGGTTGGCCATGATCCGGTCCTCGGTGAGCCGGTCGAGGGCGCTGGTCGCCTCGTCGAGGATCAGCAGCTCGGAGTTGCGGAGCAGGGCCCGGGCCAGCGAGAGGCGTTGGATCTGTCCGCCGGACAGGCCCGCCCCGGAACTGCCGAGGAGCGTCTCGTACCGCATCGGCATCGCGTCGATGTCGTCGTGGACCTCGGCCAACCGGGCAGCGGCGATGACGTCCTCGAGGGAGGATTCCGGCCGGCCGAGCGCGATGTTCTCCCGGATGGTCCCGGCGAACAACCGGGCGTCCTGCCGGACGTACGCCATCGACCGCCGCGCGGCCGGCCGATCGAGCTGCTCCATCGGCGTGCCGTCGAGGGACACCGTGCCGGCGGTGGGCAGGTAGAGCCCCGCCAGCAGCATGGCGAGGGTCGACTTGCCGGAGCCGGACTCACCGAGGATGAGGGTGAACTGCCCGGGCGCGATCTGTGCGTCGATGTCCACGAGCGTCGGCGATCGCGCACCGGGGTAGGCGAACCGCACGCCGTCGAGCGCGATGGCGCCGGTGACCCGGGACGGCACCACCGCGTCCGGCCCGGCCTCCGGTCGCGCGTCCAGGATGTCGGCGAGCCGGCTCAACGTGGCGCGCAGGCCGGCGACCTCCAGGCCGGTCTGCACGAGGCTCGCCAGCGGTACGAACATTCCCACGGCCAGGGCAGAGAAGCCGACCACCCGGGACAGGGAGATCTCGCCGCGTTCGAGCAGGATCAGACCGACGGCGAGCACGGTGAGCGGGGCGAGGAACTGGATCGCGCTGCTGGCGGCCTCGCACAGGCCGAGGAACCGCCGGCTGCGGGTTCTGGCGTTCACCTCGGCGGCGAAGCTGTGGCTCCAGTTCTCCGCCGCGGCGCCCTCCAGCCCGGAGGCCTTCAGCGTCGGCACGCTGTCCAGCAACTGGAACAGCTCGGTGTGGCTCTTCGCCTGCGCCTCCAACAACGCCGCGGTCAGGTACTCCTGCTTCCGCCAGCTGAACGCGAGCAGAGCGAGCTGAGCGACGGCGAGGGTGAGCACCAGCGCGCCGAGACGCAGGTCCGCGATGACGATGAGCCCGCCGTACACCAGTACCAGCACCCCGTCGAGCACGGCCGACAGCGCGGATCCCGTCAGGATCTGGCGGACGGTGTTGCTGGTGCGGACCCGCATGGAGAGGTCACCGGTGTGGCGTTGGGCGAAGTAGTCGAACGGCAGGGAGACAAGGTGGTGGATCGCTCCCAGCGTCACCGACTTGTCGGCGAGGGTCTGGATGGACAGCAGGGCCATCCGGCGCACGGCCTGCATCCAGAAGTACATCGCGAACAGCGCGATCGCCGCCCCGACGAGCAGCCAGGCGCTGACCGGCTCGCCGGGCTGGCTCGCCTGCTGCACGACGTAGGAGGAGGCGGCCGGCACCGCCAGGCCACACAGGGTCAGCGCGACCGAGGTCAGCGCGAGGGGAAGCCAGGCGGCCGTACGCGGAAAGAACCTCGACAGGTACGGCAGGCGGCTCGCGCCGAGGTGCCGGCTGTCGGACCTTCGCCGCGTCGTCGTGGCGCCGACCGGTGGATGGAACTCCAGCGCCACGCCGGTGAACGCCTTGCCGGCCTCGGCCAGGCTGACCTTGCGTCGCCCGAAGGCCGGGTCGACGATGTACAGGTGGCTGTCGGTCACCCGCTCCAACACGACGAAGTGCACGAAGTTCCAGAAGAGGATGGTCGCCGGCGGCAGGTTGCGCAGCCCGTCGATGGAGACCCGGACTCCGCGGGCGACCAGGCCGCGCCGCCGCGCGGCGCCGAGCATCGCGCGGGCGGCGACCCCGTCCCGGCCTGTGTTGGTCTCGGTGCGCAGGACGTCGAGGGGAACGGGTTGGCCGAAGTAGGCGAGGACCATCGCCAGCGCGGCGGCCCCGCACTCGCTCATCTGCGACTGGAGCACGACCGGCACCCGGTTGCGCGAGACCCGCAGCGCGGCCCGCACGTTGCGCCACCGCAGGCCGCGCAACGCGGCCAGGCCGGGCAGCGCCCGCCAGCTCAGCTCCACCGCGTCCCCGGCGTCCCGGTTGACGCCGTGGTGACGCAACGCCTCGCGCCGGAAGCGTTGCCGTCGGTTGGTGAACTCCGTCGGTGGGCTGGTCGCCTCCGCCGGCGCGGGGGCCTGTTCCGCCTGCCCGGCCCTGTCCAGCGTGCTCATCCGGCGCTGCCCGCGTCGACCCGGAGCACCTGCGCGGTGATGGCCTCCGCGGCGGGTGAGAGCAGGAACTCCACCGACCGCGCCACGTCGGCGGTGGTGGCGGCCCGGTCGAGCATGTTGCGCCGGCCGATCGCGGCGCGCAGGCCGTCGTCGATCGACGCGGTCATGTCGGTGTCGATGAATCCCGGGGCGACGCAGTTGACCGTGATGCCCCGGCTGCCGACCTCGGCCGCGAGCACCCTGGAGAACCCTTCGAGAGCACACTTCGTCGCCGTGTACGCGCCGAGTCCGCGGAAGGTCCGGTGGGCCGCGATCGAGGTGATGTTGACGATGCGTCCCCCACTGCGGTACATCGCCTTGACCGCCGCCTGACACAGGGACATCGGGACCTCGACGTTGAGCTGCCACATCCGGCTCGCGTCCGATCGTGCGGCGGCCACGTGCAGGGCCGCGCTCGCCACCCCGGCGTTGTTGACCAGACCGTGGAGATCGGCGCACTCCCGCAGCCGGTTGGCCACCGCGATCCGATCGTCGCCGCGGGTGAGATCGGCGGCGACGAACGTCAGCGGATCACCGACGGCCTCCCGCAGGTCCGCGAACTCGCGGGAGACGGTCCGCGACACGGCGACCACCCGGTATCCGGCGGTGAGCAGCTGACGGGTGACCGCCAGCCCGATCCCCCGCGAACCGCCGGTGACGAACACCGTTCCGAGCGCCTCACTCACCGCGGGCCGCCTTCCCGGACAACGCCATCGGGATCTCGTCGACGACGGTGACGCGGCGCGGCTGTTCCGCCGGGGCCAGTACGCGGCGGGCATGGGCCCTGACCCGCTGGACGACCAGGTCACGGTCGGTTCCCGGCAGCGTGACGATGTCGGCGCCGACGACGGCGCCGAGCACGCTGCTGCGCACCGGGTAGACCCGGGCCGCGACGACCTCCGGGTGTTCCTGCAGGAGCCGGGCCACGTGGCCGGGCACGACCTTCACCCCACCCACGTTGATGACCTCGCCGCGTCGCCCGAGGACGTGCAGTCGTCCGTCGCGGACGACGGCCGCGTCCCCGGTCGGCAGGTACGGTGCGCCGGGAGCCGACGACACCAGCAGTTCGCCGTCACGTACGGCCAGGGCCTTACCGGTCTGCCCGTACCCGTCGAGGACGGAGAGCGGCAGGCCCGGAAGCCCGTCGGTGACGGTGGCGATCCGGCCCAGTTCGGTGCTGGCGTAGATCTGCAGGACGCGCTGCGGCGCGAACGCCGACTCGATCAGCTGAAGCAGGTGCGCGTCGACCGGTTCGCCGCCCATCGAGACGGTGTGCACCCGCGGTCGGGCGGCGTCGGTCCCCCGGTGCAGCGCCGCCATCCGCCAGAACGACGGGGTACCGGCGACGACGTCGTAGCGCGCGCCCGTCCCGACGGCCAGGTCGGTGGGCGTGAGGAAGTCGACGCGGCCGGCCCTTCCCAACGCCTGGCTCACGGCCTGCACGCCGGCGTAGGTGAAGGGTGCGTATCCGATCCCCCACCGCTCGTCGCCGTGCGCGGTGTCCCAGTCGACGCCGCGGCTCAGGTCCTGCCAGGGCCAGTAGGTCGGCTTCGGGGTACCGGTGGTGCCCGACGAGAAGATCCACAGTCCTCCCGGCCTTCCGCCGGAGCCCTGGTCGGCATGCCCGGTGGGCCGGATCCGCCCGGTCGTGACGTCCAGCACGGCCTGCGGCCGCAGGTCCGCCAGCGCCGACGCGGCGGTGGTCGGACCCACCACGACGACGGACGCGTCGAGCGGGCGGAGCGCGCGCAGCGCGACCACCAGGTCCGGCCCGGCCGTCACCTCGACCGCGAGGTGGCGCAGGCCGGTCGCCGCGACCGCGTCTCGCAGCCGGGCGATCCGCTGCCCCGACAGGTCGTCACTCGTAGCCACCGGCACAGCTCAACCCGCTGCTGGTCGCAGTGCCCGGCAGAGATCGCCGAGCGTCTCCATCCGGTCGACGGCGACGACGTCCAGCAGTACGCCCAGCACCTGCTCGAACTCGACGATGAGTTCCGCGACGACGAGGCTGTCGATCTCCAGCTCGGCCAACTGCATTGCGGCGGTGTAGTGCGGCGCGGCGCCGGGTGGCGGCACGGCGAGGACCCGCTTCACCACCACGTCAAGCGTTTCCTCGTCGATCACCGTGTCGGCGTGGGTGCTCTCCACCGCTCAACCAACTCCATCCATGGATAGCGCCTCGGACCGTTCTTCGGCGGCTGTGCCGGACACCACCGCGACACGCGTGGGAACCGCCAGGAACGGCCGGCGCGCGACGGCGGAACGGACATGGTCGGCGAGCTCGTCCGCCGTGACGTGGACACCGGCGGTCGTCACCTCGGCGGCGAGCCGCGACCCACCATCCTCCGCGGTCTCCACGAAGGCCCGGGCGGAGGCCACCGCGGGATGCGAGTCGAGCGCCGCGGTCACCTCGGCCAGGTCGACGACGAGCACGACCGTACCGTCGGGTGCCCGCAGTGGCGTCAGCTGCGGGCCCTGGTCCTGGTGCTGGCTCGGTGCCGGCGCGACGAGGTGGGAATCGTCCCCACTCAAGCGTGCCCGGAAGGCGGCGACGAACCGGGTGAAGGTGTCTTCCGACATGGTCTCGCCATCGGCGGTCAGCCGGACGCGCAGTCGGTCGGGCTGCTCGGTGGCGGCGATCCGCAGGCCGTCGGCGGTCCGGTGGAACGTCGGCGAGTACGCGCCACGCTCGATGGTGACGTCACCGTCGGCCGGAGGCTCCCGATCGGCGTTGTCCTCCAGGTACGTCATGAGCAGGGTCTGGTGGACCGGACGGCCCAGGCGCCGGGCCGCCGTCGCCCACATGTCGTCCAACGCCTGCCGGGTGACGTTGCGGCGCGAGATCGCCGACAACAACTCCCGCCGAACCTCCGACAGCAGGTCGGCAGGCCGGGCCGGCCGGTCAAGGACCACCGGCACGATGACGTCGAACATGCCGACGACGCCACGGTCCGCGTGGCGCCTGCCGTTCAGCTTCATCGCGACGACGATGCGGTCCTGCGGGGTCACGAGGAACACGGTGGCCGCGAACACCGCGAGGAGCCGCTGCACAGAGGTGAAGCCGGACGCCTGCCACTGATCACGCAGGCCCGTCCAGGTGTCACCATCGATGCACAGCAGCTCACTGCGGGCGGTAGGCGTGGCCGGCCCGCCGAGACCCGGGAACAGCTGGCACCGGGGCGGCAGCCACGGACCACGCTGCCGCCAGTAGGCGGATACCGCGTGCGAGCGTTCCGAGGTGGCAGCGGCGGCCTGGCCGGTCACCGCGGCGCGGTACTCGGCGTCCCCCGGCTCAACATCGGTCTCGCGGCTGAAGTACGCGTCCCACAGCCCGCGTACGACGTTCATCCGGGCGGTGGCGTCGACGGCGTAGCTGGAGAACACCCCGAGCACAGCGTGCGACGTCGGGGACAACCGCAGCAACCGGACGACGAACGGGTACTCGACGGCCAGGTCGAAGGGGTGCCGGAGATCCGCGGCGAGGACGGCCCGCACGTACCGCGTGAACTGCTCCACGTCCTTCGCCGTCACCTGCCTCAGTTCGACGAGTCGGCCGCTCTCCGGCACCGGCCGGATCCACTGGACGGGCGTGCCTTCAACCGTGGTCACGCCGATGCGAAGCGCCGCGTGCCTCGTGACCGTCGACCGCACCGCGGCGACGAAGGCGGAGACATCCAGCGGGCCGGTGACCCGGTAGGACATCCAGAGCGACACGTCGGCCTCCGGCCCGCCCTCGGCGAGTGCGCGGTAGTGGGCGAGCTGTCCCGGTAGTAGCGGAAGGACCACAGCGGTGTCAGGGTTGAGCGGCTCAGGATGAGCCTGTCTCGACGACATATGGGTCCTCATCCCAGCACAGGGTCACCGACCAGAGATCAAGGTCAAGACCGAGAGGGTACCAACTACCAGAGGGCCGTCAAGGTCTGCGCACGTGGGCGGGGGTGAGGGGCCGTCAGGCAAGGATGATCTCGCGCAGCCGCGACCGATCCACTTTGCCACGCTGGGTAATCGGCAGGGCATCAACCGTGACGCAGCGGTCCGGCACCTTCGCCGGTTCGAGGCGACGCGCCAACTCCGTCAGCACGGTGTCAGCCGGCAGTGCGGTAGCTGCCACGAGGGTCAGCGGCCCCTCCTCCTCGGGCGGCACGACGGCGGCTCCGTCGACACCGGCGACATCGAGGGCCGCCGCCTCGAGTTCGGCGACGCTCGACCGCACGCCGCGGTGCGTGAAGACGTCGTCCTGCCGACCGTGCAGGTACAGGTAGCCGTCCACGTCCAGGCGTCCACGGTCACCCGTACGCAGTCGCCGCCTGCCCCCAGCGACCTGGAAGGTGGCGGCGCTGAGCTTCCCGTCGCGCCAGTATCCCTCCATCACGTGCTCACCCTCGACGACGACCTCGCCGACCTGCCCGACGGGCACGGGTCGCCCCCGGCCGTCGACGATCCGCACGACGGTGTCGGGAATCGCCCGACCGACCGACCCCGGGCGCAGCAGGTCGCCGTCCGGCTCCAGGATCGTGGCCCGCTTACACTCGGTCAGTCCGTACATGTGCGCCACGGCAGCGCCGGGGAACGCACCACGCAGCCCGTCGGCGAGCCGCGGCGACATCCGAGCGCCGGTGTTCGTGAACAGCCTGACCGGCTGCGGCGCCGGCAGTGCCGTCCTGGCCGCCAGCCGGAGCAGCGCCGTGGCGATCTCCGGCACCACGGGCACCACGGTGGCCCGCGAACTGGCTATCCGGTCGAGTAGGGCCAATCCCTCTCCCGGCCCAAGCGTCTCCAACTGGGCGCCGGCAGCCGTGGTGAGCAGGATCTGGTAGAGCCCGTAGTCGAACGAGGGCGGCACGCAGGAGAGCACGACGTCGTCCGACCGGTAGTTCAGCGACTGCCCGATCGCCCTGGTCGCGAAGAGGACGCGATCGTGCGGACACATCACGCCCTTCGGCTGCGCGCTGCTGCCGGACGTGTACATCAGGAAAGCCAGCGCCGCCTGGCCGCCGCCGGTGCGGCTGGCCGCGGTGCGGTGCCAGTCCACGACCGGCGCGTCGAGCGTCTCCGAGATCTCCCTGAATCGCGTCGACGACCGGGCGAGGGTGGGAACGCCGACCGCTGCGGGGTCGACGCCAATCACGAGGGCGGGATCGATGTCAGCGAGCACCGCCCGAAGCTGGAACGGACGCATCCCGGCCGACAGCGGTGCCAGCGTGAGGTCCGCGTACGCCGCCGCGAACAGGATCGCGGCGAAGCCCGCACCGCCAGAGCGCACGGCGATCCGGTCCCCGGGCCGCAGTCCGAGCGCCTGGAACAGAGCGGCGAGGTTGACGCTGCGCTGCCGGAGTTCCTCGTAGCTCCACCGGTGACCTCGGTCGACGACCGCGGTGCGCTGAGGATGCCGTCGCGCGGCGGTGTCCAGCAGCGTATGGATCCGCATGCCGACAAGGTATCGGGCCAGGGTCGCCGGTCGTGAAGTGAGGTTTGTCCGCTTACGGTTGCCGGGGCCATGACCTGGTTCGGCGAGCGCCCCGCCATCGCTGCGGACACGAAAAAGGCTCCGGCCGGGTGGAAACCACCAGGCCAGAGCCTTTATTGCTGGTGCGCCGCCAGGGACTCGAACCCCGAACCCGCGGATTAAGAGTCCGCTGCTCTGCCAGTTGAGCTAGCGGCGCTCGCTGGCAACGGGGAGAACATTAGCACGCACCCCGAGGGGGGTTCCAATCCGATCCCCGGCTCCCCCCTTCGGCCGAGCTTAACGGGCATACAGCGACAAACCCGCCGGGCGGACGACGACAGGGGGCGGACTTGCGGCGCCCATGCGGCACGATGTGCGCCAGGTACGCGAGAACAGAGGTGGGGATGGGCATGTTCGCGCGGGCCGGGGCGATGGTGGGCGCCCTCGGCCTGGTGGCGTCGCTGGCTCTGACGGGCTGCGGCGCGGAGCAGAAGAAGAAGGCGGAGTTCGTCGGCGGCACCGCGCCGGCGGCGTCCGCCACACCGGGTGCGGAGGGCACGACGGGCGAGCCCGACACCCCGGCCGCGCCCAGCGGTCCGCCGCTGACGGTGAGCCCGGCCGACGGGGGGAAGAACCGGCCGGTCAGCTCCGAGATCAGCGCCGAGGTGCCCGGCGGCGGGAAGGTGTCCGGCGTCACGCTGACCGCCGCCAACGGCGGCCAGGTCGAGGGGCGGCTGCGCGCCGACGGCTCGTCCTGGGTGCCGTCGAAGCCGCTCAAGTACGGCACCCGTTACACGGCCACGGTCACGGCCACCGGCCCCGACGGGGTGACCAGCCAGGGCACGAGCACCTTCACGACGATGGCGAAGCCCAGGTCGGTGATCAGCTCCGGTCTCTACCTCTTCGACGACAAGACCTACGGCGTCGCGATGCCGGTGGTCACCGAGTTCCACCCGGGGATCCCGAAGAAGGACCGGGCGGCGGTGCAGAAGCGCATGTTCGTGCAGACCGATCCGCCGCAGCCGGGCGCCTGGCACTGGGTGGAGAACGGCACCCAGGCCTACTACCGCGCGCCGGAGTACTGGAAGCCCGGCACCACGCTCACCGTCCGGATCGCGCTGGCCGGCATCCCGCTGAGCAACGGCCGCTACGGCAACGTCGACCGTACGGCGACGGCCAAGATCGGCCAGGCCTTCGAGATGAAGGTGGACAACGCCACCAAGAAGATGACGGTGTACGAGGACGGCCAGGTGGTCCGCACCCTGCCGGTGAGCCTGGGCAAGAAGAAGACCCCCTCCTCCAGCGGCACGATGGTCGTGATGGAGAAGAAGGAGTCCACGGTCTTCGACACGCGCGACGATCCGGACCCGGCGAACCGCTACGTCACGGAGATCGACTTCGCCCAGCGGCTCACCTGGGGTGGCGAGTACATTCACGCGGCGCCCTGGTCGGAGGGGCAGCAGGGCCGGGTGAACGTCTCGCACGGCTGCGTCAACGTCTCCATGGCGAACGCCCGCTGGTTGTTCGGGAAGACCAAGGTGGGCGACCCGATCACCATCACGGGCACCGAGCGCAGGCTGGCGCCGGGCAACGGCTGGACGGCGTGGAGCCTGAGCTGGTCCGAGTTCGTCAAGGGCAGCGCCGTGCCGGTGCCCGAGGCCGGCGAGGGGTCCGCCTTCTAGGGCGGCCCTCCACCGACGATCCGGCGACCGGCCCGCGCCCGCGGGCCGGTCGCCGTCCTCGTGGGCCCGGCCGCGGCACCGCCCGTACCGATGCCGGCGCGGGCCTCCCTCCGCGCTCCCGGGCCCGGTCGCGAACGGCGCGCGCCGGGGAAGGCGAGCCGACCTCGGAAAAGCCCCGGATCTTATCAACATTCGGACATCTCGTACGGCGTGTTTCGGTTCACCTTGCGGAACGGGTACCTGTCCCGGTGCGTCAGTGAGGGACGATGGGCAACCGGGGACCACGACTGTGAGGGAATCATGCGAGCTGTCCAGGACCAGCTGATCCGGCGCGGAGGCGACCGGCGGGACGGGCGACGCCGCGGGTTCGCGGCGGCGGTGCTCGCCGTGACGCTCGCGCTGGCCTCCGCCTGCACCGACGGCGGTGGGGGCAAGCCTTCGGGCTGGCAGAACGGCGACGACCAGCCCGCTCCGCCCAAGGCGGCGGCCACCATCGTCGAGCCCAAGGCCGACGCGAAGGACGTGCCCGCGTCGACCGGCATCACGTTCACCGCCACGGGGGCCGAGGAGACCACCGTCGAGCTGAAGGACTCCGCCGGTGCGGCCGTCGAGGGCGAGCTGGCCGCCGACGGGAAGAGCTGGCTGCCCGCCGGCACGCTGGAGTACGGCGAGACGTACACCGCGACGGTGACCGCGACCGGCGACGACGGCCGGCCCGCCACGGCGACCAGCACCTTCACCACCATGGCGAAGCCCGGCAAGCAGGTCCGGATCAGCAGCTTCCTGGGTGACGACCAGGTCGTCGGCGTCGGCATGCCGCTGATCGTCAAGTTCAGCCGGGCCATCCCGGAGGACTACCGCGACGACGTGCAGAGCCGGATGACGGTCACCTCCTCTCCGGCGCAGGAGGGCATCTGGCACTGGGTCAGCCCGACCGAGATCCGCTACCGCCCCAAGGAGTTCTGGCAGGCGAACAGCGAGGTCTCCTACCGGGTCCAGGCTGGCGGGCTGCCGCTGGGCGACGGCTGGTACGGCCGGGCCGACCTCAGCGTCGGCATCAAGGTCGGCCCGGCGGTGGTCATGACGGTGGACAACAAGACGAAGCGGATGACCGTCACGAAGGACGGCTCCGTGATCAAGACCATCCCGGTCAGCCTCGGCAAGAAGAGCACCCCGTCCTCCAGCGGCACCATGGTGGTCATCGAGAAGCTGCGCAAGACGGTCTTCGACACCTTCGAGGAGCTGGGCCCCGAGGAGGGCTACCGCACCAAGATCGACTACGCCCAGCGGCTGACCTGGGGCGGCGAGTTCATCCACGCCGCGCCCTGGTCGGAGGGGCAGCAGGGCCGGGTGAACGTCTCGCACGGCTGCGTGAACGTCTCGATGGCAAACGGCGCCTGGCTGTTCGCCAACACCCGCGTCGGCGACCCGATCACGGTCAAGGGCACCGAACGGAAGCTCCAGAACGGCAACGGCTGGACCGACTGGAACATGAGCTGGGAGCAGTACGTCAAGGGCAGCGCCCTGCCGTACGAGCCGCCGGCCGAGGCCGCCCCGGAGGAGACCGGCGAGCCCACGGCCACCCCGACCGCCTGAGCCCGGAACGCCGAAGGCCCCCTCCGCGAGGAGGGGGCCTTCGGTCAACGGGTGACTGATGGGAATTGAACCCACGACAACCGGGACCACAACCCGGTGCTCTGCCAACTGAGCTACAGCCACCATGCCGTTCACACCCGATGGATCCGCGCCCGGTCGATCGCCCCGGGCGGGGTGCGGACCAATAATAGCCCCACCCCTGCCCGCTACGTCCAGCGGGTTCCGCCGAGCGGGTTGTGCCCGGCGGCTCAGAGTCCGGCTGCTATTGCCTTGGCGGTCTCCACGTCCGGCCCGGGCAGGGGCACGAAGACGGTCCGCCGGTAGTACTCCAGCTCCCGGATGCTCTCCCGGATGTCGGCCAGGGCCCGGTGCGCGAGCCCCTTCTGGGGCTGGCCGAAGTACACCCGCGGGTACCAGCGGCGGCACAGCTCCTTGATCGACGAGACGTCGATCATCCGGTAGTGCAGGTGCGCGTCGAGGCGGGGCATGTCCCGGGTGATGAAGCCCCGGTCGGTGGCGATCGAGTTGCCGCACAGTGGGGCGGTGCGCGGGTCCTTCACGTGGCTGGCCACATAGTCCAGGACCATCTCCTCGGCCTCGGCGAGGGTCACCGTCGAGCGCCGGACCTCCTCGGTCAGCCCCGACTTGGCGTGCATCGTCGCCACGATCTCCGGCATCCCGGCCAGCGCCGCCTCGTCGGCGTGGATCACCACGTCGACGCCGTCCCCGAGCACGTTGAGGTCGGGATCGGTGACGAGCGCGGCAACCTCGATCAGCTTGTCCCTGCCGAGGTCCAACCCGGTCATCTCACAGTCGATCCAGACGAGAAGATCAGCCACCGGGACAGCCTACGCGCAGCCCACCCGGCCGCGCGCCCGCGCACCGGCGCGCGAGGTGACCGCTAGGGTTTCCCCCGTGCCAGCCGAACCCGCCGCACCGCCCGCCGTCACCGACGACGATCCGGGCGGCCGTACGGTCCGCCGGCTCGTCGCCCTGCTGGCGCTGGCCGCCGTGCTGCCGGCGCTCTACCTGCCCGGCCTGGTGCACGACTTCTTCGACCTGAAGATCTACATGCGGGCGATGGACTGGTGGGCGGCCGGGAACCCGCTCTACGACTACGTGCAGCCCGACCGGGTGCAGGGCGAGCTCTACTTCACCTACCCGCCGTTCAGCGCACTGCTGCTGCGCCCGTTCGCGCTGCTGCCGCTGGGCGCGACCGTGGCGATCTTCACGGTGCTGACGGGCCTGGCGGTCGTGGTCACCACCCGGTGGCTGCTCGCGCCGGTGATCGCCCGGCACCGCCTGCCGGGTGTGTTCACCCTCACCGTGGCGGTCCTGCTGGTGCTGGCCGTCGAGAGCACCCGCGAGACGATCACCTTCGGTCAGATCAACATGCTGCTGGTCGTGCTGATCCTGGCGGACCTGCTCTTCGCCGTACCCCGGGCGAGCCGGTGGGCCGGCGTGGGCGTCGGGCTGGCGACGGCGCTCAAGCTCTTCCCGGGCATCTTCATCGTCTACCTGCTGGTCACCCGCCGGTGGCGGGCGGCGGCGGTGGCGAGCGTGACGGCCGCCGCCGCGACCCTGCTCGCCGCGGCGGTCGCGCCACGCGACTCGTGGCGGTTCTGGACCCACGAGCTGTGGGCGACCGACCGGGTCGGCCGCACCGACTACACCGGCAACCAGTCGCTGTTCGGCCTGCTCAGCCGCATCACCGCGCCGGAGAAGCCGAACCAGCTGATCTGGCTGCTGCTGGTGGCGGTCGTCGCCGGGTACGGGCTGTGGCGCGCCGCGCGGGCCGCCCGCGCCGGGGACCCGCTCACCGGCCTCGCCCTGACCGGGCTGGTCGGCGCGCTGGTGAGCCCCATCACCTGGACCCACCACATCTACTGGTTCATCCCGGCGGTGGTGGTGCTGGCGGACGCGGCGCTGCGCGCCGACCCCGCGACCGGCGAGGGCGCCCGCCGGCGACGTCGGCTGGTGGCGCTCGCCGTCGCCACCTCCGCCCTCATCGTGTACGGGGTGGTGACCTTCCACGACTGGGGGATCGCCCCGGTGCGTACGGACTCACCGGGCGAGTTCCTGGTGCGCAACACGTACGTGCTGCTGAGCCTCCTGCTGCTGGTGGTCCTGCCGGTGCGGCGGGAGGGCGGCGAGCCCCGCCAAATGGACACTCTTCCCAAGTAGCCCCGTTCATCGCTAATCTGGTCGCAACTACCTCAGACGACTCTCGGGTAGCACCGATCCCCCGGTGAGGACGGCCCTCCGCGTCGGCAGCGCGGAGGGCCGTCCGCCGTCCGGGCCGCCCCTCGGGACGCAGGCGCGGTGCACCGGACAGCGGGACGCAGGCACCGTCCCGTGCCCCGGACGACGGGACGCAGGCGCCATCCAGTGCCCCCCAACGACGGGACGCAGGCACCATCCAGTGCCCCTGACTGCGGGAAGCAGGCACCGTCCCGTGGCCCCGACGGCGCCGTCCCGCGGCAAGGACCGCTGTCCGCAGCGCGAGGTGGCCCGGACGCGAGGTCAGCGCGGGTCGTCGGGCGACTGCGGGGCGTCGTCGGAGGCGGCGGGGCGGCGGCCCGCCGCGGCGACCGGGTCGGCCGTCTCCTCGACGGCGGCGGGCGGCCAGGCCAGGGTGAGGCTCACCTCCGGCGGCCGGAGCGCCGGGTCGTCTCCGGCGAGGTCGGCGAGCGTCGCGGGGCGGCGGGCGGGCACCGGCCCGATCGCCGGCCGGTCCCCCGTGGGGGCGGCGCCGACCGAGGCGAGCTGACGCCCGGCGACGCGGGACCGGTCGCTGTCCCGGGTCGGCTGCGCGCCGAGGCCGCTGAGCGAGGTCACCCCGAGGCGGCCGGCGAGCACCGGCACCTGGTCCGGCTCGACCACGAAGACCACCTCGCGGGGGCGCACCGGGCGCAGCAGGAGCAGGGCCAGCGCCACCGCCAGCACCCCGCCGGCCAGCAGCCCGGCGGTCGCCGGGGCGGTCCAGCCGGCGCGCAGGCCCGCGCGCAGCTCCAGGCTCAGGTCGGCCCGCCCGTCGGGGCGCATCACGACCAGGCTCAGCCGCCGGTCGGCCAGCTCCGCCGGGGTCCACTCCAGCGTGCCGATCCCCTCGCGTACCCAGAAGGGCTGGCCGATCGGCGCCACGGACGTCGCGGGACCGGCGGACGGCGCCGCTGACGGCGCGGGACCGGCGGGCTGCAACCGGACCGGCAGCGGCCCCCGGGCCAGCGCCACCCGGCGCACCTCGGCGTGCGGGACCGGGTCGAGCCAGCGCCGCACCTCGTCGGCGGGGGCCAGCCCGACGAAGGCCGGGCCGTCGGGCGTCCGGGCGTCGAGCCGGAGCCGGGCCTGCCCGGCGCGGGCGAACGGCGCCTCGGCCCGCAGCAGCTCGTCGACGTCCCGGACGACCACCGCGTGACCGGGGGTCTGCACGGTCTCGAACCGGGCGTTGAAGGCCCCACCCGGGTCGGCCTGCCGGGTGAGCAGCGCGAGCGCCCCACCGGCGAGCAGCGCCGTGATCCCGACCGTCAGCAGCAGCATGGCGGCGAGCACCCGCACGAACCGCATTCGTCTCGTCCCCCTCCGTAGCCGGATACCCGGCCGACCTTACCGACGCGGGGCGACCGATCAGCGGATATCCACGGCACGGGTCAGGAAAGGCAGCCGGCCCGTCGGATGGTCCGACGGGCCGGCGAGCGGTACGGGTCACACCTGCGACGTCGGCGCCCGCCGCGTACGCGAGAACGCGAGCCCGCCGAGCAGCAGGCCGCCCACGCCGGCGACCAGGCCGGCCACCGCGAGCCCGGTGGCCACGCCGTCGCTCTCGTCGTCGTCATCGTCGTCGGCCTGCGGTGCGGCCGCGCCGGTGGGGGCGGTCGGGGCGGTCGACGGCGAGGCGGCCGTGAGGGCGAGCACCGGGGCGGGGCTCTCCGGCTCCTCGCCGCCGGGGAGCGGCTCCTCGATCCACCGCTGCACGTTGCCGTCGGAGTAGGTCTGCAACGTCTTGAAGACCATCGTCTCGACCTGCGGCAGCGGCCCCATCGAGACCGGGAACTCCTGGAACTGGCCGGGCTTGACCGCCGCGTTGCCGGTGGCCGTCCAGGTGAGCTTGGAGACGACCTCGCTGAGCTGGCTGCCGTGCACCTCCACCGGCGGGTCCACCTTGCGCTTCTCCACCGCCACCGTCCAGCCGGGCACCGGCATCGTCGACACGGAGCCGACGGGCGCGTTCTCCGGCAGCACCACCTCCAGCTTCGTGGTGGAGGCCGTGTCGCTCTCGTTCGGCACCCGGAAGGCGAACCGGCCGTAGCCGCCCTGGGTCGCCTCCTGCGGGTTGACCGTGACGTGGGCGGAGGCGGGCGCCGCGAAGCCGAGGACGGCGGTGGCGACGGCGCCGAGCGCCAGGGCGGCGGCGGCGCTTGCGGTACGCCGGTGACGGATCATGGTGCGAGCCTTCCTGTTACCTGATCGGCACGGTGGCGGTCACCGTGGCCTGGTCGATGTCCGACGTACGGACGGTGACGCGCAGCTGCCACTCCCCCGCCGCCGGGAAGTTGATCTCGCCGGTGGCGTGGTTGTCGGTGAGCGGCAGCAGCGGGACCTGGATGGGTTCGATCCCCGCCGTCGGCAGGGCGACCGTGGCCCGCCACTCCACCACCGGCTGCGGCCGGTTGTCCTTGGTGTACGCGTAGAAGTGCACGGTGTTGTTGCCCCGCTCGGCCGGGTCCAGCTCGACCTGGAGCGAGAAGTTCGGGCTGGAGAGCGTCGTGGAGAAGTAGCCGCCCGTCGAGCCGGCCACGTCGGCGCCGGCGGTGCGGGCCGGGGTGGTCTGCACCAGGACGGCGGAGAGGCCGAGGACCACCGCCGTGATCGCCAGCTCCGCCCAGACCGCCCGCCGCATCGACGTCGGCCGGCCGGCCGCGGTGCGCCGGCGCACCAGCTGCCGCGAGTACGCGGCCACCGCGATCACCAGCACGAAGAGCCCGATCTTGCCCAGCACCAGCCGCCCGTAGGTGGTGTCGACCAGCGCGCGGGGGGTGGCCACCTCGATCAGCGCCTGGACGGTGCCGGCGAGCAGCAGCGCCGAGACGGCCAGCGCCGCCCAGCGCGACCAGATCGGCAGGATCGCACCCAACTCCCGCTCGTCGGCCCGGGGCAGCAGGAAGGCGGCGAGCATCACCAGCCCGCCCATCCAGACCGCCATGCCGCCCAGGTGGACGGTGTCGACGACCACGGAGACCGCCGGGGCGGGCGAGGCCGCCGGGTGCCCGGCCAGCGGCCAGGTCACCAGCGCCGCCGCCCCGAGCACGCCCAGGATGACCAGGTCGCTCCGCTCGACCGGCCCCGCCATCAGCGGCCGGAGCAGGAACGCCGCCGCGGCCAGCAGACCCAGCCGGATCAGGTGCGCGGCGCCGAAGGAGCTGCCGAGCACGTCGCTCAGCCCCTCGCCGGTCACGTCGAACACGTCGCCGCCGGCGGTGTAGGGCACCTGGAGCAGCAGGTTCGCCACCGTGGAGACCGCCAGCAGGCCGAGCCCCGCCCAGGCCAGCCGGGCCGGGCCTCGCCGGGGCAGCCGCCGGGGCCAGAGCGCGGCGAGCACCAGCGCCGGGCCGACGAGCAGCAGCAGGCCGGCGTAGCCGGCGTACTTGGCGACCTTGACGGCGTTGCCGACGAACGGGTCGGCCCGGCTGTCGTCCCCGCTGTCCACCGGGGGCGTCGAGGGCGCGCCGACGGAGTAGGTGAACGCGCCCGAGACGGGGTGGCTGTCGGCGGAGATCACCCGGTAGCTGACCAGGTACGTGCCGCGCGCCCCGGCCGGATCGACCGGGACGGTGACCACGGTGCCCTCGAAGGTGGGTTCGCCCCGGTCCGCGCGGGAGCCGTCCGGCGCGATCACCCGGATCTTGCCCGGCACCTTGCGCACCGACTCGCTGAACGTCAGCACGACCTCCGCCGGCCCGTTCGACACCACCGCCGAGGCGATCGGGCTGCTGCTCACCAGCACCGCGTGCGCACTGGCGGGCCCGGCGGGGGCGATCAGCAGGGCGACGACGGTGACCAGCAGGCCGGCGGTGGCGATCAGCCGGGCGGTCCAGCGGCGGTTGGCGACACTCATGCCGGCAATGCTCTCGAATCCGACGGGTCCGGCGCGACTCCGACCATGCCCGGGACCGCCGGAACCCGCGCGCCCGGCGCGAGCCCCGCCCCGCCCGACGCCGTCGGCACCCGCGCGGCCGGCGCGGCGTCAGCCATGGCGGGCCAGGAGTGCGGAGGACGGCCGGCGGCCCGGCTCGTCGCTGACCCGTCCCAGCGCCCACAGCAGCCCCGCCTGCACCACGGCGGCCAGGTGGCCGACCTCGTGCACCAGGGCGGTCGTCGAGTTGGCGATGTCCACCGCGCTGGTGCCGGCCAGGCAGACCGCCAGCACCAGCGCGACCGGCACGAACGCGCGGGCCCGCTCGGGCCGCCACGCGGCCAGCGCGAAGCCGACGGCCAGCGCCACGTCGAAGGAGGCCATCTCGCGGCTGGTGTGCGGGTCGACGGTCACGCCCAGCCCGGCGAGCAGCATCGGCAGGGCGATCGACAGCTGGGCGACCGCGGCCACCGCGACCGCCACCCGCAGCACCTGGCGGCGGGCCGCCCGGGCCGCCGCCCGTGTGCGCCCGGGCGCCAGCGGATCGGCGGCGACCGCCGCCAGCACCGACGCGGTCAGGTCGGGCACCGCCACCGCCTGCACCCGGACCAGCCGGGTCACCTGCTCGGCCCGGGTCAGCCAGGCACGGCAGCCGGGGCAGCTCTCCGCGTGCGCGTCCAGCACCGCCGGCGCCGCCAGCGGGTCCTCGCCGTCCAGCCGCGCCGACAGCGCCGCGCGTACGTCGTCGCATGTCATGTGGGGGTAGTCGTGCGGCGCGGCGGAATAGTTCCCGAGGTGGCGCAGGCCATGGAAGGGCCGAAGGACCCTCCCGGGCCCGGTCCCGCCGCGTAACCTGGACTGTCGTGATCCCCGCCCCGCGCGAGACCTCCGCCGCCAGCCCGACCGGTGACGCGGGCGCCGCTGCGCGGGAGTCGGCGACCGAGTGGGCGCTGGCCGCCCGCGACGGCGACCCCGTCGCGCAGGCCGCGTTCGTCCGGCTGACCCAGGCCGAGGTGTGGCGCTTCACCGCCGCGCTGGTCGATCCGGACAGCGCGGACGACCTGACCCAGGAGACCTACCTGCGGGCGTTCCGGGCGCTGCCGGCGTTCGAGGGCCGCTCCAGCGCGCGCACCTGGCTGCTGGGCATCGCCCGCCGGGCCTGCGCCGACCACCTGCGCACGGTCGTCCGTCGCCGCCGGCTCGGCGAGCGGCTCGCCGCCGACGCCTGGACCGACCGGTCGCACCCGGACCCCGCCGGTCAGCTCGGCGCCGCCGACCTGCTCCGCCGGCTGCCGGCGGAGCGACGCGCGGCGTTCGTTCTCACCCAGCTGCTCGGCCTGTCGTACGCCGAGGCCGCCGCCGTGGAGGGGGTGCCGGTGGGCACCATCCGCTCCCGGGTGGCCCGGGCGCGCAACGACCTCGTCGAGGCGGTCGGCGACGCCCTCGCCGGATGACCGGGAACTTCCGCCGGGGACGGGACGACCAATGATCGTGACCGCACCGCACACCCGGGTCGCCCGCTGGCCCGCCGTCCGTCCCTGGCTCGGCGTCGCCGCCCGGCTGGGCCTGGCCGCCGTGTGGCTGTTCGCCGGCGGCAGCAAGGTCGGTGACCTGGCCGCCTCCGGCCGCGCCGTGAACGCCTACCAGGTCATGCCGTACGACCTCGCCACGGTGATCGGCGCGGCGCTGCCCTTCGTCGAGCTGGCGCTGGGCGTACTGCTGCTGCTCGGGCTGGCCACCCGGCTCTCCGCCGGGGTCTCCGCGGCGCTGCTGGTGGTCTTCGTCGTCGGCATCGTCTCGGCCTGGAGCCGGGGCCTCGCCATCGACTGCGGCTGCTTCGGCGCCGGCGGGGAGCTCGCCGAGGGCCAGAGCCCGAGCTACCTCCCGGAGATCCTCCGGGACCTGGGATTCCTGGCCCTGGCCGGGTTCCTGCTGATCTGGCCCCGCACCCCCGTCTCGGTGGACGGCTGGCTGGCGGGGGACGCATCCCTGGAGGACGAGGATGAGTAGTCGCAAGGGGCAGAAGGGTGCCGCCCGGGTGGTCCGCGAGCAGCTGGCCCGGGAGCAGCGGCGCAAGCGGACGCTCTGGGTCTCCGTGGCCGCCGTGGCCGTCCTGGTCGTCGCCGGCCTCATCGGCTGGAGCGTCTACTCCAGCCAGCGCTCCGACGACTTCACCCCGCCGACCGGCTCGAACGAGGCCGGCACCGGGGTCGTCGCCGGCTCGGGCCCGGTCACCATCGACATCTACGAGGACTTCCTCTGCCCGGCCTGCAAGCAGTTCGAGCAGGCCAGCGGCCCGACCCTCGACCAGCTCATCAGCGAGGGCAAGGTGCGGGTCGTCTACCACCCGGTGGCGTACCTGAACCGCTTCTCCAGCACCCAGTACTCGACCCGGTCGTCGGCCGCCTCCGGCTGCGCGGCGGAGGGCGGCCGGTACCGGGAGTACGCCAAGGCGCTGTTCGACCGGCAGCCGCCGGAGGGCGGCGCGGGGCTCAGCGACGAGGAACTGACCGACATCGCGGCGGGCACCGGCATCGACCGGGACGGCTTCGCCTCCTGCCTGCGGGAGGGCACCTTCAAGCCGTGGACCGAGCACGTGACGGAGGAGGCCAGCAAGGCCGACATCACCGGCACCCCGACGATCCTGGTCGACGGCGAGGAGATCGCCGACCGCAGCCCCGAGGGGATCAAGGCGGCGGTGGAGGCGGCCGGCAGGTGATCCGCGACCTGGTGACCCGCGCCGGCCTGGTGCTCGCCGGCGCGCTGACCGCGACGGCCGCGTTCGCCGCGCCCGCCGCCGCGCACGGCGCCGACGCCCCCGACGGCACCGACTACCGCACCGAGGTGAGCGCCGTCGCCCCGGCCCGCCCCGGACTGACCGTACGGGTGGTCGAGGCGGGCGCGCGGCTGGAGCTGACCAACACCGGCGACCGCGCCGTCGAGGTGCTCGGCTACTCCGGCGAGCCCTACCTGCGGGTCGGCCCCGACGGGGTGTACGAGAACGTCCGCTCCCCCGCGACGTACCTGAACCGGACCATCGCCGGGGACACCCGGCTGCCGGCCGAGGCGAACCCGGCCGCCGCCCCGGACTGGCGGCGGGTCGACGGCTCCTCCACCGTCCGCTGGCACGACCAGCGGGCGCTCTGGCGGGAGTCGGCGCCACCACCGCAGGTGCGTGCCGCCCCCGACCGGGAGCACCGGGTGCGGGACTGGACGGTGCCGCTGCGCGCCGGCACCGAGACGGGGGAGATCCGCGGCACCCTCGACTGGGTGCCGCCACCGAACGCGTACGTCTGGTGGGTGGTCGCCACGGTCGGGCTGCTGGCCGTGGGGGCGCTCGGGCTGTTGCCGGCCCGGTCCGGGCCGGGCGCGCGGGCACTGGCCGGGCTCGGCGCGCTGCTGGTCCTCGGCGGGGTGGCCGCGGTGGTGTTCACCGTGGGCCGGGAGCTGGACGCCGGCGCCCAAGGCGTCGGCGGGGTGCTGACCGGCCTGCTGGGCGGGCAGGTCTGGGCGCTGCTGACCGGGCTCGGCGCCGTCGCGGCGGGGGTCTTCGCGCTGGCCCGCCGGCCGGCCGCCGACTTCGCGCTGGCGCTGGCCGGGGCCTGCCTGGCGCTCTTCGCCGGGCTGGCCAACGCCGCCGTCTTCGCCCGCGCCGTCGCCCCCGTGCCCTGGCCGGCGTCGACGGCCCGGATCCTGGTCGCCCTGATCCTCGTCGCCGGCGCGGGCGCCACCGCGGCCGGTGCCCTCCGCCTCCATGCCGCCCGCCCCTCCCCACCACCCCCCGCGCCCTCCCCACCCCCCTCCCCACGCGTCGATCATGGAGTTGTGGTGGGCGACGAACCAGAGCAGAGCGGACCAGATCGGGCACCATGACTGCATGATCGACGCCGCTGCACGCGCGTCCGGCGCGCCGGCCGGGGGCGGGCGGGGGCGGCGGTAGGGTCGTGCCATGACCGCGCCCGACCGCCTCTCCCCCGGTGACCCCGCGCCGGAGTTCAGCCTCCCCACCGACACCGGCGAGACGCTCTCGCTGGCCGACCTGCGCGGCCGCAAGGTCGTCCTGTACGCCTACCCGGCGGCCATGACGCCCGGCTGCACCAAGCAGGCCTGCGACTTCCGCGACTCGCTCGCCTCGCTCCAGGCGGCCGGCTACGAGGTCGTCGGCATCTCGCCCGACAAGCCGGAGAAGCTGGCGAAGTTCCGCGAGCGCGACGCCATCACCTTCCCGCTGGTCGCCGACACCGACAGGTCCGTGCTGACCGCGTACGGCGCGTACGGCGAGAAGCAGTCGTACGGCAGGACGGTGACCGGCGTGATCCGCTCGACCTTCGTGATCGACGCCGAGGGCAGGATCGAGCGCGCGCTCTACAACGTCAAGGCCACCGGCCACGTCGCCAAGCTGCGCCGGGACCTCGGGCTGGACTGAGGTCGCCGCCGCACCGGGGCCGAGCCTGTACAGGCCCGGTCGCGCCGCCAGCCGGGCACCCGACGGCCGACCGCGTGGCCGGGCCCACCACCGATGCGGCGGAACACTCTAGACTCAGCGGGTCGGCGGGAGTGGCGTAACGGCAGCCGCGGTAGGTTTAGGTCCTATTGTCCGAAAGGACGTGGGGGTTCGAATCCCCCCTCCCGCACCGAGCACCCTGTCACGCGCGTCACGATCACGGGTCCGCGCGGGGCCCGCGCCGTCAGGATTACCGGGTGAGCCTGCGCTTCGTCCTCGATCCCGAACTGACCCCCGAGTTGCGGGAACGGATCGTCGCCCTCTGGGTCGACGTCACCAACGCCGGCGGCGCGGTCGGGTTCGTACCGCCGGTCACCGCCGCCGACGTCCGGCACACAGCCGATCCCACCTTCGCCGGCATCGCCGAGGGCCCGGACCGCCTGCTCCTGGGGTACGCGGGCGAGCGGCCCGTCGCCGCGCTGATCTTCTGCGACAACCGGTTCGACCTGAAGGCGCACTGGTGCGTGCTGAAGCGGGTGATGGTCCACCCGGACACCCAGGGCCACGGGTACGGCGCCGCGCTGATGCGCGAGGCCGAGCGCCTCGGCCGCGGGATGGGCTGGGAGGCGCTGCACGTCACCGTGCGGGACGGGCTGGGGCTGGACCGGTTCTACCGGCGACTCGGCTACCGGGAGATCGGTCGGCTGCCCGGCGCGCTGCGGGTCGCCCCCGGCGACGACCGCGACGAGGTTCTCATGTGGCTGGACCTCGCCGCCCCGCCGGCACCCGCGGGCTGAACGCCGATCACGAACGTCAGAAGCCGTGCGGACGACACCGGCTCACGAGGGGGAGCCGGGCACGAGCGGGTCGCCCACCGCGATCCGACCCGTCTCCTCGGGAACCAGGTGCAGTCCGAAGAGGAGCTTCTGACCGACCTTGCGGTGCCGGGCGAGGGTGCGCAGCGGTTCCTTCCCGCGTGCCCCCGTCTCCTGGTCGGTGGTGGTGACCACGCAGCGGTCGCACGGCCCGGCGGCCCGGAAGCGGACGCCGCCGATGCGCAGCGGGCGGCCGGCCCAGTCGTCCTCGGCCCAGGCCGCCGCGCCCTGCACCACCAGGTTGGGACGGAACCGTGCCATCGGCACGGGCTCCTCGCCGGCCTCGGCGAGCCACCCGTTGAGCGCGTCGAGCGAGGCGGTGGAGGCCAGCAGCAGCGGGTAGGCGTCGGCGAAGCTGACCCGGTCGCCGGTGTCGTGCTCCCGGTCCCCCGCCGGGATGTGCCGGGTCGGTCGCGCGAGCCAGACCAGCCGGGCGGCACGGCCCAGCAACGCGCCGAGCCAGGCGTCGGCCGCCGGCCCGGCGGAGAGCGCGGGCACCGGCAGCTTCCGGTTGCGGAAGGTCCGCACCGCGACCGGATCGCCGCCGGCCGGCTCGGGCACGTCCAGGTCGTCGTGACCCTCGGCGCGCAGCAGCAGGCCGCCGTCGTGCGGCGTGGCGTGCAGGGCGACCAGGCGCGTGGTCTCCCGCTGGGTGACGCCGACGCCGTCGGCGTCGACGATCATCCAGCGCCGGTCGCCGGCCAGGCCCCACGGCTCGACGCCCGCGACGTCGTGGTCGCGCCGGTGAC
Source organism: Micromonospora sp. NPDC023644 (assembly GCF_040640115.1). Taxonomy (NCBI): domain Bacteria; kingdom Bacillati; phylum Actinomycetota; class Actinomycetes; order Micromonosporales; family Micromonosporaceae; genus Micromonospora; species Micromonospora sp. NPDC023644. The sequence continues at coordinate 76,249 of NZ_JBFABA010000014.1, read as the reverse complement.
AACCCTTGACGGGGTACGTGTGGATGGCGCTCAACCGCATGCGTTCACCCTGCCACGGCTCGCGCCCGGCCGTTGCCCCGCGTGCGCGCCCGGACCGCCTCCCGCGCGGACGTGGTCGCGGTGGGACTTCCCGCGCACCGCGAGGAGCCGATGCTCACGCCCGCGGTCTCACCAGGCCACGCCGATGCCGTCGCCCGGGTACCAGTGGTTGGCGGGGGTCTCCCGGTAGGCGAGGAACCGCCGGTCGGTGCGCTCGGCGTGCTCGGCGAGGACGTTCGTGGCGGTGACGTTGTCGGTGAGCAGGATCGCGCCCGGGGCCAGCCGGCCCTCGACGGCCTCGAACTCGCGCCTCTCGTGGGCCCGGCTGTGGTCGCTGTCGTGCAGGAAGAGGTCGACCGGCCGGTCCAGCGCGGCGATGGAGGCGATGGAGTCGCCGATGACCAGGTCGACCACCTCGGACCAGGGCGCCGTCCGGGCCAGGTAGCCGGCCTCGGGGTTGATGTCCAGCGAGGTGACCCGGCCGGGGTGCCCGTCGGCGGCGTTGCGCAGCAGCGCGGCGGCGAGCACGCAGCTGCCGAGCCCCTTGTCGACGCCGGTCTCGACCACGTGCGACGGCTTCGTGGCGCGCACGATGGCGTACCAGCCGATGCGGCGGGCGTAGCGGACCTGCCGGTCGGCCAGGCCCCGGCGGGCGGCGCCGGCGGTGGCGGACTCGATGTGCCGGCGCAGCACGTCGTCCGACTCGATCTCGGCGAAGTACGCGCGGACCTGCTTCACGGGCACGTCGCAGACCACGCTGACGAACCAGGCGAGGTGGTGCCGGCTCAGCTTGGTCAGCTCGTACGTGTAGTTGTGGTGCTCCCGGGAGGTGACCAGCCAGCGGGCCGAGGTGCGCAGCACCTTCGCGTCGTGGCGGGCGACGCGGGCCAGGCGCTTGGGGAAGGCCGCGACGGGGGCGAGGGGGGTGCGGGCGATGGCCCGTCGAAGCTTCGTTGCGTCCACGCAAGGGTTCTACCAGCCGGAAGCGAACAGGTGTAGGGGAAAGCCCCATCGGCCCGCAACGAGGTGGACGGTGTGCGACGGGATGGGACGGGTCGGCACGGATGGGGGCCGTCACCAGCCGGATGAGGGTACGCGCACACCCCGGCGGATAAGTAGCATCGCCGCCATGCCAGTTCCACAACAGTTCGTCGAGCCGGACCCGGTCGCCGACCAGACCGGGCGTCAGCCGGGGAAGCACGCGAAGCCTCGTCGCCGGTGGCGGCGCGTCGCCCTCATCAGCCTGCTGGTGGTGGCGCTGCTCGGCGGCGGCGGCATGATCGCCGGCGGGCTCTACCTGCGTTCGGTGGAGTCGGACATCGAACGCGTCGACGCGTTCGCGGACGTTCCCGAGGAGGGCCGTCCGCAGGCGGTGGCCAAGGGCGCGATGAACATCCTGATCCTGGGCAGCGACACCCGCGACCCGGAGAGCACGTCGGGTTCCCGCACGGACACGATCATCCTGGCCCACCTGCCGAAGGACCGGTCGAGCGCCCAGCTCATCTCGATCCCCCGGGACACCTGGGTCCCCGTGCCCCGGTCGAAGGACGGCAACGAGGGCGGCCGGGACGCGAAGATCAACGCCGCGTACGCGTGGGGTGGCGTGCCGTTGATGGTGCAGACCGTCGAGAAGTTCACGAGCGTGCGGATCGACCACGTCATGATGGTCGACTTCGCCGGCTTCAAGGAGATCATCGACGCCCTCGGCGGCATCGACATCGACGCGGAGAAGACCTTCACCTCGATCCACCCTCCGTTCCGCACCTTCCGGCAGGGAGCGCAGCGGATGGACGGTGAGGCGGCGCTCGACTATTCGCGCCAGCGCAAGCAGTTCCCGGACGGGGACTTCGCCCGCATCCGGCACCAGCAGCAGGTCATCAAGGCGATCCTGGACCGCGCCGTGTCCGGGGGCATCGTCACGAACCCGGGAAAGCTGAACTCCTTCGTCAAGGCGACGTCGAACGCGGTGTCGGTGGACGAGAACATGTCCCTGTTGGGCATGGCGACCGACCTGCGCGGCCTGCGCGGCAACAACCTGCGCTTCATCACCAGCCCGACGAAGGGCACCGGCAGGGTCGGTAGCGAGAGCGTCGTGTTCGCGAACGCCGACAAGGCCAAGTCCTTCTACGACGCCGTGCGGCGCGACGCCGTTGCGGAGATCCTGAACGCCGGAAAGTAGGAGGTCGGACTGCCTTCCCGGCTCTGGTGAGGCGCGCGTACCGGTCGTATCCTTCGTTCGCCTCGAAGCTGCCGCGCGCCGCCGGGGCAGTCAACGGGGAAGGACCAACCATGTCCAGGCAACAGGCGATGGACCACGACGCCAGCACGCCGCACCGCGACGACGTGGCGCGAGGCATGCGGGCGGGGGTACGCGGCGGGGCCGGCGCCGGGGGCGGTGCCACCGGAGCGCTGCCCACCTCCGCGCCGCCTGCGGGCGGTCAGGCGAGCGACGGCGCGCCCCGCCCCGGCCTCGACGTGACGGCGGTGCTGCCGTACGCGAGTTCCCGCGCGTCCACGCGCACCCGAGGGCTGCGGGCCTGGATGATGACGGCGCCCGTCGACGTGGCCGCCCTGCTGGCGCCCCTGCTGATCAGCCTCCAGTACTGGCGCGGGACGCTGGCCATGGCCGGCCTGACGGTGGCCATCTTCGCGGCGGGCGGGCTCTACCGGGCCCGTCGTCACGTGAGCATCCTCGACGAGTTGCCGAGCCTCTGCGGGCGGCTGCTCGCGTCCGCGGCCGTGGTCACCATCGTCGCGGCGCTGCGGCACGACTCCGCGGAGTACGTGGGCGGGTTCGCACGCGGGGTGATCATCGCGGCCGGGCTGGTCCTCGTCGGTCGCGTCTTCTCGCGGGAGTTCGCCACCATCGCGCGCAAGCGTCGCTGGGTGGAGCACAACGCCATCATCATCGGCAGCGGGCCGATCGCCGTGGAACTCGCCCGGCTGCTGCGCCGCTACCCGCAGTACGGGCTGCGCTTCGTCGGCTGCGTCGACTCCACGCACCCGCAGGTGCCGGCGGCGCTCCCCCTGATCGGCACCCTGGACCAGCTGGAACCGCTCGTCCGGATGGTCGAGTGCGACGTGCTCATCATCGCGGACCCGAGCTGCCCGGAGCTGACCCTGATGGAGGTCCTCCGCCAGCCGCGCAGCGCGAGCTGCGACCTGTGGGCCGTGCCACGGCTCTGGGGCTCCCGCTCGCACGGCGACCACATCGGCGCGATCCCGATCGTCAAGGTCGGCGACATCACCCTGTCCGGGCCCCGGTGGGCGCTCAAGCGTGCGTCGGACATCCTCTTCGCCAGCACGGCGTTGCTGCTGCTGAGCCCCGTTCTCCTGCTCTGCGCGATCGCGACGCTCCTCGACGGCGGCCCGGGCATCTTCTTCTACCAGGAACGGATCGGCCGCCACGGCAAGCCGTTCCACATCATCAAGTTCCGCTCGATGCGTCCCGTCGACGAGCACGAGTCGCAGACGAACTGGTCGATCGCGCACGACCAGCGGGTCGGCCCGATCGGCCGCTTCATGCGCCGCACGTCGCTGGACGAGCTGCCGCAGCTCTGGAACATCCTGCGGGGCGACATGAGCGTGGTCGGGCCGCGCCCCGAGCGGCCGTACTTCGTCGAGAAGTTCTCCGCCGAGTACCCCAACTACGCCATGCGTCACCGGGTCGCGGTGGGGCTCACCGGGCTGGCGCAGGTCAGTGGCCTGCGCGGCGACACCCCGATCTCCGACCGGGCGCGGTTCGACAACTACTACATCGAGAACTGGTCGCTGTGGCTCGACGCTAAGGTGCTCATCCGGACGGTGTCCGAGGTCTTCCGTGGCGGTGGTCGCTGAGCCGTTGAGTGGGGCCGTCCGCCGACGGCCCGCCCGACCGAGGATGCCGTGGGCACCGTGGCCCCGGACCTCACCGTCTGCCGTTACCTGTGCGCGCTCGCCGTCAACCGCGCGCCGAGTGCTTGGAGAGTCGATTGCCGGACGTTTCGGTCGTGATCCCGACCACGGGCAGGCCCAGCATCGCGGAGGCGGTGCTGTCCGCGCGCGGGCAGCAGGGGGTGTCCGTCCGCATCGTCGTCGTCTGCGACCTGGCCGAGGTCCCCGCGTCCGTGCGGGAACTGCGGGGGCACGTGGACGAGATCGTGTGCACCGGCGGGGGCCGGCGGGGCTCGCACGCGCGCAACCTCGGGGTCGCGCACGCCGCCCCCGGCAGCCACGTGGCGTTCCTGGACGACGACGACACCTGGCTGCCGACGAAGCTGGCGACGCAGGTGCCGGTCGTCGACCGGCTGGCCGCCAAGGGCTGGCTGCCCGTCGTGTCGTCCCGGATCCTGCAACGCAAGGCCGGCGCGGCTCCCCTCCCGACCGCCGCCCCGGAGACGCTGATCGCCGACGGCATGCTGCCCGAGGACTACCTCTTCCGCCGCCGGCACCTCGGCGTCGGCCGCCAGTCGCTGCCCACCTCGACCCTCGTGACGACCCACGAACTGGCCACCCGGTGCCCGTGGGACGAGACGCTGCCCCGGCACCAGGACTGGGACTGGCTGGTGCGGGCGGCACGCCTGCCCCACGCGAGGATCGTGCAGGTGGAGGAGGCCACCGCCGTCTACACCGTGGGCAGCCCCGGCTCCATCTCCGCCCGCGCGGACTGGCGCCAGTCGTGGGAGTGGGCCAAGCGGTGGGAAGGCGTGTGGTCCCCGGAGACCTTCTCCGACTTCATCGCCGCGCAGACCCTCCGCTACGCGCTGCAGGCCCGCGACGGGCAGGGCGTACGGGAGATGGTGCGCGCCATCCGCCGCAACTCGCCGCCGTCGGCCCGTAACGCGGTGCTGGCCGCGCTCGGCCTCGTGCCGCGCTCCACGCTGGAGCGCGTGGCGATGCGCAAGTCCCGCGTCGCCGCCGGTGCCCGCCCGAGCGACGGAGCCCGCTGATGCGCCTGCACTTCGTGCTGCCCCAGCTGGAGCCCTTCTACGGCATGGAGCGGGCCGCCGCGCTGCTCATGCAGGGCCTGCGGGCGCAGGGCGTGGAGGTCTCCGCCACCGTCATGTCGCGGGGGATCCCGGCCGGCCTCGGTGACCTGCCGATCGACACCCTCAACCTGGGGTCCCGGATCACCCGCCTGATGGAGGCGGTGCCGCCGCTGCGTCGCCGGTTGCAGGGCCTGCCGGCCGACGTCGAGATCGTGGCCAGCGGCCTGTGGGGAACCGTGCCGGTGGGCGCGGCGCTCGCCGGGTCCGGCAGGAGCTTCGTGGCGTGGGAACACTCCCTGCTCCCGGAGCGGCTGCGCATCGACCGGAGGGTGCGGACCCTCGCCCGGGTCACCCGGGTCGGCGCGCTGCGGCCCCGGCTCGTCGTCGCCGTCTCGGAGGGTGTCGCGCGGACCGTGCGGCACCTCGCACCGGGGCAGCCCGTCGTCACCATCACCAACCCGATGCCGCTCACCCCGTTCGTCCCGCCCCGGGCCGTCGTCGACCCCCGCAGGATCCAACTGCTCACCACCGCGGCGTTCCGCCCGTACAAGAACCACTCCTGCGCCCTGTCCGCCCTCGCCCTCCTGCCGGCGGCCTACCACCTGACGCTGGCCGGCGACGGCGAGGAACGCGAGCTGCTCGAGAACCAGGCGCGTGACCTGGGCCTGGCGGGCCGTGTGACGTTCCTGGGCCGGGTTCCCGGCGTCGGCGCCCTCCTCGCCGAGGCCGACCTGCTGGTGCACCCCTCGCGAGCCGAGACGTTCGGGTTCAGCCTGGTCGAGGCGGCCGAGGCCGGCCTGCCCGTCGCCACGCTGCCGGTGCCCGCGCTGGACGAGCTGATCCCGACGCTGGTGCCGGGGACGCTGGCGGCGGCGCCCACCCCCGAGGCGCTGGCCGAGGCGGTGCGGCGGATGACGCAGGACGAGCGTCCCACCCACGCCGACTTCGAGAAGGCCTGGCACGCCCGCTGCGCGGCTCTCGATCCCGCCGTGGTGAGCCGCCGGTGGGTGGAGGCGTTGCAGCGGTGACCCTGGCCCAGGGCACGGCCGGATCCGTGGCGGCCCCCGACGGCGTCCGGCCTCGATCGCACCGGCGCAGGTCCGCCCTGTCCGGCCGGGGCGACGGCTTCCTGCGCAAGTCCGGGAAGTTCTTCACCGGGACCCTGCTGCGCACCATCGCGCAGGGCGCGCTCTTCGTTCTCCTCGCGCGGGAGATGCCGATCGACACCTACGGGTTGTTCGTCGGCATCACCGCTCTCGTCGCCGTGGTGTCGCCGTTCGCCTCGGCCGGCGCGCCGAGCCTGATCTTCCAGAGCTACGCCGACTCGCCGTCCGACTGGCCCCGGCACCTCGCCCGGGGCCTGCTGCTCACCCTCGTCTTCGGGGCGGGCGCGACGGTCCTGGTGACCGCCGCGGGGGTGGCCATCTGGGGCGCCCAGGTGAGCGTGGTCGCGGTCGCCTGCCTCGCCTTCGCCGACCTGGTGGCGTGGCGGCTCGTCGAGGTCGTGGCCGCCTCGGTCCAGGCCCGGGGCCAGGTCTTCCTCGCCTCGGTCATCCCCGCCCTGCTGCACGTGTGCCGGCTGGCCGGGGCGCTGGCGCTGGGCCTCGCGGCTGCGGCACCGATGACGCTGTACGGCTGGGCGACCCTGTCGGCCGCCATCTCCGGCGTCGTCGGCGTGCTGGTGATCGGGTTCGGGCTGCGCGGCGCGGGCGGGTTCGGGTTCGACGTCCGCGGCGCGCTCGGGCAGGCCCGCACCGGAATGCTGTTCGCCGTCGGCCTGTCGGCCCAGACCGTCTACAACGACCTCGACAAGGTCATGCTGTCGCGGCTGAGCACCCCCGAGAGCGCCGCCATCTACGCGGCGGCGTACCGGGTGGTCGACTTCGCGTACACCCCGGGCCGTTCCATGGCGGCGGTGGCGTACCCCAAGTTCTTCGAGGCCGGCCGGAACGGGACCCGCGCCGCCTTCGCCCTCACCCGGCGGCTGCTGCCGCGCTACCTGATGTTCAGCGCGCCGGCCAGCCTGGCGCTCGTCGCGTTCGCGTGGACGATGCCGTACGTCTTCGGGGCCGAGTTCGCGGCGGCCGAGACGGCGTTGCAGGGGCTGAGCGCGCTGCTCGTGCTGAAGGCGCTGCACTACCTGGCGGCCGACACCCTCTCGGGCAGCCGGATGCAGGGCCGCCGTACGGTGTGTCAGATCGCGGTGGGGGTCGTCAACGCGGGGCTGAACGTCTGGCTCATCCCCGCCTACGGCTGGCAGGGTGCCGTCGTCTCCAGCCTGGTCTGCGACGCGCTCCTCTGCGTGCTGCTGTGGGGCTGCCTCGTCGCCGCCCTCCGCCGGCAGCCGCCGGGTGACGCCGTGCCGGCGGCCGGCCCCACGTCCTCGAGAGAAAGGGCCTGAGTTGGTCGGCCTCTTCGGTGTCCTGCTGACGGTGAGTGGGGTCGCGGTGGCCGTCTGGCTGGTGCGCGCCCGGCGGCAGGTCACCGCGTCGTTCGGCGGCGGCGCCACGGCGGTCGCCCTCATCGGGTTCGCGGTGCTCACGAACGCGGCGCCCGTGCTCGCCGGCGACCGCAGTTCCGCGCTCATCGGGCTGCTGGTGCTGTGCCTGCTGGCCTGGCTGGTCGTGTCGGGCCGCCGCAGCCTACGCGGCCCCACCGACGTCTGGCGCCGGATCAGCCTGCTGATGGCCGGCGCGCTGCTCGCCTGGTGTTTCGCCGTGGACGCCCTCAGTGGCGCCGGGCTCTACGGCTCGAGACTCGCGGCGTACGGCGCCTCCGCGCTGCTGCTGCTCGCCGTGGCCCTGCTCTCGCACGGCACCGCCCTCACCAGCAGGGCGATGGCCTGGACGGGGCTGGCCGTCCTGTCGGTAATGACGATCCCGACCGTCTTCTCCGGGCAGTCGTGGCGGGCGTGCACGGCCGGGAAGCTGGAGAAGTGCTCGATGGCGGGCGCACTGTTCAAGAGCTTCTACGAGTCCGAGAACTACGTCGCCATGCTCGCGTCGTTCACCCTGGTCGCCAGCCTCTGCGCGATGCGTCGCCTGGCCGCGGTGGCATCGACGTCCTTCTGCCTGCTGATCATCGTCGCCACGGGCTCGCGGACCAGCTACCTGGCCCTCGCCGCCGCCGGCCTCTGGCTGCTGGGCAGCCTCGTCCTCGAACGGTGGCGGAAGTTCCCCCGGATCAGCTTCCCCCTCTGCGTCGCCCTGGTGGTGGCCGCCCTCGGGCTGGCCACCTACCTGACGTGGACCGCGTCGAAGACCACCCTGAGCAATCGCGGCAACATCTGGATGGCCGCCCGCGAGTACATCGCCTGCACGGAGGCGACCGGCGTCGGCGTCTCCAAGTGGTACTACCTGCGGGACGTCGGCGAGGCGCCCACCCACTTCTTCCACTCGGGGTACGTCCTGGTCATCTTCGCCGGTGGCCTGGTCGGGCTGACGCTGTGGGGCCTGTGGGCGGCGACCCTGCTGCACGGCGCCGTCACCGACGGCCGGGCCTTCTCCGCGAAGGCGCCCGTCGCGCTGCTGGTCGTCTACTCGTTCACCGAGGTCGTCTGGAACCCGCTCTCCGTCGACGGGCTGTCGTGGATCTTCGTCCTGCTCGTGCTGACGGCCTCGGCCTCCGCCACGGCGGACCCGGTGCCGGCCCGCGGGCCCGTGGACGCCGCCGACCGACCGGGCGGACGGTGGGCCGCGCTGCGGAAGCTGACGCCGTGGCACGCGCAGGGTCGGGCCGGCGCGCACGCCCGTAGCTGAACCCGCGGGCATGCGGGAGCAGGGCGCGGAGCGGGAACCAGGCGGAGAGCCGACCCGAGCTGATCAGGAGCCGCCCGCGGGAGGGGGGCCGGCGGCGATCGTCAGGTTGTGGAAGGCCAGCAGCCCCGAGCCCGTGGCGTTGACGATCCACGGCCCCGCCCCGGCGTGGCCCAGGTAGCTCACCCCCGAGACACCGTCCGCCGGGCCGGACAGGGTCAGCACCAGCCGGCCGCCGTCCCGGTACGCGACGCCGGTGACGGTGACGGTGCCCCCGTTGACGCGGAAGTCCGCCTGCGCCCCCGGCTGGACCGTGAGCGGGTCGTCGTCGCGCAGCTGGACCACCACCTCGGTGCGCTCGGCGTTGGCGAAGGCCGCCGAGCGCGGGTCGGGGGCGGCGACCCCGTCCCCCGGGCCGCCGTACAGGTCGTGGGCCAGCACGCGGAAGACCCGGTCGCCCAGCTCGCGGTAGCCCTCTTCCCAGGCGAAGTGGCAGCCCTGGTGGCCGGAGAGGCCGTTGGTGGACAGCACCGTCACGCCGAGGGTGTCGCGCATCCGCCGTTGGGCCTCCCGCAGTTGGCCGGTGCTGCTGTCGCCGCAGGGCGAGGTGCGCACCTGGAAGACGTAGTACCGGCTGTCGCCGGGGATGTCGGTGCCGATCTCCCGCCGCCAGTCGCCGAGCAGGGCGGTGAACCCCGCCACGTGCCGGGCGGCGGCGTCGTCGTCCGACTCGCCCTGGTACCAGAGCACGGCCCGGACCCGCCCGATCACCCCGGCGGCCACCAGACGTTGCCGAAGGCGGCCGTAGTTGGTGGCGAGGTCGCCGGGAGCGGCGTCGTTGCGCTGGAAGAACGAGATGGGCTTGCCGTTCTCGGCGCCGTTGAGGACGGCCACCGGCACCTGGTAGGTGTCCGAGAGGCGGTGGGCCATCCGGATGCCCCACTGGCCGACCGAGCCGGGCTGCCGGATCGCCTCGCTGACCGCGTAGTTCCACCCCCGGTCGGCCCCGGAGAGCGTACGGTCCGCCGTGGACGATCCGTAGCTGCGGACGAACGGTGACTCCTCGCCCGCGGACGATCCCCGGTACTTCGCGGAGACGGCGTTGGACTGGCCCTGGATGACGTAGACGTCGCCGGCCACGACCCCCTCCCAGAGGCCGACCCGGCGGCTCAGGCCGTCGCCCAGCACGTGCAGTTCGAAGCGGTACTCCCGCAGCGTCGCGAGGATGCGCCGGCGGAAGGTGAAGTCCGCGGCGCCGGTGACCGGCAGGGTGTCCTCCCACCCCTCGGCGCCGCTGGTGACCTTCAGGCGTACGGCCCTGACCCGGGTGTCGCGCACCTTGCCGGTGACGAGGACCGCCGCGCCGTTCTCGGCGTCCCTCGGGTACAGCTGCCGGTCGCGGGGGTGCTGGTCGAGGGTGAGCACGGACGGCCGCGCGTACACCGTCAACCGGCGCTCGGTGAAGGCGGCCGCGTTGTCGGAGAGCGTCCAGTCGGGGTGGCCGTTCGGGGCGGTGCCGATGCCGAGCGACAGCTTGTTCTTCTTCGAGGTGAACCCGTTGACCGCGAACACCGTCTGCGGGGCGACGGTGGAGGGCCGGGTGGGGGCGACCAGGTGCACCTGGAACGAGCCGTACGCGATGGCGCCCCGCAGGTCGTCGTCGGCGTCGAAGCGGCCGGCGGAGGCGCCGGGGATCTGGCCGGACGCCCCGACGTTGTACGAGTTGGGCCACATCTCCAGGTAGCCGGGAAGCCCCGTGCCGGTGGTCAGGCCCTCCACGTTGGACGCGATCTCCAGGTCGCTGACCCGCTGCCGGACGATCTGGCCGCCCCGGGTCGGCAGCCCGAGGCGGCGGGCGTCGGTGGTGAACGGCGCCATCGCGGTCCACACCCACTGCCGGCCGGCCGGGCCGGTCAGTTCCAGGCAGTAGCCGACCCGGTCGAAGCCGCCGGCCACCCCGGCGGTGCGGTCGAACGCGTACGCCGGGTCGCGGTTCGCCCAGTTGACGCGCTCGGGCAGGTCCATCGCCGCGACGGGGGTGAAGTCGGCCATGCCGGGGACGTTCGCGGCGCACGTCGTGCCGTCCACCGGCGCAGCCGTCGGCCGCGTCGCGTCGCCGCCGGACGCCGACCACGCCGCCTGCGGCGTGCCCGCCGGCGACGAGGGCCAGACGACCACCGTCAGCGCGGAGGCGAGCAGCCCGACCGTCCCCACGGCGATCCAGACCTTCCGGGGGACGGACCGGAGGCGCTGGAAGGGGGAGAGAGGATCGGGCACCCTCGGACCTCCACTGGTCGGGCGGTTCGTCGCGGCAAGGCTATGCGATGCGCGGCGACGGATGGTCCGCGCCCGGGACCCGCGACTGCGCCACGGCCCCGGCGGCACCCTTCCGGACCCCGCCGGGAGGCGTGGCGGCCGGCGCGGGGCGGGACATGACGGGTCGTCGTTGTCTGCGATGATGCCCGCCATGGCCGCTACCACCACGACGCCCGCGGTGGGCACCCGGTCCGTCGGGATCGACACCCTCCGGATCATCGGTATCGCGGCCGTCGTCGTCGGCCATGTCTGGATCGACGACACCACCCGGGCGGTCATCTACACCTGGCACGTCCCGTTGTTCTTCATCCTCACCGGCTACTTCTGGACGCCCGGCCGACCGATGGGCGGCGAGTTGCGCAAGCGGTGGCAGACCCTCGGCGTGCCGTACCTGGCCTGGTTGGTGCTCCTGCTCGCGATGCTCGCGGCCGCGGCGGCCGTGCGGGGCGGCGTGGCGTCGGAGACGTTCACCGGAGCGCTGTACGGCGGCACCGCCGCCGTCCGGCCGTTCTCGGCGTTCTGGTTCGTCTCGGTGCTGTTGCTGATCGCGGTCGCGTACCGCTGGCTGGAGCGGTTCGGGACGGCCGCCACCTGGGGGGTGGCGCTGGTGGGGCTGCTGGCCGCCCACCTCGCTCCGGACGTGGTCACGGCCGGGCCGCTCGGCCTGTTCCTCGTCCCGGCCTGCCTGCTGTTCGTGCTCTGCGGTCGTCACCTGCGCGAGCTGCGGCCGCGGTTGTCCGCCGGCATGGGCGGCGGCATGGTGTCGGCCGGTGCCGGCCTGGTGCTCATCGGCGCGAGCGGCTCGCTGGACATCAAGGCCGGCGACTTCGGCAAGCCGGTGTTCGGTGTGCTGACCGCGACCCTGCTCAGCTGCGGCTTCATCCTGCTGGCCGAGGCTCTCGACGGGCGCCTGAGCGCGCCCGCGGCGCACCTCGTCGGCCGGCTCGCCGGGTGCGGCATCGCCGTCGTGCTGAGCCACGCGGCGGTGCTGTGGGTCCTGCGCACGGGGCCGGACGGCGGGTGGTTCGACCTGGCGGCCACCCTCGTGCTGCCCTGGGGGTTCGCGCTGCTCGTGCTGGGTACGCGCCTCGGTCCCTACCTGACGGGCACGGGCGGACGCCGGCCGTAGGCGGCAACGCGGGCCGTAGGCGGCAACGCGGGCCGTAGGCGGCAACGCGGGCCGTAGGCGGCAACGCGGGCCGTAGGCGGCAACGCGGGCCGTAGGGACAGCGACGCCGGCCGGCGGGCGTATCGGATGCGCGCCGGGACCGGCCCTACGCCCGGCTGCCCCGCCGGCCGAACAGCATCGCGAACAGCGCCACGAGCCCGATCACGAGCACGACGCCGGAGGCGACGAGCAGCGGCACCGCCCAGCCCGGCCGCTCCGGCGAGCCGCCCTCGCCGCCACCGCTGTCGACGGCCGCCTGACGGTACGCCTGGGCCAGCAGGTTGACCGGGGACTTCTCCGTCACCCCGTCGAAGCGGGAGATCGCGGTGGACTCGTCGCCGGCGAAGTACGCCTCCAGGCCGGAGCGGTAGAGCTGGTCGGGCTCACCGAGGCTGTTCTGCACCCCCGCCGCGCCGAGCAGGCCGGTCATCGTGGACACCGGCACGACCACCCGGTTGGCCTTGTCGGGCCGGAGGATGTCGTTGTCGAGCAGCCCGACCACGCGGCCCTGCGGGTCGATCGCGATCCCGCCCCGGGAGTAGAGGCCGACGTCCTCGCTGATGCGGTACGCGCCGACCGACGACTGGGCGTCCACCCCGGTCACCCGCACGGGCTTGGACAGCACCGTGTAGGTGGCGGACCGGAAGCTGGCGTCGTTGGTGCCGTAGCCCAGGATCAGCAGCGGGGTCTCCGGGCTGACGGTGGCGGCGGGGTTCAGCTCGGCGGCGGGCAGGTTCTGCTGGGCGAGCTTGACCAGCGCGACATTCCCCTCCTCCAGCGCGAGCGCCCGGACGACGGTGCCGGGGATCGCCGGGCTGTCCGTGACGTCCCCCTTGGCGGCGTTCAACTGCCCGAAGAGCTTGACCTCGGGGGCCGTCGCGGCCTCCGTGCCGGTGAAGCGGGTCGTCCGCATCCTGGCCCGGGTGTAGGCGGGGACGTCCTTCGCGGCGAGCTCCTTCTCGCTGACGAGGACGTTGGCCAGGGCGGAGAGGGCGCCGGCGAGCACGATGTCCTCGGTCGGCTGCACGCACTGGCCGTTGGTGAGGACGTGTCCGTCGTGGTTGACCACGAACCCGCTGCACCGCCGGCTGAACGTGACGGGTGCCTCCCGCAGCAGGGTGTCGTTCTCCTTGTTCCGGACGTAGCCGGTGAAGATGACCTCCACGAAGACCATGGCGGGCGCCGCCGTCGCCAGCGCCCGCTCCTCGGGGCTGTACAGGGCCGCCTGCGCCCAGGGCTTGAGGCCCGGGTTGACCGGGGTGGCGGTCGGGAAGGCGGTGGAGGTGGCCGTCGGCGTGGCCGCCGGCTCGCCCGGGCCGCCGGCCGTGACCGCCCAGGCGCCGACCCCGCCACCCAGGGCCGCCACCAGCAGCAGCGCGGCGACGGCGATCCAACGCCCCGTGCGGCGCGGTGGCGGGCCGGAGGACTGGATCCGGCGGACCGGTGCGGCGAACGGGTCGTTCGGCGGCGGCTCGGCGGGCGGACGGGGCTGCACGATCGGCATCTGGACCGTCTCGCCGGCCACCGGCGCCTCGGCCCCGGCGGGCGAGGCGGGCGCGGCCGAGACGGGGTACGGGGTCGCCGACGCCGGCTGGGCGGAGACCGGGGTGGCGTGCATCGCCCACGGCACGTGCGGCAGCCCGGACACCGGGTGCGGCACCCCGGAGACCGAGTGCGGGATTCCGGAGACCTGCTGGGGAGGGGCCGAGACGGGGGGCGTGGCGGCCGGCGCGGGCTCGTACTCGACGCCGAGCGCCCGGAAGAGCTTCTCGGCCCCCGGGCCCACCTCGGAGGAGTACGCCACCCAGGGCGAGGTGGCCGAGAAGTCCGCGTACGTGTAGGGCAGCGCGTTCGGCCCCTGCGTCTGCGCGAGGGAGTTGGCGATCCCCGCGAACGCCTCCCGCCACCCGGGGGCCGCGGCGACGGCGGCGTCGAGGACGGCCACGGTGACGAGGCGGCCCTGTCCGTCGATGGCAGCCCAGGCCTTTCCGACCGAAGATCCGCCCAACGTGTGGGTGAACCTGTAGGGGCCCTCCGGCTGCATGTGCACTCCTCCGCTCAACCGCCGTGGGGATAGTACCGAGGCAGGACCAGCTCTCCCCCTGCCGGTCGCTGGCCCGACACTCAGCGGGACGGGCGGCTCCGGGGAACCCGCGCGACGGCCGGTTGCTTTGTGAAAGTTTTCATGCATAGAGTCACGGCATGAATGAGGGAACTGTCGTGGCGCCCACCGAGCGGGTGCTCGACCTGTTCCAGGGGGTCCGGCTCACCCCCACCCAGCGCCGCATCGCGCACTGCCTCGTGCAGCACGCGCCGGCCGCGGCCTACCTCTCGGCGGCCGAGGTCGCCGAGCTGGCCGGGGTCAGCCAGCCGTCCGTCACCCGGTTCGCGGTCGCGCTCGGCCACGACGGCTACCCCGCGCTGCGCCGTCGGCTCCGCGAGCTGACCGCCGGCACCCCCGGCGACGCCACCGCCGCCGGCAACGAGCTCCAGCAGGCGGTACGCGCCGAGATCGGCAACCTCGACCGCCTCGCCGGGCAGCTCGCCGACCGGGACCGGATCGCCGAGACCGGCAGGCTGCTGGCCGCCAGCCGCCCCCTGCCGGTGCTCGGCCTGCGCGCCGCCGCCCCGTTGGCCGCCTACTTCGCCTACTTCGCCGCCAAGGTGCACCCCGACGTGCGGGTGCTCGACGACGGCGGCAGCCTGCTCACCGACCGCCTCGAACAGGCCGCCGAGGCCGGGGCGGGCGCTCTGCTCGCCTTCGTCCTGCCCCGCTATCCCCGGGAGACCCTGGACGCGCTGCGTGAAGCCCGGGCCGCCGGCCTCACCGTGGTGGCCATCACCGACTCGCCGGTCAGCCCGGCCACCGAGCACGCCGACGTGGTGCTGCCCGCCGCCGTCGGCGCGCAGCTCGTCTTCGACCTGCACACCGCGCCGATGACCCTGGCCATGGTCCTGCTCCAGGCAATCTGCGACGCCGCCCCGACCGACACCCAGCGCCGGCTGGAGGCCTTCGAGGCCTCCGCCGCCCGCCGCCAGTTGTTCCTCGGATGACCCGGAGGAGAACCGAGATGACCCAGCCCGTCCGCGCCGCACGCGGCACCGAACGCACCGCCCGAGGGTGGCCCCAGGAGGCCGCGCTGCGGATGCTGATGAACAACCTCGACCCGGAGGTCGCCGAGCGCCCCGAGGACCTGGTGGTCTACGGCGGCACGGGGAAGGCGGCGCGGGACTGGCCGTCGTACCACGCGCTGGTGCGCACGCTGACCGACCTGCGCGACGACGAGACCATGCTGGTGCAGTCCGGCCGGCCGGTGGGCGTCATGCGCACCCACGAGTGGGCGCCCCGGGTGCTGCTGGCCAACTCCAACCTGGTGGGCGACTGGGCCACCTGGCCGGAGTTCCGCCGCCTCGAACAGCTCGGCCTCACCATGTACGGGCAGATGACCGCCGGCTCGTGGATCTACATCGGCACCCAGGGCATCCTCCAGGGCACCTACGAGACGTTCGCCGCCGTCGCCGAGAAGAGGTTTGGCGGCACCCTCGCGGGGGCGCTGACGCTGACCGCCGGCTGCGGCGGCATGGGCGGGGCGCAGCCCCTCGCGGTCACCATGAACGGCGGCGTCTGCCTGGTCGTCGACGTGGACCGGAGCCGGCTGGACCGGCGGGTGCACGACCGCTACCTCGACGAGGTCGCCGACTCCCTCGACGACGCCGTCGAGCGGACGCTGGCCGCGAAGCGGGACCGGCGGGCGCTGAGCGTCGGCGTGGTCGGCAACGCGGCCACGGTCTTCCCGGAGCTGCTGCGCCGGGGCGTCGAGATCGACGTCGTCACCGACCAGACCAGCGCGCACGACCCGCTGTCGTACCTGCCGGAGGGCGTGGAGCTGGCCGACGCCCGGGACTACGCGAAGGCGAAGCCGGTCGAGTTCACCGACCGGGCGCGGGCGTCGATGGCGAAGCACGTCGAGGCGATGGTTGGGTTCCTCGACGCCGGCGCGGAGGTCTTCGACTACGGCAACTCGATCCGGGGCGAGGCGAAGCTCGGCGGGTTCGAGCGGGCCTTCGACTTCCCCGGCTTCGTGCCCGCGTACATCCGGCCGTTGTTCTGCGAGGGCAAGGGCCCGTTCCGGTGGGCGGCGCTCTCCGGCGACCCGGCCGACATCGCCGCCACCGACCGGGCGATCCTGGACCTGTTCCCGGAGAACGAGTCGCTGGCCCGGTGGATCCGGATGGCCGGCGAGCGGGTCGCCTTCCAGGGCCTGCCAGCGCGGATCTGCTGGCTCGGCTACGGCGAGCGCGACAGGGCGGGGGTGCGGTTCAACGAGATGGTCGCCTCCGGCGAGCTCTCCGCGCCCGTGGTGATCGGCCGGGACCACCTGGACTGCGGCAGCGTGGCCAGCCCTTACCGGGAGACCGAGTCGATGGCCGACGGCTCCGACGCCGTGGCCGACTGGCCGCTACTCAACGCGCTGGTCAACACCGCCAGCGGGGCGTCGTGGGTGTCGATCCACCACGGCGGCGGGGTCGGCATCGGCCGGTCCATCCACGCCGGGCAGGTCTGCGTGGCCGACGGCACCGCCCTGGCCGGGCAGAAGATCGAGCGGGTGCTCACCAACGACCCGGCGATGGGCGTCATCCGCCACGTCGACG
This sequence comes from Micromonospora sp. NPDC023644, assembly GCF_040640115.1. NCBI lineage: Bacteria > Bacillati > Actinomycetota > Actinomycetes > Micromonosporales > Micromonosporaceae > Micromonospora > Micromonospora sp. NPDC023644. The sequence continues at coordinate 59,351 of NZ_JBFABA010000014.1, read as the reverse complement.
CCGGCTACGACGCCGCCCGCGAGGTCGCGGAGGCCACCGGCGTGCGGGTGCCGATGGCGGAGGGAGGCAACCCGTGAGCGACCTGGCCGCCCGGTTCCGGGCGCTGTGGGACGAGATCGCGCCGATCGGGCGGGACGAGGGCAGCGGCGGCTACCTGCGGTACGCGCTGACCGAGCCGGAACTGCGGCTGCGGGAGTGGTTCCGCGAGCAGGCCGACCGCCGGGGCATGCCGGTCACCGACGACGGCAACGGCAACCTGTTCGCCCGGTGGGGCGACCCGGAGGCCGGCGACGCGGTGCTGACGGGCAGCCACTTCGACTCGGTGCCGCACGGCGGGGCGTACGACGGGCCGCTCGGCATCGTCAGCGCGTTCCTCGCCGTCGACGAGCTGCGCGCGGCCGGTGTCGCGCCGGCCCGCCCCGTCGTGGTCGGCGCGTTCGTCGAGGAGGAGGGCGCGCGGTTCGGCGTACCGTGCCTGGGGTCGCGGCTGCTCGCCGGGGAGATCGCGGTGGAGCGCGCGGCCGGGCTGCGCGACGCCGCCGGGGTGAGCTTCGCCGAGGCGCTGGGCGGCCGGCCGGCGGGCGCCCGACCCGAGCTGCTCGGCCGCTTCGCGGCCTTCGTCGAGCTGCACGTCGAGCAGGGCCGGGCGATGGTCGACGCCGGCACGCCGGTCGGGGTGGCCAGCGCCATCTGGCCGCACGGCCGCTGGCGCTTCGAGTTCACCGGCGAGGGCAACCACGCCGGTACGACCCGGATGGCCGACCGCCGCGACCCCATGCTGACGTACGCCTTCACGGTGCTGGCGGCCAACAAGGAGGCGCGGCTGCGCGGCGCCCACGCCACCGTCGGCCGGGTGGCGGTGGAGCCGAACGCCACCAACGCGATCCCGTCGAAGGTGACCGGCTGGCTGGACGCCCGGGCCGCCGAGCCGGAGACGCTGGACGGGCTGGTCGACGCGGTGCGCGCGAAGGCCGCCGAGCGGGCCCGCCGCGACGGCACGGAGGTGGCGCTGACCGAGGAGTCGGCCACCCCGCTGGTCGCCTTCGACGGCGGCCTGGCGGGCCGGCTCGCGGCCCTGCTCGACGCGCCGGTGCTGCCCACCGGGGCCGGGCACGACGCCGGGGTGCTCGCCGCGCACGTGCCCACCGCGATGCTCTTCGTGCGCAACCCGACCGGGGTGTCGCACTCCCCCGCGGAGTCGGCCAGCGACGCCGACTGTGCCGCCGGGGTCACCGCCCTGGCCCGGGTGCTGGAGGAGCTGACATGCCGCTGACCGCGGCCCGGGGAGGTCGTCGGCAGCCTGTCGGGCTGATGTCGCAGACGATTCGCCCCCGCGGTGATCGACTGGTGTCGCAGACGATTCAGCTCGAAAGGGGGCGGACGACATGACCGGGACCCGCTGGCTCGCCGAGTACGCCTGGCTGCCCGACCACGTCGAACCGACCGCCGACGTGCTGATCGAGACGGCCGACGGCCGGATCACGGGGGTGACCCCGCTGACGACCGGGGGCAGGCCGGCCGCCGGCGTCGAGGTGCTCGGCGACGCCGTCCGGCTGCCCGGGCTGACCCTGCCCGGGCTCGCCAACGCCCACTCGCACGCGTTCCACCGGGCGCTGCGCGGGCGCACCCACGGCGGGCGCGGCGACTTCTGGACCTGGCGCGACCGGATGTACGCGGTGGCGCAGCGGCTCGACCCGGACTCGTACCTGGCCCTGGCCCGGGCCGTCTACGCCGAGATGGCGCTGGCCGGCATCACCTGCGTCGGCGAGTTCCACTACCTGCACCACGACCCGGACGGCACCGGGTACGCCGACCCGAACGCGATGGGTGCGGCGCTGGTCGAGGCCGCCGCGCACGCCGGGATCCGGATCACCCTGCTGGACACCTGCTACCTCACCGCCACCGTCGACGGGCAGCCGCTGGCCGGACCGCAGCGGCGCTTCGGCGACGGCGACGCGCTGCGCTGGGCGGAACGGGTCGACGCGTTCCGGCCCGCCGGCGACCACGCCCGGGTGGGTGCGGCGATCCACTCGGTGCGCGCGGTGCCGGCGGAGCAGCTCGCCACCGTGGCCGGCTGGGCGGACCGGCGCGGCGCGCCCCTGCACGTGCACCTCTCCGAGCAGCCCGCCGAGAACGACGCCTGCCGGGCCACGCACGGCTGCACCCCGGCCCGCCTGCTCGCCGACCGCGGGGCGCTCGGGCCGGGCACCACGGCCGTGCACGCCACCCACCTGACCGGCGGCGACCTCACCCTGCTCGGGGACGCCGGCACGGGCGTCTGCCTCTGCCCGACCACCGAACGGGACCTGGCCGACGGGATCGGCCCGGCCCGGCGGATGGCCGACGTCGGCCTGCCGCTCAGCCTGGGCAGCGACAGCCACGCCGTGATCGACCTCTTCGAGGAGGCCCGCGCGGTGGAACTGGACGAGCGGCTGCGCACCCGCCGACGCGGCCACTTCAGCCCCGCCGAGCTGCGCGACGCGGCCACCGTGGGCGGCCACGCCGCGCTGGGCTGGCGCGACGCCGGGCGGATCGCCGTGGGGGCGCGGGCCGACCTGGTGACCGTACGGCTGGACGGCCCACGCACGGCCGGCGTACCGCCGGTGGGGGTGTGGTTCGCGGCCGGCGCCGCGGACGTCACCCACGTCGTGGTGGACGGCCGGACGGTGGTGCGCGACGGCCGGCACCTGACCGTCGACGTGCCGGCCGAGCTGGCCGCGGCCATCGAGGAGGTGACCTCTTGAGCACTCTGCTGGTCGACGACATCGGCGAGCTGGTGACAAACGACGGCGGCGGCGAGGGCGGGCCGCTGGGCATCCGGCGCGACGCCGCCCTCCTGGTCGAGGAGGGGCGGGTGGCCTGGATCGGGCCGGCCCGCGACGCGCCGGCCGCCGACCGGCGCCTGGACGCCGGGGGCGCCGCCGTGCTCCCCGGCTTCGTGGACAGCCACGCCCACCTGGTCTTCGCCGGGGACCGGGCCGTCGAGTTCGCCGCCCGGATGGCCGGGCAGCCGTACACCGGCGGCGGCATCCGGACCACGGTCGGCGCGACCCGGGCGGCCACCGACGACGAGCTGCGGGCCACCGTGCGCCGGCTGCGCGGCGAGGCGCTGCGGCAGGGCACCACCACCATGGAGATCAAGAGCGGGTACGGCCTCACCGTCGCCGACGAGGCCCGCTCGCTGGCGATCGCCGCCGAGGTCAGCGAGGAGACCACCTTCCTCGGCGCCCACGTGGTCCCCGCCGAGTACGCCGACCGCCCCGACGACTACGTGGGGCTGGTCTGCGGGCCGATGCTGGCCGCCGCCGCGCCGCACGCGCGCTGGATCGACGTCTTCTGCGAGCGGGGCGCGTTCGACGTCGACCACGCCCGCGCCATCCTCGCCTGCGGCCAGGCCGTCGGGCTGGGCGTGCGGGTGCACGCCAACCAGCTCGGCCCCGGGCCGGGCGTCCAGCTCGGCGTCGAGCTGGGCGCGGCCAGCGTCGACCACTGCACCCACCTGACCGACGCCGACGTCGACGCGCTCGCCTCGACCCGGGTCGACGGCGGGCACACCGCCACCGTGGCGACCCTGCTGCCCGGCGCCGAGTTCTCCACCCGCTCGCCCTATCCGGACGCCCGCCGGCTGCTCGACGCCGGCGTCACCGTGGCGCTGGCGACCGACTGCAACCCCGGTTCGTCGTACACCTCGTCGATGCCGTTCTGTATCGCGCTCGCCGTACGCGAGATGCGGATGACCCCGGCGGAGGCGGTCTGGGCCGCGACGGCCGGCGGCGCGCGGGCGCTGCGCCGCGACGACGTGGGGGTGCTCCGGCCGGGGGCCCGGGCCGACCTGATGGTCCTCGACGCCCCGTCCCACCTGCACCTGGCCTACCGGCCGGGTGTGCCACTGATCCGCCAGGTCCTGCGCAACGGAGTCCCTCAATGACCGTGACCATTCTGCCCACCGGGGTCTCCCCCGCCGACGTGCTCGCCGTGGCGCGCGGCACCGCCAAGGTCGTCCTCGACCCGGCCACCGTGGACGCCATGACCGTCAGCCGGTCCATCGTCGACGGCATCGAAGCCGCCGGCCGGCCGGTCTACGGCGTCTCCACCGGCTTCGGCGCGCTGGCGAACACCTTCGTCGCGCCCGAGCGGCGGGCCGAGCTCCAGCACGCGCTGATCCGCTCGCACGCCGCCGGGGTGGGCGCGCCGATGCCGCGCGAGGTGGTCCGGGCCATGATGCTGCTGCGGGTCCGCTCGCTGGCGCTCGGCCGCTCCGGGGTCCGGCCCCTGGTCGCCGAGGCGCTGGTCGACCTGCTCAACCACGACGTGACGCCGTGGGTGCCGGAGCACGGCTCGCTGGGCGCCTCCGGCGACCTGGCGCCGCTGGCGCACTGCGCGCTGGTGCTGCTCGGCGAGGGCTGGGTGCTCGGCCCGGCCGGCGAGCGGCTGCCCGCGGCCGACGCGCTGCGCCGGGCCGGGCTGACGCCGGTCGAGCTGGCCGCCAAGGAGGGGCTGGCGCTGATCAACGGCACCGACGGCATGCTCGGCATGCTGCTGCTGGCGATCCACGACGCCGCGCACCTGTTCACGATGGCCGACGTCACCGCCGCCCTCGCCATCGAGGCGATGCTCGGCTCGGAGCGGCCGTTCCTGCCGGAGCTGCACGCCATCCGGCCGCACCCCGGGCAGTCGGCCTCGGCGGCGAACATCCACCGGCTGCTCCAGGACTCCCGGGTGATGGACTCGCACCGCGACGACCTCGCGCACGCGGTGCAGGACGCGTACTCGATGCGGTGCGCGCCGCAGGTCGCCGGGGCGGCCCGGGACACGCTCGACTTCGTCCGCACGGTGGCCGGCCGGGAGCTGGTCTCGGTGGTGGACAACCCGGTGGTGCTGCCCGACGGCCGCGTCGAGTCGACCGGGAACTTCCACGGCGCGCCGCTCGGCTTCGCCGCGGACTTCCTGGCCATCGCCGCCGCCGAGGTGGGCGCGATCGCCGAGCGCCGGGTCGACCGGCTGCTCGACGTCACCCGGTCCCGGGAGCTGCCGGCGTTCCTCTCCCCCGACGCCGGGGTCAACTCCGGACTGATGATCGCCCAGTACACGGCGGCCGGGATCGTCGCGGAGAACCGCCGGCTCGCCGCGCCCGCGTCGGTGGACTCGCTGCCCACCAGCGGGATGCAGGAGGACCACGTCTCGATGGGCTGGGCGGCGGCCAAGAAGCTGCGCGCCGTGCTGGACAACCTGACCAGCATCCTCGCCGTCGAGCTGCTCGCCGGGGTACGCGGGCTCCAGCTGCGCGCCCCGCTCGACCCGTCCCCGGCCGGCCGGGCGGCCGTCGCGGCGCTCGGCGGGGTCGCCGGGGAACCCGGGCCGGACGTCTTCCTGGCCCCGCTGATGGAGGCCGCCCGGGCCGTGCTGGCCGGGCCCGACCTGCGCGCCGCCATCGAGCGCGAGATCGGCGCCCTCGACTGACGGCCACCCCGGGCCACCGTTGCGCCGCGGTGGCCCGGGGTGCCGCGCGGGCAGCCGAATCGCGTCGCCCGCGGCGGTCTCAGCCCGCCAGCACCGCCACGCCGACCAGCACGGGCACGGCGGCCACCGTCGACAGCAGGATCGAGTCGCGCGCCAGGACCGTGCCCCGGCCGTAGCGGATCGCGTAGACGAAGACGTTCTGCGCCGTCGGCAGGGCGGCGGTGACCGTGCAGGCCAGCACGAGGCCGGCCGGCAGCCCCATCGCGAAGCGCGCGACGAGGTAGGCGACGGTGGGCTGGACCACCGTCTTGAGGACGACCGCGAGCCGGACGTCCCGTCCGGTGTCGCCGGAGCCGGGCCGCGGCGCGCCGTGCAGGGAGACGCCGTACGCGATCAGCGTGGCGGGGACCGCCATCGCCGCGACCAGTTCGATCGGCCGCAGGACCGGCTCCGGCGGCAGCCAGCCGGTCAGGCTGGCCGCGACGCCCAACGCGCACGCGATGGTGACCGGGTTGGTGAGCGGCTGGAGCACCACCGTGCCGAGCGACGGTCTCCTGCGCGCCGTGGCCGCCTCCAGGAAGGCGAACGCGACCGGCGTCATGACGACCAGCTGGAACATCAGGACGGGCGCGACGAACGAGGCGTCCCCGAGGACGTAGACCGCGACCGGGATGCCGATGTTCGCCGCGTTGACGTACGACGAGGCCAGGGCGCCGATCGTCGCCTCCGCGACGGAGCGGCGCCAGCAGAGGCTCGCGACGGCGACGAACACCGACGCCACGGCGGTGGTGCTGACCACCGTGACGACGAGCGAGGACGAGACGACCGCGGGCACGTCGGCCCGCGACACCGTCTCGAACAGCAGCGCCGGGGTCGCCACGAAGAACGCGACGCGGGAGAGGACGGTGGCGGCCTCCGGCCCCAGCACCCCGCCGCGGCCGAGCGCGTAGCCGACGGCGATGACGGTGACGATGACGGCGAAGCCCGTCAGCACCCCTCCCACCGGGGCGGGGCCGTCAGCTCGCGGGCGGCAGCACCTTGGCGACGAGCTTGGCCAGCTCCCGCAGCGCCTTGCCCCGGTGGCTGACCGCGTCCTTCTCCTGCGGCGTCAGCTCGGCGTTGGTGCGGTCCTGCCCGTCGCCGAGGAAGATCGGGTCGTAGCCGAACCCGCCGTCGCCGCGCGGCGCCCGGAGCAGCCGGCCGTTCTGCCTGCCGTCGACCAGGTGTTCCTTGCCGCCGGGCAGCACCAGGGCCACCGTGCAGACGAACGACGCGCCCCGGTGCTCGTCGGGGAGGTCCGCGATCTGGTCCAGCACCAGCTGCAGGTTGGCCTGGTCGTTGCCGTGCCGGCCGGCCCAGCGGGCGCTGAACACCCCCGGCATGCCGTTGAGCGCCTCGACGGCGAGCCCGGAGTCGTCGGCGATCGTCGGCAGGCCGGTGCGCCGGCAGCCCTCCCGCGCCTTGATCAGCGCGTTCTCGCCGAAGGTCAGACCGCTCTCGGGCAGCTCCGGGTATTCCTCGACGTCGTCGAGCCCGATCAGGGCGACGCGGTGCGCGCCGAGCGCGCCGTCGAGGATCCGCTGGAGCTCGACGAGCTTCTTACGGTTACGGGTGGCGAGCAGCACCTTGTTCATCAGAATCCACCTTTGTTCGCGACTGCGGGGCTCGCAGGCTCACTCCTCGCGCTCACGGGAGGGAGAGCGCCTTCCGCTGGGCTTCGGCCAGTTCCACGCAGCCGGCGACGGCCAGGTCGAGCAGGGCGTCGAGCTGCTCGCGGGCGAACACGCCCGCCTCCCCGGTGCCCTGCACCTCGACGAACTCGCCGGCGCCGGTGCACACCACGTTCATGTCGACCTCGGCGGCCACGTCCTCGGTGTAGTCGAGGTCCAGCCGCGGCTCGCCGTCGATGATCCCGACGCTGATCGCGGCCACCGAGCGGTGCATCACCTTCTCCGGCTTGCCGACCAGCGACTTGCGCCCGGCCAGCCAGGTCACCGCGTCGTGCAGCGCCACGTACGCGCCGGTGATCGCGGCGGTGCGGGTGCCGCCGTCGGCCTGGAGCACGTCGCAGTCGAGCACGATCGAGTTCTCGCCGAGGGCCTTCAGGTCGATGGACGCCCGCAGGCTCCGGCCGATCAGCCGGGAGATCTCGTGCGTACGGCCGCCGACGCGGCCCTTCACGCTCTCCCGGTCGGAGCGGGTGTTGGTGGCCCGCGGCAGCATCGCGTACTCGGCGGTGACCCAGCCGAGCCCGGAGCCCTTGCGCCAGCGGGGCACGCCCTCGGTCACGCTGGCGGTGCAGAGCACCCGGGTGCCGCCGAACTCCACGAGCACCGAGCCCTCCGGATGGGTGCTCCAGCCCCGGGTCAACGTCACAGGTCGGAGTTCGTCGGGTCGCCGCCCGTCAGGTCGTGCCATCCCTGCACCCTATGCGGTGCCGCGATCGGTTCGCCCCGGGGTGCCCCGCCCCGGGCGCCGGCCGGTCAGATCTCGTAGCTGGCGCCGGGCCGGACCACCTCGAGCGGCCCGTCGTAGGCGGAGCCGGCCGACTCCACGGTGTGCGCCTCGCTGCCCCAGGCGGCCACCAGGTGGGTGAGCAGCAGCCGGCCCACCCCCGCCTTGGTCGCCGCCTCTCCGGCCTCCCGGCCGGTCAGGTGCAGGTCCGGCGGGTTCTCCACACCGTCGAGGTAGCTCGCCTCGCAGAGGAACGTGTCGGCGTCCTGGGCCAGCCGGAGCAGCGCGTCGCAGGGCGCGGTGTCCGAGGAGTAGCAGAGCACCCGGCCGTCGTGCTCCAGCCGGACGCCGTACGTCTCGACGGGGTGGTTCACCCGGTCGACGGTGACCGCGAAGGGGCCGATCGGGAAGGTGCCGGGTTCGAGGGCGTAGAACTGGTAGACGTCCTCGACCGTGCTGTCCTCCTGCCCGTACGCGGCGGCCAGCCGGTCCGGCGCACCGGAGGGGGCGTAGACCGGCAGCGACGGGTAGGGCCCGTCGGGGGCGTAGCGGCGCACCACCACGTAGGAGGCGGCGTCGAGGATGTGGTCGCAGTGCAGGTGGGTCAGGATGATGGCGTCCGGGGCGTGCAGCCCCGCGTAGCGCTGGAGGTTGGACAGCGACCCGGAGCCGAAGTCGACCAGCAGCCGGAAGCCGTCCGCCTCGACGAGATAGGCCGAGCATGGGGACTCGGGACCGGGGAAACTGCCCGCGCAGCCCAGGACGGTCAGTCGCATCGAGTTGTCTCGCTATCACGATGCGTAGTTTCCGCGCCGACGGTCCCTCTGTGGATGATCTCTACCGACGCGTACGCCACGCAGGGCAGCCTACGCGCGCCCGCGCGGGGACAAGAGTCATCCACTGGAAGTTGTCACCAACGTGACACCCACCCGGGCCCCGCCGCGCCGCCCACCCGGCGACCGTGACGAGACGGCGTCCGCCGGTAGCGCTGGGTGAACGGATCGGCCGCGCCCCGACGGCGGTGACGCGCGGCCGGGCCACCGACGCGGGTCGGCGGCCCGGCCGCTCGGCGTCACGCCCAGAGCTGGCCCTCCAGGGCTTCCTCCGCGTCGGCGAGGGTGCCGCCGTACGCCCCGGTGGAGAGGTACTTCCAGCCGCCGTCGGCGACCACGAAGGCCACGTCGGCCCGCTGGCCGGCGCGGACGGCCTCGTGCGCCACCGCCAGGGCGGCGTGCAGGATCGCGCCCGTGGAGAACCCGGCGAAGATGCCCTCCACCTCCACGAGCTGCCGGGTCCGCAGCACCGCGTCGCGGGTGCCGACGGAGAAGCGCCGGGACAGCACCGACGCGTCGTAGAGCTCGGGGACGTACCCCTCGTCGATGTTGCGCAGCCCGTAGACCAGCTCGCCGTAGCGCGGCTCGGCCGCGACGACCTGGATGCCGTCGACCTTCTCCCGCAGGTAGCGCCCGGTGCCCATCAGCGTCCCGGTGGTGCCGAGACCCGCCACGAAGTGCGTGATCGTGGGCAGGTCGTGCAGCAGCTCCGGGCCGGTGGTCTCGTAGTGCGCCCGGGCGTTCGCCTCGTTGCCGTACTGGAAGAGCATGACCCAGTCGGGGTGCTCGGCCGAGATCTGCTTGGCGGTCGCCACCGCCTGGTTGGAGCCGCCCGCCGCCGGCGAGAAGATGATCTCCGCGCCGTACATCCGGAGCAGCTGCACCCGCTCGGTCGAGACGTTCTCCGGCATCACGCAGACCAGCCGGTAGCCGCGCAGCTTGGCGACCATGGCCAGCGAGATGCCGGTGTTGCCGCTGGTCGGCTCGAGGATGGTGTCGCCCGGCCGGAGCCGGCCGGACTCCTCGGCCGCCCGGACCATGAACAGGGCCGCCCGGTCCTTGATGCTGCCGGTCGGGTTCCGGTCCTCCAGCTTCGCCCAGAGCCGCACCGGCGGCGACCCGTCCGGCACCGTCGGGGAGAGCCGGGGCAGCCCCACCAGGGGCGTCCCCCCGCAGGCGTCGAGGAGGCTGTCGTACCGCGCCATGGCGACCGCCGCCGTCAGCGGGCGGCGGCGGCCGGCCGTGCGGCGACCGCGGCGCCGTGCTGGGCGATCGCGGCGGCCGCGGCGAAGCCGAACGCGCCACCGGCGACGGCCGGCAGGATGGTCACGCTGTCGCCGTCGTTGAGCTTGGCGTCCAGCGCGCCGAGGAAGCGGACGTCCTCGTCGTTGACGTAGACGTTGACGAAGCGGTGCAGCGCGCCGGCGTCGGTGACCAGCCGGGCCCTCAGGCCGGCGTGCCGGGAGTCCAGGTCGGCGAGCAGGTCGCCCAGGGTGTCGCCGGCGCCCTCGACGACCTTCGCGCCGCCGGTGTAGCTGCGCAGGATGGTGGGGATGCGAACCTCGATGGCCATGATGTCGTGCTCCTCGATGATGGTCGGGCGTGCCGGAAGGTGACGGGACGTGGACGGGTGTGGCGGCGCTGGATCAGCGGCCGGAACACTCGTAGTCGACCGTCGCCGGGCTCTGCCCGAACATGTAGGACTGCACGGCGTGCGGGTCCACCCCCGCGTCCACGATCCGGACCGGCTCCTCGGTCACCACGCCGTCGACGATCCGGAAGGAGCGGATCTCCTCCGTGCCGGGGTCGCGGGTGGAGACCAGCAGGTAGTGGGCGCCGGGCTCGCCGGCGAAGGAGATGTCCGTGCGGGACGGGTAGGCCTCCGTGGCGGTGTGCGAGTGGTAGATGACGACGGGCTCCTCGTCCCGGTCGTCCATCTCACGCCACACCCGCAGCTGCTCCATCGAGTCGAACTCGTAGAACGTCATGGAACGGGCCGCGTTGTCCATCGGGATGTGCCGGGTGGGGGTGTCGCTGCCGGCGGGGCCGGCGACCACGCCGCACGCCTCGTCGGGGTGGTCCCGACGGGCGTGGGCGACGATCGCGTCGACGATCGACCGGTCGATGCTCAGCACGTGCTCCAGCCTAACGCGTACCTGCCGCGACCTTAAGGTGTCGGCGGTCACGCCTAGTCGATCAAGGCGTTGAGCAGGGATTCCTGGAGATAGCCGAGGTACGCGTAGACCGATAGTTGGAACACCCGGCTGGAGGTCGGATCCTCGGCGACCGCGTCGTCGAGCTCCTCGCCGAGGTCGGTGCCGTCCTTGATCTCCAGCCGGACGCCCATGGCCAGCCGGGCGTCGTTGAGCGCCCGCAGCCACGCCTCGGCCGCCTCCGCGTCGAGACGCACCTCGCCGCCGGCCTCGTCGGGCAGCGAGGCGAGGATCGCGCCGGCCTGGTCGATCTTGGCGGTCTTGAGGTCGCCCTCGGTGTAGCGGCGGAACTCGGCCGTGCCGGACGGGTCCTCCGGGTAGACCTCGGGGAAGAGCCGGCCCACCACCGGGTCGGCGTGGTCGAAGCCGTCGGTGAGCAGCCCGACCACCTCGGAGGCCACCTTCCGCAGCACCCGCACCTCGTCGACGGCGAAGGTGGCGACGTAGCGGTCGCCCTGGCGACGGAACATGCTCACGACCGGTCCACCGTCGCCCACAGCCCGTACGCGTGCAACTGCGACGCGTCGTGCTCCATCCGTTCCCGGGCGCCGCTGGAGACCACGGCACGGCCCTTGTGGTGCACGTCGAGCATGAGCTGTTCCGCCTTCTCCCGGCTGTAGCCGAAGAGCTTCTGAAAGACCCAGGTCACGTACGTCATGAGGTTGACCGGGTCGTCCCACACGATCGTGACCCACGGTCGGTCGGACGCCGGCACCTCGTCGGTGTCCGGCGTCTCGACAGGTGCAACCTGTGGAGCCGCCATGCCCCCCATCGTGCCACCGGATTCGGCGAACCGAGGAACCGGAACGCCGGCCCGTCGCGGATCGCCGCGTCCGGCCTGGTCAGGGGCGTCCGCGGCACCGAGCGACCTCGGCGCGGGGCCGACGCCGCGAGCGGCCCGACCGCCCTCAGGCGAGCAGGATGCCGTGGTCGACAGCATCGGAGAGCACCCCGTCCAGCGAGAGGCGGACGACCTCGAACCGCCGGGAGACCTCCCGGGACAGCTCCAGTTCGACCTCGCGCAGCGCGCGCTGCGCCCAGGCCCGGGCGGCGTTGGGGTCGTGGTTGCCGGGGCTGCGCCAGTGCTGCCAGCAGCCGCCCGAGAGGGCCACGGCCACCGGCGGGAGCACCTCCACGCGCTCGACGCCCGGATAGCTCGCCAGCGCGTCGGTCGCGCCGATGCCGGTCAGCCCCGCCACGCCGCCGGTGCTGGTGACCAGCAGCACGCGGTCCAGCTCGTGCTCGCCCCGGTGGTCCGTCAGGCCCCAGCGCACCGGGGCGTGGAGGCGCCGGCGGACGCCCACCGGCAGCGGCGTGCCGAAGACCCGGCCGGCGGCCTCCTCGAAGAGCCCGCGCACCGCCTCGTCGCACTGGGCGGTGGCCAGCAGCGACAGCGCCTCCATCTCCCGGTCGAGCAGCTGCGGCAGGCCGGCGCAGCCGACCCCGAAGACGATCTCCTGCACCACGCGGAGGTGGATGTTCGCCAGCTCCAGGGCGAGGTGTTGGCGGATGCGTCGGGCGGAGGAGCGGGCCTGCCGGTCGAGCTGCTCCGACCAGTCGCCCGGGTCGGTCAGCACCGGCACCCGGCCCTGCGACCCGGGCAGCACCGGCGGCTCGGCGCTCGCCCGCCGTAGCCCCTCGTCGGCGGCCCAGCCGACCAGGGCCCGGCGCAGGTCCGCCCCGTCATCCGCGGCGTCGAGCGGGAACCAGCGGGCGTCGGCGAGCGCGGGTACGGCGGCCAGCAGGGCCGCCCGGTGCGCCTCGACGGTGACCGCGACCGGGTCCACCGGTGCGGAGGGCGACCCGACGGACGCCCCCGTGCCCTCCGTCGTCGTCGCGCCCTCCGGCACCGGGGCCCAGCCGCCCGCGCCCGGGGTGACCCCGAAGACGACCTCGACGCCGGCGCGGGCGAGGTCGGCGAGCAGATGGAGCTCGACGGCGGTGAAGGCCTGGTCGGCGGCGATCACGAAGAGCACCGCCCCGGCCCGGCCGGCGGCGTCGAGCAGCAGCTGGCCGCCGGCCACGCCGAGCGCGTCGGTGTCCGGCGTGTCGACGAGGCTGAAGTGCCGCAGCAGGGGCTCGGGCAGGCTCAGCTCGACCCGGCGCGGCGGGCGCGCGAGCGCCGGCCCGGCGGCCAGCCGGTCGGCGCCGTAGGAGTGGGGCTGGCGATAGCCGGGCACGTAGGCGGCCCGCGTGGGCACCCGGGAATGGCTCACCACGAGCCAACTGCCGGCGGGCACGGCGAGCATGGTGGGATCGAGCTGGAGCAGGCGGGCGAGCACCTCGGAGCGCCCCGCGCCGGCCGGGCCGACGCCGAGCACGGCCAGCGGCTCCTCCGGGCGGGGCTCGGTCACCCCCAGCCTGGCGGGCAGCCGCCCCCGGCGGGGCGGCTCCGCGGCGGCGGCCGTGCCGTCGGGCATCTCGACGGCGGGAAGGGGACCGGGCTTCATCGAAAGCGGCTCCCGTGGCAGGCGACCGGCAGCAGCCGGACGCGTGGAATCATCCGGGTCGCACCCGCGGATGCCGGAAGAGTACGGGCGGACGGGGCCCCGGACCGCACACTTCGAATACTCAGGGGTAACTACGAGACTACTCAACTTCGGTGCGTGACGAAGTGCACGCGGACGGATTCCGGTCGATATGCTGCCCCGATGAGTCGGTGGGGGTTCGTCGGCCGAACGGATGAGCTCAACCGTCTGCTGTCGGCGGTGACCGGCGCGGAGGGGCGGGGCCTCTTCTTCAGCGGCAACGCGGGCATCGGCAAGAGCCGGCTGCTGCGCGAGGGAGTGGCGGCCCTCCCCCGCGACGGGTACGCCGTCTGGTCGATCGCGGCCAGCGCCACCACCGCCGCGCTCCCCTTCGGCGGTCTCGTCCAGGTGCTCCCGACCGAGCAGCCGCAGGGCCTCTCCCCCGCCGGCATCCTGCGCTGGGCGGTGGACGTGCTGCAACAGCAGGCGGCCGGCCGCCGGATCGTGCTCGCCGTCGACGACGCCCACCTGCTCGACCCGCCCTCGGCGGCGCTGGTGCACCTGGTCGCCCGGGCCGACAACGCCACGGTCATCGGCACGTCGCGCGACGGCGAGCAGCTCCCGCTGCCGATCCGGGCCCTGTGGACCGACGGCCTGGTCGAGCACGTCGAGCTGAAGCCGCTGCCGCCGGCCGAGACCACGCGGCTGCTCTCCGAGATCCTGAACGGACCGGTCGACGCCACCTCCGCCGACCGGCTCGGCCGGCTCTCCGAGGGCAACCCGCTGCTGCTGCGGGAGCTGGTGTTCGCCGCCGACCGCGGGGAGCTGACCCGCACCTACGGGATCTGGAAGTGGACCGGCCGGCTGGAGCTGGCCCCCAACCTGACCGACCTGATCGACATCCGGATCGGCCAGCTCACCTCGGGCGTACGCGGGGTGGTGGAGCTGGTCGCCTTCGGCGAACCGCTCGGCCTGCACCTGCTCAACCAGGCCGCCGACCCGGTGGACGTGGAGACCGCCGAGGAGCGCGGGCTGATCACCGTGGAACGCGACGACCGGCGGGCGAACGTGCGGCTGGCCCACCCGCTCTACGGCGAGGTGATGCGCCGCCGCTGCCCCGTCAGCCGGACGCGGCGGTTGCAGGCCCGCCTCGCCGAGCTGCTCGAGCTGGTCGGCAAGCGACGCCGCGACGACCTGCTCCGGGTGGCCGTCTGGCGGCTCGACTCGGGCACCGCGCAGGATCCGGCCCTGCTGCTCGACGCGGCCGGGCAGGCGTTCGCCCGCTACGACGTGCCGCTGGCGACCCGGCTGGCCCGCGCGGCGCTCGACGCGGGCGGCGGCTTCGACGCGGCGGAGCTGCTGGCCACCATCCTGATGTTCGCCGACCGGCCGGACGAGGCGATCGAGGTGCTCGACGCGGTCGCCGCCGACATCGAGGGCGAGCGGCGGCTGAGCCGCTGGCTGACGGTGCGGGGCATGGTCAGCTACTGGGGCCTGAGCCGGCAGTCCACGGTGGAGGAGATCGCGGCCCGCAGGTCGACCCTGCGGGATTCCGCCGACCAGGCGAGGGTGCTGGCCTTCGAGGGCATCATGCGGCTGCACCGGCTGGACACCGGCATCGCGTTGCGGCTCGCGCAGACGGTGCTGGACCGGCCGGCCGCGAGCGTCGCCGCCCGGGAGCTGGCCCGCAGCACGATCGCCCACCTGCAGGCGGCGCGGGGGCAACTGCACCGCAGCGCCACCGCGATCAACCAGGTGCAGGCCGAGGCGGGCCGGTGGCGGGCGGACATGCCGTACCTGCAACTGGCCCTGGAGCTGGCCCGCGGCACCCGGCTGGCGCTCGCGGGCGACCTGGCCGGCATCGACGCGATCGTGGCCGACGAGTTCGCCGACCTGGCCGGCGCCGGGGACTTCCGGCTCGGCACCGGCTACCTGGCCATCCTCCAGGCGTACGCGGCCCGGCTGCGCGGCCAGAGCGACGCGGCGCTGCGGACCAGCCTCGGCGCCTGCGCGGTGCTTGCCACCAGCCGGGTCTACGCGGGACTGGCCCAGGCCGAGCGGGCCCAGGCGGCGGCGTTGCGGGGCGACGCCGCGCAGGCGGCGGAGGCGATGGCGGAGGCCGACCGCACCCACGCCCCCGGCATGGTCGTGCTGTACCCGTGGCTGGAGCAGGCCCGGGGCGCGGTGCTCGCCGCCGGCGGCGACGTGTCCGGTGCCGTCAAGCACCTGACCGGGCTGGCCGACCGGCTGCGCGCGGACGGCTTCGCCGGCCACGAGGTGCACGTGCTGCACGACCTGGTCCGGCTGGACCAGGCGACCGCGCCGCTCGGCCCGACCTGCTCCGACGGCAGCCGGCGCACCGTCGCGCAGCGGCTCGCCGAGCTCTCCGAACGCGTCGACGGGTTGCTGCCGCCGCTGCTCGCCCGGCACGCCCGGGCCGCCGCGGGCGGCTCCGCCGACGAGCTGCTGGCGGTCGCCGACGCCTTCGACGCGCTGGACCTGGCCGTCTACGCGGCGGAGGCCACCGCCACCGCCCTGGACCGGTTGCGCCGCCAGCGGTCCCCGGCGGCGGCCGCGGCCCGGGAACGCCTCGCCGCCCTGCTCGGCCGCTGCGACCTGATCCGCACCCCGGCGTTGCAGGCCGGCTCCCCGACGCTCAGCGAACGCGAGTGGCAGGTGGCGCGGCTCGCCGCCGACGGCGTGACCAGCCGGGCCATCGCCGAGCGGCTCTACCTCTCCGCCCGCACCGTCGAGAACCACCTCCAGCGGATCTACGGCAAGCTCGGGGTCGCCGGCCGGGCGGAGCTGCGGGCCGCCCTGCAGGCGATCCCGGGCCACGACGGCGGCGAGAACGGGTGAACCCTAGGCTGGGGCGGTGAGCACCCTTCGCCCCGCGCTGCTGACCGACCACTACGAGCTGACCATGGTCAGTGCCGCCCTGCGCGACGGCACCGCCGACCGCCGCTGCGTCTTCGAGGTGTTCAGCCGCCGGCTGCCCGCCGGCCGCCGCTACGGCGTGGTCGCCGGCACCGGCCGGCTGATCGAGCTGATCCGCGACTTCCGCTTCGACGCCGACGAGATCGACTTCCTGCGGCGCACCGGGGTGGTCGACGAGCAGGCCGCCGCCTGGCTGCGCGACTACCGCTTCACCGGCGACGTCGAGGGCTACGCCGAGGGCGAGCTGTTCTTCCCCAACTCGCCGATCCTCACGATCTCCGGCGGCTTCGCCGAGTGCGTGGTGCTGGAGACGCTCGTGCTCTCGGTGCTCAACCACGACAGCGCCGTCGCGGCCGCCGCCGCGCGGATGGTCACCGCGGCCCGCGGGCGGGCCCTGATCGAGATGGGCTCCCGGCGCGCGCACGAGGAGGCGGCGGTGGCCGCGGCGCGGGCCGCGTACCTGGCCGGGTTCCGGTTCACCTCGAACCTCGCCGCCGGGCGGCGCTACGGCATCCCGACCGCCGGCACGGCCGCGCACGCGTTCACCCTGCTGCACACCGACGAGCGGGCCGCGTTCGCCTCGCAGGTCGCCACGCTGGGCAAGGACACCACGCTGCTGGTCGACACGTACGACATCAGCCAGGGCATCCGCAACGCCATCGCGGTGGCCGGGCCCGACCTGCGGGCGGTGCGGATCGACTCGGGCGACCTGGCGGTGATCGCCCAGCAGTCCCGCGAACTGCTCGACTCGCTGGGCGCCACCGAAACCAAGATCATCGTCTCCGGCGACCTCGACGAGCACGCCATCGCCTCGCTCGCCGCCGAGCCGGTCGACATGTACGGCGCGGGCACCGCCGTGGTCACCGGCTCCGGCGCCCCCACCGCCGGGCTGGTCTACAAGCTCGTCGAGGTCGAGGGCCGCCCGGTGGTCAAGCGCTCCGAGCACAAGGCCACCATCGGCGGCCGGAAGGTCGCCGTACGCCGGCACAAGCCGACCGGCACCGCCACCGAGGAGATCGTCGTGCCGCAGGGCGTGCCCGACGCCCGGCCCAACGACCGGCTGCTCCAGCACACGTTCCTGGCCGGCGGCGAGCCGGTCGAGCGGCCGAGTCTGGACGAGTCGCGGGAGCACCTGCGGCAGTGCCTGATCTCCATCCCCTGGGAGGGGCTGAAGCTCTCCGCCGGCGACCCGGCCATCCCGGTCACGGTCGTCCCGGCCGACTGAAAGGAGCACCAGGTGAGCAACGCGCTGATCGTCGTGGACGTGCAGAACGACTTCTGCGAGGGCGGCTCGCTGGCCGTGGGCGGCGGGGCCGGCGTGGCGGCCGGGGTCACCCGGCTGCTCGCCGCCGAGCCCGACCGCTGGGACCACGTCGTCGCGACGAAGGACTACCACGTCGACCCGGGCGCCCACTTCGGCGACCCGCCGGACTTCGTGGACTCCTGGCCGCGGCACTGCGTCGTGGGCACCCCGGGCTCGGAGTTCCACCCCGACCTGGCCACCGACCAGATCGAGGCGATCTTCCACAAGGGCGAGCACGCGGCCGCGTACTCCGGCTTCGAGGGGCACGCCGACGACGGCGAGTGCCTGGCCGACTGGCTGCGCCGGCACGGGGTGGACCGGGTCGACGTCGTCGGGATCGCCACCGACCACTGCGTACGGGCGACCGCCCTGGACGCCGCCCGCGAGGGCTTCGCCACGACGGTGCTGCTGGACCTGACGGCCGGGGTCGCCCCGGGCACCACCGACGTGGCGCTGCGCGCCCTGGAGGGCGCCGGGGTCACCCTTGTCGGGAAGCCTGTGATCAGGGCCGCATGAGGCGGTAATTCGTTGGCGGTGCCGTGCCTCCCGGCCGAGGATGTCGGGCGGAGGTACGCACCGACATGAACATGAAGCCTTACCGGGAGGCGCTCGCCCTGCCCGGTCTCCGGTCGCTGCTGCTGGTGTCGGTGCTCGCCCGCGTCCCGCTCACCGCCACCGGGGTGACCCTGACGTTCTACGTCGTGCTCGACCTCGGGCGCGGCTACGGCGCGGCCGGGCTCGTCGGCGCGGCGATCACCGTGGGAGCCGCGATCGGCGGCCCGCTGCTCGGCCGCCTGGTCGACCGGCGCGGCCTGCGGCCGGTGCTCGTGCTGACCGGCCTCGCCGAGGCCGCCTTCTGGTCCACCGCGCCGATGCTGCCGTACGAGGTGCTGCTGCCCGCCGCGTTCCTGGCCGGCTCGCTCGCCCTGCCGATCTTCTCGGTGATCCGGCAGTCCATCGCCGCGATGGTGCCGCCGGAGCGGCGCCGCCCCGCGTACGCGCTGGACTCCATGTCGGTGGAGCTGTCGTTCATGGTCGGTCCCGCGCTGGCCGTGGCGGCGGTCACCGCGATCTCCGCGCGGACCACGCTCTACCTGGTCGGCGCCGGCATCGTCGCCGCCGGCGTCGCGTTCTGGGTGCTCGATCCGCCCACCCGAGGCGGCGGCGAGCCGACCGGGCCGCAGCCGAGGGCGCCCCGCCGGTCGTGGCTCACCCCGCGCCTGCTCGCCGTGCTGGCGGTCAGCGCCGCCGGCACGCTGGTGCTCGGCGGCACCGACGTGGCCGTGGTCGCCGTGCTGCGGGAGAGCGGCGACGTCGGGTGGACGGGCGCCGTCCTCGCCGTCTGGGCGGTCGCCTCGCTGGTCGGCGGCTTCGCGTACGGGGCGGTCACCCGCTCCTTCTCGCCGCTGGCCCTGATGGCCGCGCTCAGCCTCTGCACCATCCCGGTCGGGCTGGGCGGGGCGCACTGGTGGCTGCTCTGCCTGGCGCTGATCCCCGCCGGGGCGCTCTGCGCGCCGACCATCGCGGCCACCTCGGACGCGGTCAGCCGGCTGGTCCCCGCCTCCGTACGCGGCGAGGCGATGGGCCTGCACGGCTCGGCGGTCACGGTCGGCATCGCGGTCGGCGCGCCCCTCGCGGGCGCCGTCATCGACGCCTCCGCGCCGGCCTGGGGCTTCGCGGTCACCGGGGCGGTCGGCGCGCTGGTGGCGCTGGCCGTGCTCCCGATCGAGCTGCGCCGCCGCCGCACCGCCGCCGCCCTCCCGCCCACCCCCGAGCTCGTCCCGGCCCCCGCCGCCTGACCCACCGCCCGAGCCCGGCGCCCTGCCCCGGCGCGCTCCAACCCGCCGCTCAGGCGAGGAGGTAACCGGGCAGACGTGCAAGATCGTTTGATGCCCAGCCGGTGTCCACACGCCGTTTGGCCCGGTTTTCGATCAACTGATCATGACGTCCGCGCTCAAGCTGGCGCCGGGCCTCGCCGGATGGGCCGGGCCGCGCTAGACGGAGCAGGGCAGGGCAGGGCGGAGCAGGGGCGCGCTAGACGGGGCTGGGCTGGGCATGGGGCGCCGGGGCGGGCGGCAGCGGAGGTGGTGGGACCCGGCCCGGGTCGTCAGCGTCGGCCCCCGCTGCGGGGCGCGTACCCCTTGCAACGCCGACGGGCGCCGCCCCGGGTGGGGTGGCGCCCGTCGTACGTGGTGCGGAGCGTCAGTGCCGGTCGATGTCGCTGGCGGTGTCCTCGCGGTAGCTGGCGCCGCCGTCGGACTCGCTGGTCAGCGGCTTGGCACCGCCCTCGGGCGGGCCGGCCAGGCTCTGACCGGCCGCCAGCTCCGGGAACTTGAGGTCGAACGCCGGCCGCTCGGAGCGGATCCGCGGCATCCGGTCGAAGTTCCGCAGCGGGGGCGGGGAGCTGGTCGCCCACTCCAGCGAGTTGCCGTGACCCCACGGGTCGTCGACCTCGACCACCGGGCCGGCCTTGTACGACTTCCAGCAGTTCCAGATGAACGGCAGGGTCGAGATGCCGGTGATGAACGCGCCGATGGTGGAGATCATGTTCAGCGTGGTGAAGCCGTCGCCGGGCAGGTAGTCGGCGTACCGGCGTGGCATGCCCTCGTTGCCCAGCCAGTGCTGCACCAGGAACGTGGTGTGGAAGCCGATCATGGTCAGCCAGAAGTGCACCTTGCCCAGCCGCTCGTCGAGCATCCGGCCGAACATCTTCGGGAACCAGAAGTAGATGCCGGCGAAGACGGCGAACACGATGGTGCCGAAGAGCACGTAGTGGAAGTGGGCCACCACAAAGTACGAGTCGTGCAGGTGGAAGTCGAGCGGCGGGCTGGCCAGCAGCACACCGGTCAGGCCACCGAAGAGGAACGTGACCAGGAAGCCGATCGAGAAGAGCATCGGCGTCTCGAAGCTGATCTGGCCGCGCCACATGGTGCCGATCCAGTTGAAGAACTTCATACCGGTCGGCACGGCGATCAGGTAGCTCAGGAAGCTGAAGAACGGCAGCAGCACCTGGCCGGTGGAGAACATGTGGTGCGCCCAGACGCTCATCGACAGGCCGGCGATGGCGATGGTCGCGGCGACCAGCCCCTTGTAGCCGAAGATCGGCTTCCGGGAGAAGACCGGGATGACCTCGGAGATGATGCCGAAGAACGGCAGCGCGATGATGTACACCTCGGGGTGGCCGAAGAACCAGAAGAGGTGCTGGTAAAGCATCGGCCCGCCGGTCGCCGGGTCGTAGACGTGGGCGCCCAGGAGCCGGTCGGCGGCCAGCGCCATGAGCGCGGCGGCCAGCAGCGGGAAGACCAGGATCACCAGGAGGCTGGTGACCAGCATGTTCCAGGTGAAGATCGGCATCCGGAACATCGTCATGCCCGGCGCGCGCAGGGTCAGGATCGTGGTGATCAGGTTGACCGCGCCGAGGATCGAGCCGAGGCCGGAGATGACCAGGCCGATCACCCACAGGTTGGCGCCGATGCCCGGGGAGTGCTCGATGCTGCTCAGCGGCGCGTAGGCGGTCCAGCCGAAGTCGGCGGCCCCGCCCGGGGTGAGGAAGCCGACCATCGTCATCGAGCCGCCGAGCAGGAACAGCCAGTAGGCGAAGCTGTTCAGCCGGGGGAACGACACGTCGGGCGCGCCGATCTGCAGCGGCACCACGTAGTTCGCGAAGGCGAACACGATCGGCGTCGCGAAGAACAGCAGCATGATCGTGCCGTGCATGGTGAACAGCTGGTTGTACTGCTCGGGCGACAGGAACTGCAGCCCGGGCCGGGCCAACTCGGCCCGCATGATCAGGGCCATCAGGCCACCGATCATGAAGAACACGAACGCGGTGACCATGTACATGATCCCGATCTGCTTCGCGTCCGTGGTACGCAGCAGCCGCGCGATGGCCGACCCCTTGACCGGCGCTCGGACCGGCCAGGGCCGGGTCACGACCGGCTTGGGTGCGACGGTGGTCACGAGTGGCCTCCGGTTCTGGGTTGTCCCGCTCGGCACGCGCTGGTTATCTGCGGGCCGTCATCCGCAAGGAGGATAGTCCCCGGCAGGTGGGTGTGCCGCGTGGGGTGGTCGGGTAGCCTGCACCGCCCCGGCGCGGACGGTCCTCGGCCACCGGCGCTACAGCGGGCCGAGCAGCAACCGGTAGTGCTCGCCGAAGATCCGGTCGCCGCGCCCGCGCAGCAGCGGGTCGCGCAGCGCGGGCGGCACGTCCCGGGTCCGGTTGCGGTCGCGGGTCCGGTCCCGCACCCATCGCGTACGCGGGCGACGACGACTCTCGTACGCCGCCAGCGCCGCCTCGACGTCGCCGTCGGCCGCCCGGAGGGAGTCGGCGAGCACCACGGCGTCCTCCAACGCCATCGCCGCGCCCTGGGACAGCGTCGGCGCGGTGGCGTGCGCGGCGTCCCCGACGAGCAGCACCCGCCCCCGCCACCAGCACCCCAGCTCCACCTCCTCGGTGATCCCGACGTGCACCCGGTCCAGCGCCTCCAGCACGGCCGGCACCGGTCCGCCGTAGTCGCCGAAGAGCTCGCGCAGCCGGGCCGGCGGGTCGGCCGGCGCGGCGGTGCTGGCCTCGTCGGCGTAGCAGTGCAGCCGCCCGGCGCCGATCGGCACGACCAGGAAGCCGGCGCGCTGGCCGAGCAGGGCGGTCCACTCGGCGACCGGGGGACCGTCGCGCACCACGGCGCGGTAGACGACCTGGCCGGCGGGCCGGGGCGGGCCGCCGAGCGCGGCCAGGGCCCGGATCGAGGAACGCGGCCCGTCGGCGCCGACGACGAGGTCGTACTCGGCGGTGGCGCCGTCGGCGAAGGTGACGCCGACGGCGTGCGGCAGCAGGTCGACGGTGCGCACCTCGACGCCGTGCCGGACGGCGCCGCCCGCGCCGGTGAGCAGCACCCGGTGCAGTTCCGTCCGGGGCAGCGCCCGGCACTCGCCGACCCCGGACCAGAGCGCGTCGAGGTCCACCTCGCACAGCGGCGCCCCGGCCGCGTCGAGGAACCGCTGCCGGTGGATGACGTGCCCGAGCGGGCGGACGGGCCCGTCGAGGTCGAGCCGGGAGAGTGCCCGGGCCGCGT
Organism: Micromonospora sp. NPDC023644; assembly: GCF_040640115.1. Classification (NCBI taxonomy): domain Bacteria; kingdom Bacillati; phylum Actinomycetota; class Actinomycetes; order Micromonosporales; family Micromonosporaceae; genus Micromonospora; species Micromonospora sp. NPDC023644. Next base: position 36,611 of record NZ_JBFABA010000014.1, on the reverse strand, counting down.
TGCCGGGCAGGAAGAGACCGGTCTCGGCGTGCTCGCCCGGGGGCAGCCTCTCGGTGACGTCGGGCCGGAAGCCCGCCATCCGCAGCGCCCGGGCCACGGCCAAACCGGCGATGCCCGCGCCGACGACGAGGATGCGCAGGGGAGAGCCACCCATGGTGGTGTACGCCTCCGGAGGGGTTCGGCACGCGTTGGAGGCAAGACACTACTCGGCGCAATCGGCACACACCAGAGTCAATCGTCCCAGATGAAACATTCCTCGGCGGCCCTCGTCCCTGCTTCGGCGGACCACCTGCCGGCCGACCGGCCCGGGCGTGACAAACCTCACTTACCTCGCCAATACCCCGCGCCCATTGCGCAGCGGTTTCAGAGATGTAAATGTGTCGACTGAGCATGGGAGCGCTCCCGCGCCCATCGGCCGACTCCGTCCGGCGTCCCGCGCCGAAGCCGAAGGAGCATCATGAAACGTCCACTCCGGGCCCTCGCGGCAGCCGCGCTGCTCGCCACCGGCTCGATCGTCGCGGTGGCCCTCGGCGGCACCGCCAGCGCCGACACGCAGATCTGCGAGCAGTACGGCTCCACCACCATCCAGGGCCGCTACGTGGTGCAGAACAACCGCTGGGGCACCACCGCCCAGCAGTGCATCAACGTCACCGACAGCGGCTTCGAGATCACCACCCAGAACGGCAGCAACCCGACCAACGGCGCGCCGACCGCGTACCCGTCGGTCTTCCTGGGCTGCCACTACACCAACTGCTCCCCCGGCACCAACCTGCCGATCCAGGTCAGCCAGATCAGCAGCGCCACCAGCAGCATCGCCTACCGGTACGTCAGCAACGCCGTCTACAACGCCTCGTACGACATCTGGCTGGACCCGTCGCCAAAGCGGGACGGGGTGAACCAGATGGAGATCATGATCTGGCTCAACCGGCAGGGCCCGATCCAGCCCATCGGCTCCCCGGTCGGCACCGCCACCATCGACGGCCGAAGCTGGGAGGTGTGGCGGGGCAGCAACGGCTCGAACAACGTCATCTCGTACCTGGCCCCGTCGGCGATCAGCAGCGCGAACCTCAACCTGTTGGCGTTCATCAACGACACCCGCAACCGGGGAGCGATCACCAGCTCCTGGTACCTGACCAGCATCCAGGCCGGCTTCGAGCCGTGGCAGGGCGGCGCCGGGCTCGCGGTGACCTCGTTCTCCGCCGCCGTCAACGGCGGGGGCAACCCGACCACCCCGCCGCCGAGCACCCCGCCGCCCGGCACTCCCCCGCCCAGCACGCCGCCGCCGGGCGCCGGATGCGCGGTGAAGTACACGCCGAACGCGTGGGGCAACGGCTTCACCGCCGACGTGCAGGTCACCAACACCGGGTCGAGCGCGGTCAACGGCTGGACGCTGACCTACAACCTGCCGGCCGGGCAGCAGATCACCAGCGCGTGGAACGCCACGGTGAGCCAGAGCGGCTCGGCGGTGACCGCGCGGAACATCAGCTGGAACGGCTCGCTCGCGCCGGGCGGCACGGCGAGCTTCGGCTACCAGGGGACGCTGAGCGGGACGTACTCGTCCCCGACGAGCTTCTCCCTCAACGGGGTCGCCTGCTCGCGCTCCTGAAACGCCGGACGCGACGTCCGCCGGGCCACCCCGATGCCTGGCGGACGTCGCGCGTGAGAGGGCCGGCGGCTCAGAGCCGGGTGAGCCGGACGGCGTCGGCGATGACGAGGCCGGGGGCCGAGCTCCACCGGCTCACCGCGACCCGGTTGGCGTCCCCGGCCGGCAGCGTGAAGGTGCCGAGGGTGCGCCACTGCCCGCCGGTCACCCGCTGGTCGACGATGATCGTGCGGTTGCCGGTCGTGGTGGACACGATGTACGGGGCCGCGGCGTTGTAGCCGGCGTTGGCCGGCCACCAGGCGTCGACCCGGTAGTTGGCGGTCGCCGGGACGTTGAACTTGTACCAGGCGGCGTCGCTGGCGGCGACGGGGTCCGCGAAGCGGTAGTCGGCCCCGTAGCGCTGGGTCGAGTACGTCGAGGTGCCCCAGCTGGCGCTGGCGGTGAAGCGGCCGGCGGTGGAGTTGTCCACCACGGAGGTCCAGGTGGTGGTGCCCGCCATCTTCGCGGCGACGTCGGCGCGCATCGTGTTCAGGTCGATGAAGGACGGGTCGATCTTGCCGGTGGTGCTCGTCTCGCGGTGGCCCCGGGCGTAGCTGGCGTCCCTGCCGAGCCGCTTGAGCACGGCGGCCGTGGCGGCGATCGACGCGTTGTACTGCGCCGCCGTCATCTCCTGGTTGACCCCGTTGTAGTCGATCTCCCAGCCGATCATCAGCGTGTTGCCGTCGCCCGCGGGGATCGGCCCGCTGCCCCGGCTGACGCCCGCGTGGTTGCAGCGCCCGGCGGAGATGACGTGGAAGACGCCGTGGTAGTCGACGAGCGCCTGGCAGAGCGGGCCGGGCAGGTCGGACCGGCCGTTGATGCAGATGTTGAGCGCCGGGTGCGGGTTGGTGGCGCTGGAGGTGGCGGCCGTGTGGTGCCAGAGCACGCCGATCGGGTTGAAGTCGCCCGGGCGCATCCGGTTCACCCAGTCGCCGTGGGTCACGACCTGGACGCCCGCTCCCCGCAGGACGTCCACCAGCCAGGGAATGGTGGCCATCAGGACTCCCCGAGCAGGTCGGCGAGGCACTCGGCCTTCGGCGCGGCGAGCGGCGCGGCGCTCGCCGTGGCGGGCTTGGCAGCAACGGCCACCGCGGTGGCCACCAGAGCCGACATGCCCAGCACCCCGCGTCGGGGGAGGCGGGCGGGTCGTGACGCGTTCATGGCGCTCCTTCAGACAAGGGCGGAGGGGTTCCGACTCATCGATGAACTGGTGACGCGCACCGTATATCGTCACGAGCATCTATGTCGATACCCTTCACTGCCCCTATTCAGGCTGAAGGAAATTGGCAACGGCGGTCCGGGTCCGGGCCCCGATCCGGGCGCCCGGAAGGGGTCCGTCAGGGGTTGCCGAGGGCGTCGATGTCGCGCATCTCCTCGGCGGTCAGCGAGAAGTGGAAGATGTCGGCGTTGACGCGGATCCGCTCCGGGGTCACCGACTTGGGGATGACCACGATCTCGTGGTCGACGTGCCAGCGGAGCACCACCTGGGCCGGGCTGACGTCGTGCGCGGCGGCGACGCGGGTCAGCACCGGGTGGGCGAGGTCGCTGGTCTTGAACGGGCTGTACCCCTCCAGCACCACCCCCCGGTCCCGGTGCTCCTTGTGCCGCTGCCGGTCGTACAACGAGGGGCTCCACCGGATCTGGTTGACGGCCGGGTTCTCCTCGGTCGCCTGGATCAGCTCGTCGATCTGGCCGGTGCCGTAGTTGCTCACCCCCACCGCGCGGGCAAGCCCCTCGTCCCGGGCGGCGAGCATCTCGCGCCAGACGGGGATGTTGTCCGCGGGGCTCGCCGGCGGCCAGTGGATCAGCCACAGGTCGACGTGGTCGGTGCCGAGCGCGGCCAGGCTCGCCTCGAGCGTCTCCCGCTCCCGGCCGACCCGGTCCGGCGGCAGCTTGGTGGTGACGAAGACGTCCTCGCGACGCAGCCCGCTCTCCCGGACCGCCCGCCCGACCTCCTCCTCGTTGCCGTACATCGTGGCGGTGTCGACGTGCCGGTAGCCGGCGTCGAGCGCGGCGAGCACCGCGTCGTACCCTGCCTCGCCGGTGGCCTGCCAGGTGCCGAAGCCGAGCAGGGGCATCCGCACCTCGCCCGGAAGCACAACGGTGGGCTGGTCCTCGTGGTCCATGGTCCCGGTCTACCCGTGATGACCCGTGACATGCCGCCGAACCGGACACGCGGGCGACCGGCGGGCCGGCGCGGATTGCCGGAGAATGCGGGTGTGGCTGACCCGCTGGAGGAGTACCGGCGCAAACGGGACACGGCGCGCACCCCGGAGCCGGTGCCAAAGCGACCCCCGCGGCGCGAGCGACCCGCCGACGGCACGGCCCGGTTCGTCATCCAGCAGCACCACGCCCGGAGCCTGCACTGGGACCTGCGGCTGGAGCACGAGGGGGTGCTGGCCTCCTGGGCGGTGCCGCGCGGGCTGCCCCGCGACACCGGCCGCAACCACCTCGCCGTGCACACCGAGGACCACCCGATGGAATACCTGGACTTCCACGGCGAGATCCCGGCCGGCGAGTACGGCGGCGGGCGGATGACCGTCCACGACCGGGGCACCTACCACTGCGAGAAGTGGCGCGACGACGAGGTGGTCGTGGTGCTCGACGGCGAGCGCACCTCCGGGCGGTACGTCCTCTTCGCCACCGGCGGCAAGGGCGGGCGGGACTGGATGGTCCGCCGCACCGACCCGCCGCCGGAGGGCTGGACGAGCATGCCGGAGCTGGTCCGCCCGATGCTCCCCACCGGGGCGGCGAAGCTGCCGGCGGACGAGACGCAGTGGGGCTACGAGCTGCGCTGGGACGGGGTGCGCGCGGTCGCGTACGTCTCCGGGGGGCGGCTGCGGCTGCTCGCGCAGGACGACGAGGACGTCTCCGGGACGTACCCCTGGCTGCGCGAGCTGGCCGAGGAGCTGGCGCCCACGGAGGCCGTGTTCGACGGCGTGCTGGTCCGCATCGACCGCGCGGGCCGGGTGCGGCCGGCGCGCGGCGGACGCCGGACCCCCGACGCCCAGTACCTGATCTTCGATCTGCTCTGGATGGAGGGTGTGACCAGCGTCGACCTGCCGTACGCGCAGCGCCGGGAGCTGCTCGACGGGCTGGCGCTCGCCGGCGGTCACTGGCAGACTCCGCCCTGGTTCCCGGGTGCCGGCCGGGAGGCGCTGCGGACCGGGCGGGAGCAGGGGCTGCCCGGGGTGGTGGCGAAGCGGCTGGACTCGGTCTACGAGCCGGGCCGGCGCAGCCGGCGCTGGCTGAGCATCGACGCGAGCCGAGACACGAGCTGAGACGGCGAGGAGCATCGTGTACCTGACGCACCTGGAATGCCCGCGCTGCGGGCGGGAGCACGACGCCGGCAAGCTGGCCAACCTCTGCGACTGCGGATCCCCGCTGCTGGCCCGCTACGACCTGGCGGCGGTGGCGAAGGTGCTCACCCCGGAACGCTTCCCGCTGCGCCCGGCCGACCTGTGGCGCTACCGCGAGCTGCTGCCGGTGGCCGACCCCCGGCACGAGACCACGCTGGGCGAGGGCTGGACGCCGCTGCTGCGCACCCCGACCTACGGCGCGGAGATCGGCATCGCGGAGCTGATGGTCAAGGACGAGGGGCTGACCCCGACCGGCTCGTTCAAGGCGCGCGGCGCGGCGGTGGGCGTCAGCCGGGCCCGTGAGCTGGGCGTGGAGCGGATCGCCATGCCCACCAACGGCAACGCGGGCGCGGCCTGGGCCACCTACGCCGCGCGGGCCGGGCTGGGCGCGACCATCGTCATGCCGCTGGACGCGCCGGCCATCTGCCGGCGCGAGTGCGTGGCCGCCGGGGCCGACCTGCGCTTGGTCGACGGGCTGATCAGCGACGCCGGGCGGCACGTCGCGAAGCTGGTCGCCGGCTCCGGGGGCGCGATCTTCGACGCCGGCACGCTGCGGGAGCCGTACCGGCTCGAGGGCAAGAAGACGATGGGGTACGAGATCGTCGAGCAGCTCGGCTGGCAGGTGCCCGACGTGATCATCTATCCCACCGGCGGCGGGGTCGGCCTGATCGGCATCCAGAAGGCGCTGCACGAGCTGCGCGAGCTGGGCTGGATCGAGGACAAGCTGCCGCGCCTGGTCGCGGTGCAGTCGACGGGCTGCGCGCCGATCGTCCGGGCCTTCGCCGCCGGTGAGCAGCGGGCGCGGCCCTGGGCCGACGCGCACACCGTGGCGTTCGGCATCACCGTGCCGGCCCCGCTCGGCGACGAGCTAATCCTCGACGCGCTGCGCGCCAGCGCCGGCACCGCGATCGCCGTGGACGACGCCGAGATCCTGGCCGACCTGCGGGACTTCGCCGCCCGCGAGGGGCTGCTGCTCTGCCCGGAGGGGGCCGCCTGCCTGACCGCCGCCCGGCACCTGCGCGCCGGCGGTTGGATCCGGGCCGGCGAGCGCGTGGTGGTGCTCAACACCGGGGCCGGCGTGAAGTACCCGGAGACCGTGGACGTCACCGGCGTGCCGGTGCTGCCGGCCTGACCTGCCGGCCCCCGCGCGCCCACCGTCAGTCCGTGGCGGGGTCGGTCAGCCGCCAGGCGGCGCTGACCAGGCCGATGTGCGACAGCGCCTGCGGGGTGTTGCCGAGCTGCGCGCCGGAGCGCGGGTCGATCTGCTCGCTGAACAGGCCGACGTCGTTGGCGTGCCCGAGCAACCGCTCGAAGAGCGCCTCGGCCCGGCCCCGCTCGCCGGCCATCACCAGGCACTCCACCAGCCAGAACGAGCAGGGCAGGAAGCCCGCCGGATCGGTGCCCCAGCGACGGACGAGACCCTCCCCGGCGCCCAGCTCGCGCTCGACCGCCTCGATGGTGGCGCGCATCCGCGGGTCGGTCGCCGGCAGGAACCCCACCAGCGGCAGCAGCAGCACGGACGCGTCCAGGTCCGGCGAGCCGAACGCGCCCCCGAACGCGCCGGTCCGCTCGTGCCAGCCCTCGCGCAGCACGGCGGCCCGGATCTCGTCGCGGATCGCCGCCCAGCGCCCGGGGTCGGCCCGGTCGCCGAGCCGGGGCGCGAGCGTCACCGCCCGGTCCAGCGCCACCCAGCAGAGCACCTTCGACGTCAGGTAGTGCCGGTCCGCGTCCCGGGTCTCCCAGATGCCCCGGTCGGGCAGGTGCCAGGTGGCGGCCACCTGCTCGGCCAGGCCGAGCACCATCTCGCGCAGTTCCGGGTCGAACGTCTCCCCCAGGTGGTCGCGCAGCTGCCAGACCGCCGAGACCACCTCGCCCGGCACGTCGAGCTGGCGCTGCCGCCAGGCGTCGTTGCCGACCCGCACCGGCAGGCTGCCGCCGTAGCCGCGCAGGTGGGCGCACTCGTACTCGGAGACGTCCCGCTCCCCCTCCAGGCCGAAGAGCACCGGCACGGGCTCGGGGCCGACCCGGCCGATCGAGCGGGCCGCCCAGGCGAAGAGCCGGGACGCCTCGGACGGGCAGGCGGCCACCCAGAGGGCGCGCAGGGTCATCGCGAAGTCGCGCAGCCACGAGTAGCGGTAGTCGTAGTTGTGGTCGCCGCCGATCCGCTCCGGCAGCGACGTGGTCAGGGCCGCGGCCACCGCGCCGCTGCGGGCGTACGTGAGGCCGGTGAGCACGGTCGCGCTGTGCCGCACCTGCGCCGGGTAGCGGCCGTCGTAGTGGTGCGACTCCCGGTATGCCTGCCAGGCCTGCACCGTCTCGGCGAGCGCGGCGACCGGCTCCAGCCGGACCGGCGCCGTCCCGTACGCCTGCCCGTACGCCGCGTCGAAGCCGACCACCTCGCCGGCGCAGACCTCGAACTCCTGCCGGACCCGGTCCCGGTCGACCTGCGGCGCGAGCCCGCCGGCGTGCAGGGTCAGCACCACCGGCCCGGCCGCGGCCAGCACCCCGCCGTCAGGCTGCTCGTGCAGGTACGGGGTGAGCAGGCCGTACTCCGGGCGGGGGCGGAAGTCGAGCGACATCCGCACCCGCCCGCTCAGTCCCTCCACGACCCGCAGCAGCACCGCCGGCGAGTTCATCCCCAGCTGGTGGCCCCGGGCGCCGAACTCGGCGGCGAGCGCGTCGGTGACCGCGACGCTCCCCTCCGGCGTGTGGTGCACCGTGCGCAGCACCAGCGTGTCGGCCAGGTACGCCCGCTCCACCCGGTGCCCGGGCAGCCCGGCGGCCACGGGCGCCAGCCGCCAGTGGCCGGCCTCCGGGTCGAGGAGGCGGCCGAACACCGACGCGGAGTCGAACCGGTCCGGGCACCACCAGTCGACCGAGCCGTCCCGGCCGACCAGGGCGCCCGAACGGCAGTCGGAGAGGAACCCGTAGTCGGAGATCGCCAACTGGTCCACCCGCTGCGGGTACCCGGTTCCGGCCGCCTCAGGCGGCGCGGACGGTCAGGAGGTGGGCGGCTCGTCCTCGCCGGCGGCCTCCGCGGCGTCGGCCTCCTCCTTGGTCCGGTGCACCGCCTGGTCGGCGTGCTCGGGCGGGCCGTAGACGGTGTAGAGCACCAGCGGGTTGGGGCCGGTGTTGACGAAGTTGTGCTTCGTGCCGGCCGGCACCACCACCAGGTCGCCCTGCACGACCTCGCGCTTCTCCCCCGCCACCCGGGCCTCGCCCGTACCGCTGACGAAGGTCAGGATCTGGTCGATGCCCTCGTGGACCTCCTCGCCGATCTCGCCGCCCGGAGGAATCGTCATGATCACCAGCTGGGTGTGCTCACCGGTCCACAGCACCCGCCGGAAGTCCGGGCTCTTCTCGGCGACGGTCGCGATCGTGAAATGTTCCATGCCGACGCACATACCCGCTGCGGCCCGACACCACGCCGAGACTCGCAGATGGTGGAATTCGCCACTTCCCCGAGGTTTCGATCCTCCGTGGACGGGGATCGAGTGAACAGCCGGCGCAACGGTGGCCGGTCGAGCCAGGTCCCCGCCGGCGTACCGCCGTACGGCTGCGGTGGTGGGAGACGGCCAGAGCGCGGCGACGTTCCGATCCCAGATCCGGACGGCGCCGCGCGCTCGTGTCCGGCCCTGGCCCTCTGCGGACTGGTGGTCACCGCCGGGGCGTTGGGTGGCTGGTCCCGGCCCGTCGGACGGGCGCGGCCGGCGGGAAGGCCGCCGCCCGCACGCCCGCCGGCCTGCGGTGGACCGCTCAGTCGTCGTCCTCGGCCGCCACCGGCTCCAGACCCACGCAGCGCAGCCTCAGCTCGAACTCGCCGGACGGGCCGGCGAAGGCGACCTCCACGTCGTCGTCCGGCCCCCGCTCCGCCTCGGCGACCCGGTAGCCCGGCGCGGGCGTCCAGGAGACCAGCCGCACCCCGTCCGGCCCGCACTCGGCCACCGCGCTGCCACCCGTCGTGGCGAAGGCCCGACGTGCTCCCGCCGGGGCCGCGCCGGTCGCTCCCGGCGACGCCGGCCCGCCCGTCCCGGTCGCCGTCGGCGACGGCCCGGCCCCGGGGGCGGTGGGCCCCGGGGAGGCCAGGGCACGCTCGATCTCCTCCTGGCTGAGCACCCCGCCCGGGGTGCCGGCGATGCTCTCCCCCACCCACTCGATCGCGGCCACCCCGATCAGGGTGGCGACGGCGGCGGTGGCCAGCCACCCGGCGACGGCGAGGAACGAACGGCGGCGCATCCCCCGAGTCTCCCCGATCCGGGGTTCGGGCGAGCTCAGCACGAGGCTAAGGGAGGGTTAAGGTCCGGGCCGGCGCGGGCCGTGGCGGCTAGCCTGCCACCTGTGGCCCGCCTGCTGCTCATCGAGGACGACCTGACGATCCGTACGCCGCTGCTGCGGGCCCTGCGCGACCGGGGGCACGCGGTGGCCGCCGCCTCGACGGCGATGACCGGCCTGCGCGACGCGCTGGACGACCGGCCCGACCTGGTGGTGCTGGACCTGGGACTGCCCGATCTGGACGGCCGGGAGCTGCTGCGGATGCTCCGCGCGGTCAGCGCCGTGCCGGTCATCGTCGCCACCGCCCGCGACGACGAGACCGAGATCGTCCGGGTGCTCGACGCCGGGGCGGACGACTACGTGGTGAAGCCGTTCACGGCCGCGCAGCTCGACGCGCGGATCCGGGCGGTGCTCCGGCGCGGGACGGGGTCCGGCCCGGAGGAGGACACGACGCTGGTCGTGGGCGGACTGCGGGTCGACCCGCGGTCGCGGCAGGTCACCCTGGACGGCACGCCCGTCGAGCTGACCCCGCGCGAGTTCGACCTGCTGCACCACCTCGCGGGCCGGCCCGGCCAGGTGGTCACCAAGCGGGAGCTGCTCGCCGAGGTGTGGCGGGTCCCGTACGGCGGCGCCGACAAGACCGTGGACGTGCACCTGTCCTGGCTGCGGCGCAAGCTCGGGGAGAGCGCGCAGGCGCCCCGCTACCTGCACACCGTGCGGGGAGTCGGGGTCCGGCTGGAGGCACCGGGGAGCCCCGGATGAGGGCCCGGCTGGCCCTGCTGGTCGCCGCGGTCAGCGTGCTCACCCTGGTCGCCTTTCTGGTGCCGCTGGCGCTGCTGGTGCGTACCGTCGCGGCGGACCGGGCCACCGTGCGGGCCACGGCCGACGCGCAGAGCCTCGTCACCGTCGTCGGCACCGCCGACACGACGACGATCCGGCTGACCGTCGAGCAGCTGGCCACCGAGTCCGAGCGGTCGGTCACGGTGTTCCTGCCCGACGGCACGGTGCTCGGCGCCCCGGCCCCCCGTACGCCCGCAGTGGCGCTGGCGGCCCGGGGGCAGAGCCTCACCGCCGAGTCCGGGCGGGGGCGGGAGGTGGTGATCGCCGTGCAGGGCCGCCCGGACGGCACCGGCGTGATCCGGACGGTGGTCCCGCCCGCCGAGCTGACCGCCGGGGTGACCCGGTCCTGGCTGGCCCTGGCCCTGCTCGGCGTGCTGCTGGTGCTGATCGGGCTGGCCGTCGCCGACCGGCTGGCCCGCACCCTGGTCCGGCCCATCGGTGAGCTGTCCGCGGTGTCGCACCGGCTGGCGAACGCGGAGCTGGACGCGCGCGTCACGCCCGCCGGGCCGCCCGAGCTGCGCGAGGTGGCCGGCGCCCTCAACCACCTCGCCGGCCGGATCCAGGTGCTGCTGGTGCAGGAGCGGGAGGAGGTCGCCGACCTCTCGCACCGCCTGCGTACCCCGCTGACGGCGCTCCGCCTGGAGGCCGAGTCGCTGCGCGACCCGGAGGACGCGGCCCGGGTGACCGCGGCCGTGGACGGGCTGGAGCGGGCGGTCACCGGCCTGATCCGACAGGCGCGTTGGCGGGTGCCGACGGCCGGGGCCGCCAGCGCCGACGCGGCGGCGGTGGTGGCCGAGCGGGTGGCGTTCTGGTCGGTGCTGGCCGAGGACACCGGGCGGGCCGTGACGCTCGACCTGGCCCCGGGACCGCTGCCGGTGGGCGTGCCCGCCGACGAGCTGGCGGCGGCGGTGGACGCCCTGCTCGGCAACGTCTTCGCGCACACCCCGGACGGCACGGCGTTCGCCGTCCGGCTGGCCACGGAGGCGGGCCGGGCGGTGCTGACCGTGGCGGACGAGGGGCCGGGCATGCCGCCCGGCACGATCGACCGGGGCGCGAGCACCGCCGGCTCGACCGGCCTGGGCCTGGACATCGCCCGCCGCGCCGCCCAGGCCAGCGGCGGCCGGCTCACCCTGCACACCGCGCCCTCCGGGGGCGCGCAGGTGCGCCTCGAACTCGGCCCGCCCCGGCCCTGACCCGCCCTCCTTCCCGCACCGGTCGCGGCCGGGCCGTCGACCATGTCCCGCGCGGCCCGGCCGTCGAGGCCGGGCAGGCGCACCCCGGCCGCCGCGCCCGGACAGGCTTAACCCGGCCTTAGCGTTCGGGCAGCGTGGCGCTATCGGGGCCGGCGCGATCCTGGGAACCAGCAACCGAGGAAGGGTGAAACGAGATGAAGCGCAAGTCCCTGATGCTGGCGTCGCTCGGAGGCGCGGCGGTGCTCGCCGTGACCGGCGCGACCTTCGGCGTCGCGGCGGCCGACGACGGCGCGGCCCGGGCGACCACCCTGGCCGCCGCCACCACCGCCCCGACCGGCCCGGCCACGCCGGGCACCCCGAGCGGCACCGGGAGCAGCGCCCCGGCGACGGGCGGCGCGCCGACCACCGGCGGCACCCCGGCGGCGCCCGGCACCCCGTCGGGCAGCGGCGCTCCGGCCACCGGCGACGACGCGGTGAGCGAGCAGCGGGCCGGCGAGATCGCGCTGGCCCGGGCGGGCGGCGGCAAGATCGTCGAGGTCGAGCGCGAGGAGGAGGACGGCCGGGCCGTGTGGAGCGTCGAGATCGTGGCCGGGCAGACCGAGCACGAGATCGACGTCGACCGGGGCGACGGCACGGTGGTCAAGGCCGAGCAGGAGCCGGTCGACGACGACGATGACGACGACCAGGACGACGACTCGGACGACGACTCGGACGACGGCGACGACGACTGATCCGTTGCCGGTACCGACGCCGCCGTCCCGCCTGCGCGGGGCGGCGGCGTCGCCGTTGCGGGCGGCGGCGTCGCCGTTGCGGTCGGCGGGCCGGCCAGGTCCGGCCCGGTCCGCGCAGCCCACGCGGCCCGCCCGGCGCGGGCCCGCGGCGATGCGGGCCGATCGACCCTGTGACGGACACCGATGTCTGGCTACATTGGGGTATGGTGCCCGCCCACCGGGGCCGGGCGGCGGAACCGGTCTACCGCCCCATCCTCGCCAATCGGCGGGGCGAGCTGGAGGCGCTCGGTCATCTCGACGACGTCGTCGCGCCCCTGCTCGCCCCGGTCCTCCAGGTGTCCGTCCTGGACCAGTTCACCCTGGACGTGCTCCGCCGGCTGCCCGACGGGCTGCTCACGGCCGTCGACGTCACCGGGCTGCCCGACGCCCCGGAGACCGAGCTGGTCCGCTGGGGCGTACCGCTGGTGCCGGTGATCGGGCTCGCGGACAGTGACCGGCGCCTGGTGGCGCACGGCGCCGCAGCCCGGGCCCACGCCCAGCGGGCGGTCGTCCGGCTGCGGGTCGGCCACGACCGGGCCGGCCCGGACGCGGCCACGGCGGCGGCGGAGCGGGTCTGGCGGCTCACCCGCCTGGTGCCCGAGCAGTGCGACCTGCTCCTCGACGCGGGCGACGTGTGCTGCCGGGCCGACGTGCGGGTGGCCGAGCCCCGGGTCCGCCGGCTGCTGGAGTGGGCCCGCCGGCACGCCTGGTGCTCGGTGAGCGTGGCGGCGGGCGGGATGCCCCCCGCGATCTCGGCCCTGCCCACCGACGAACCGGTACGCCTCGACCGCTGGGACTGGCAGCTCTGGCAGCGGCTGGCCGACCTCGGCGTCGGGTACGGCGACTACGGCGTCGGCTCCGCGGTGCCCGGCGCCGACCAGTCGGGAGACCGGCTGCCCACCGTCCGCTACACCACCGACGGCGCCTGGTGGGTGTACCGCTGGTCGCGGCGGGGCGGACGCGGCGACGACCGGTTCGCGGACCTGTGCCGCACCGTCGTCTCGGCCCCGCACTGGCCGGCCACGGGTGCGGCCTTCTCCTGGGGCGACCACGAGATCCTGCGGCGTGCCCGCAGGGGCGCCGGCGCCGGGTCCGCCAGCAACTGGGCGGCGTGGAGCACCTCGCACCACCTGGCGCACGTGCTGGCCGCGCTGCCGCACCCGGAGCGGGAGCCCCGACCGGGGCCGTGGCGATCCGGTCAGGCGCCGCCGGAGCGGGGCCGTCCCGCCCGGCCGCACCGCAACGGGGAGACCCGCCGGGCCGGCTGAGCGCCTCCCCTACCGGCTCCGGCGCGGTGGCAACGCCCCGCCGTCACTGCTTCTCGGTGAACCCGAACTGCACGATGCCCTCGTCGTCGACGCTCGCGTCCACCGACGCGTCACCGAGCAGCTCGGCGGCGTCGGAGTCCAGGAAGATGCGGGCGCCCTGGTTGTCGACCACGTGGTCGCCCTCGACCGGTTCGGCGACCAGCTCGACGGTGAGCGAACCCGCGTCGGTGTCGGCGGCGATCCGCACTCCGCCGTCCTCGGCGACGTCCTGCTGGTTGGCGAGGTCTCGGATGACCAGCACGGCGTTGTCGGTCATGGTGAGCATGGCGGAACTCCTCGTGGATTCTCGGATTCGCGGTGCGGGACCGGGACTCGGCCCGCGGGCGAGCGCACGTGGGAGGCGATGGAAGGGCGACACGCACATCGCCGTCGCGCTTCGGGGCAGCTCAGGGCCCCTCCACGGCCTACGTTGCCCCCTGCCGGGGGATCCGTCAAATAGATCGGCGCCAGTGCGCCGCGCCGGCCGGGGCGAGCCGGGCGCGGATGTCGCGTACCGCCGCGCGGCCCGCCCGGTTGGCGCCGATCGTGCTCGCCGACGGGCCGTACCCGATCAGGTGAATCCGCTCGTCGGCGACCACCCGGGTGCCGTCCATCGTGATACCGCCGCCCGGCGCGCGCAGCCGCAGCGGCGCGAGATGGTCCAGCGCCGCCCGGAAGCCGGTGCACCACAGGATCACGTCCGCGGGCACGAACCGCCCGTCGTCCCAGGCCACCCCGTCGGGCGTGATCCGGTCGAAGACGGGTAACCGGTCCAGCACGCCGCGCTCGCGCAGCCGGCGCAGCTCCGGCGTGAGCGGCAGCCCGGTCACCCCGACCACGCTGTCCGGGGGCCGGCCCGCGCGGACCGCCGCGTCGACCAGGGCAACCGCCGCCCGCCCCCGCTCGGGGGTGAACTCCTCGTCGCGGAAGTCGGGCGGGCGCCGGGTCACCCAGGTGGTGCCGGCCGCGACGGTGGAGACCTCGGCGAGCAGCTGGACGGCCGACGTCCCGCCACCCACCACCACGACCCGCCGGCCGGCGAACTCCGCCGGTCCCCGGTAGTCGGCCGTGTGCAACTGCCGGCCCCGGAAGACCGACCGGCCGGGGTAGTGCGGCCAGAACGGCCGGGTCCAGGTGCCGGTGGCGTTGACCAGGGCGCGCGTCGTCCAGGAACCGTGGTCGGTGTGCACGGCCAGCCGGCCGTCGGGCCGGTCGCGGACCTCCCGGACCCGCACGGGACGCCGCACCGGCAGGTCGAACTCGCGCTCGTACGCGGCGAAGTAGGCGCTGACCACCTCGGCCGCCGGCCGGTCGGGCCCGGCCGCCGGGAAGGGCAGGCCGGGCAGGTCGTGGAAGCCGTGCACCCGGTCGAGTCGCAGCGTGGGCCAGCGGTGCCGCCACGCCCCGCCCGGCCCGTCGCCCCCGTCGAGGATCACGAAGCCGTCCCCCGGGGCGAACCCGGCGCGGCCCAGGTGGTGGCCGGCGGAGAGGCCGGCCTGCCCGGCCCCGATCACCAGCACGTCGACGGAGCGCTCGTCCATGCCGGGTACAACACCGGCGGGCCCGCCCGGCTGCCCGCCGCGGGCGTCTCGCCGATCACAGCCCGCCGCCGGGAACCGCGCCGCGCCGGCCGGAGTCAGAATCGGCGTACGGACCGGGCGCGGCGGGAGGCCTCATGGGTGCACGGCGTGGGTGGCGGGCGCTGGCGGTGCTCGCCGCGGTGGGCGTGCTGGCGAGCGGCTGCACGGGCGTCGGGGTGGCCGACGCGCCGACCGAGGGCACCGCCTCCTACCAGGCGTGGGGGCTCAACGAGGCGTCGAGCGACCTCGGCGGCGGGGACCGGACGGTGGTGCTCAACGGCGACCTCGACCGGGACGGCGAGCCGTTCTTCGCCGTCGAGGGGCGGTGGCGGGCCGGCGGGTTCGAGCTGGACGACGCCTCCGCCGAGAAGGTACGCGGGCTGGCCGGTCGGCTCCCCGACCGGACCGGCGACCCCGAGTGCCGCCGGCTGGTGCTGGTGGAGGACGGCCTGGTCGACCGGGCGGTCGCCGTGCTCACCCCGGAGGCGTCGGCGGGACCGGTCACCGCCGCCCCGCTCGACGGCTGACCGGACCGGCGGAAATTTCTTTTCCATCGACGGTCTTTTCCGGCAGATACCTGCATGGCAGCATCACCCCATGCATCGTCGTCTCTTCCCCCGGACGCTCGCGCTGCTGGCGCTGGTCGCCGCCGCGGCCACGGCGGGCGCGCCCACCGCCACCGCGGAGTCCCCGACCCCCGCGGCGACCCGCCTGCACGCCACCATCGACGCGATCCTCGCCGACAGCCGGCTGGCCGGGGCGCAGGCCTCGGTGGTGGTCAAGGACGCGGCCACCGGGGAGACGGTCTACCACCGCAACGGCGACCGCCGCCTGGTTCCCGCCTCCAACACCAAGCTGCTGACCTCGGCAGCGGCGCTGGAACTGCTCGGGCCGGGCCACCGCTTCAGCACCGAGGTGCGGACCAGCGGCGCCCGCCGCGCGGGCCTGGTCTCCGGCAACCTCTACCTGCGCGGCGGGGGTGACCCGACCATGCTGGCCGCCGACTACGACGCGCTGGCCGCGCAGGTCGCCGCCGCGGGCGTCCGGGTGGTCACCGGCAACCTGGTGGCCGACGACACCCGCTACGACAGCACCCGCCTCGGCCCGGACTGGACCTGGGACGACGAGCCGTACTACTACGCCGCGCAGGTTTCCGCCCTGACCGTGGCGCCGGACACCGACTACGACGCGGGCACCGTCATCGTCCACGCCGCCCCCGGCGCGACCGCCGGCGCGCGTCCGGTCGTCACCACCACCCCGGCCACCCGGTACCTGAAGATCGACAACCGGGCCGAGACGGTCGCCGGCGGGGCGACGTCGGTCTCCTTCGAGCGCGCGCACGGGAGCAACACGGTCGTCGTCACCGGGCAGATCGCGCTCGGCGCCGCGCCGGCGAGCGACTGGGTCAGCGTCTGGGAGCCCACCGGCTACGCCGCCGACGTCTTCCGGTCGGCGCTGCGCCGGCACGGCGTGCGGGTGCTCGGTCGGACGGTGCTCGGCCAGGCCACCCCGGAGGGCGCGACCGAGGTGGGACGGCACCGCTCGATGCCCCTGGCCGAGCTGATGGTGCCGTTCCTCAAGCTGTCCAACAACGGGCACGCCGAGGTGCTGACCAAGGAGATCGGCCGGGTGCTCTCCGGCTCCGGCACCTGGTCGGCCGGGCTGGCCGCGATCAGCGAGTACGTCGCCGACGCCGGGATGGACACCGGGACGCAGCGCCAGCGGGACGGCTCCGGGCTCTCCCGGCGCAACCTCGTCCCGGCCGACGAGTTCGTGGACCTGCTCACCGCCGTCCGCGCCGAGCCCTGGTTCGACACCTGGTACGCGGCCCTGCCGGTCGCTGGCGAGGCGGACCGGTTCGTCGGCGGGACGCTGCGCAGCCGGATGCGGGGCACCCCGGCGGCGGGCAACGTGCACGCCAAGACCGGCAGCCTGACCGGCGTCTCCGGCCTCTCCGGCTACGTCACCGACGCCGACGGGCGGGTGCTGGCGTTCTCGATCCTGCTCAACAACTACCTGGCCTCCTCGGTGAAGACACTGGAGGACCAGATCGCGATCGCCCTGGCCTCGTACACCGAAAAGGGCGTGACCGGCGCGCGGGTCGCGCCCCCGGCGGCCCCCGACGCCCCCCGGGTTCCCGAGGGCCTGGAGTGCGCCTGGGTGAAGCCGAACGCCTGCTGACGGGCCGGCGGGGCCCGGTGCGAGGGCCCCGCCGGCGTTCACGCGCCGGGACGGTGCGGAAGCTCGGCCGCCGGGTCGCCGCGCTCGATCAGCGCGGCGATCTCGGCGGGACGCAGGCCGCGCTGCGCCAGCACGCGGGTCCCCCAGCGGTGCAGCCGGCACGGGTGCGGGCTGGCGTCGTTGCGGCAGACCGTCCCGCCGGACCAGAGCCTCGGCGCGTGCACCACGATCGCCCGCACGGCGAACTGGGCGTCCTCGACGGTCACGTACGGCGGCAGCGGGATCTCCCGGAGCACCTCCCCGGACGGCTCCCCGGCGCCCCGGGGGGCCCTCGGACGGACGGTGCGGGTGGTGGTGCTGCTCATCGGCCAAGCCTCCACAGAGGATCGTCGGACGTGGACAGCAGAAAGTTACGACAGGCCGGACGCGGCGTGACGGACAAACTGTCCCGGCGGTCGGGCCGACGTGACGGCCATGTCGGTCAGCGGGCGGCCCGCTCCCGCAGGCGCGCGGCCGTCCGGCGGGCGTCGTAGTCGGGGGCGACCCCCTCCACGATCACGGCGGAGCCCGGCATGTGCCGGGTGCGCAGCGGGAGGATCTCCTGGTACGCCGGGGAGTCGTACCAGGCCCGGGCCCGCTCCACGTCGGGGAACTCGACGACGACCACGACGCCCGGCCAGTCGCCCTCCTTGACCTCCACCTCGGCGCCGTGCACCCGGAACCGGCCACCGAACGGCTCCAGTGTGGACTGGACCCGTTCGATGTAGGTGAGGATGTCCTCGTTGACCGGGGCGTCGTGCAGGTGGGCGATCGCGAACGCGGGCATGTGTCCTCCCGGTGGGGGTGGTCCGCCCGGCGGGATTGCCGGACGGTGCACCGAGTCTCACACCGGCAGCCGTCGCCGTCGATCGGTCGTGGGTGATCCGCCGGTCAGG
Organism: Micromonospora sp. NPDC023644; assembly: GCF_040640115.1. NCBI lineage: Bacteria > Bacillati > Actinomycetota > Actinomycetes > Micromonosporales > Micromonosporaceae > Micromonospora > Micromonospora sp. NPDC023644. The sequence goes on along the minus strand of NZ_JBFABA010000014.1, from coordinate 18,532 downwards.
CCCCGGGTCGGACGCGGTCGAGCACGACGACGGGGATGTCCCGGTCGGTCCTGGTCTGGTAGTCGTCGTACGCGGGCCAGATGGCGGCCATCGTGGACCACATCCGCGGCTTCTCCTCCGCCGTCGCCGTACGCGCCCGCGCGGTGAACCGCTCGGCGCCCACCTGCACCTCGACGAGCGGCTCGTCGAGCAGGTTGAGGTACCAGGCCGGGTGCTTCGGGTCGCCGCCCTGCGATGCGACGACCAGGTAGGCGTCGCCGTCGCGGCCGTAGATGAGCGCGGTGCGCCGCAGCTGCCCGCTGCGCCTGCCCCGGGTGGTCAGCAGCAGGGTGAAGACCCCGGGCCGCCACTCGTGCCCCTCGGCGCCGTCGGTCTCGACGTACCGTCGGATGTGGTCGGCCACCCAGCCCTGCGGGCTGTCCAGCACCTGCTCGCTCATGAGCCCTCCCGTTCGCCCTCGCGCACCCGGTCGTCGCGACCACGCTACTCCGGGCCACGGCCGGTCGCCGGGCGAACGGGGCCGCCCGGACATCGATCAGGGCGGTGGTCGCGGGTCCTGCGGCGCCCCGGCTCAGTCCCGTCGTCGGCGGCGCAGACCCCGACCGGGATGCCAGCTCTCGATCACCAGGTGGTCCGGCGGATCGCCCACCCGGGTCAGCACCACCTCGGTCAACTCGACGCGGAACCGGTGCGAGCCGTCCTCGCCCGGCGGCTCCTCGTGCGCCAGCCCGGCGATCTTCGCGTCGCCGCCCCAGGACCCTGGATCGTCGGCCGGCGGGTCCTCGGTCGGGCAGTGCAGCGCCACCCGGGGGTCACGGCGCAGGTCGAGCGCCTTGACCGCGCCGGCCATGCTGCCCAGCCGCAGGTGCTCGGCGCCGAAGTCGAACTCGGTGCCGCTGATCCGGGGAGAGCCGTCCCGGCGCAGCGTCGCCATCGTGCCGTGTTTGCGTACCGCGAAGAGCGCCCGCACGCGCTCGGCGAACTCGGGCTCGTCCCGGACGAGATCTGACCACCATGCCATGGGGCCCAGCCTGGCAGGCAATCCGGACAACCCGCGTCGGCTTTACTCAGCGGATCTCGAAGCCGAGCGCCTGCGCGATCACCACGGTCTGCGCGGGGTCGACGATCGCCCCGGCCCGCTCCACCACCGTCGGGTCAAGCGCGGTCAGGTCGCTGCCGCGCAGGTCGGCCCCGGACAGCCGGGAGCCGTGCAGCTGCGCGGCGGAGAGGTCGACGCCGGTGATGGTGGCCCCGGTCAGGTTGGCCCCGGTGAGATCCACCTCGCGCATCCGGGCGTCGGTGATGCGGACCCCGCGCAGGTCGGCGCCGGGCAGCGCGACGAACGACCAGTCGCCGCCGGCGACCGTCAGCGGCCGCAGGTCGCACTGGGCGAAGGTGCTGCCCACGAGCTTGCAGCCGGTGAACTCCGCCTCGAAGAAGTTGCACCGCTGGAAGGTGCAGCGGGTGAAGGCCGAGTCGGTGTGCCGGGAGGCGTTGAACCGCACGTTGCCGAACGTGCAGCCGTCGAAGACCGCGCCCCGGCTCACCGCCTCGGTCAGGTCGACGTGGAAGAACTCGCAGCGGACGAAGTGCCGGTCCACCAGTTCCTCGCCGTACCAGTCCTCGTCGCGGAAGGTCGCGTCCTCGGTCAGCTCGGGCATCGGACCAGGCTACCGAGAGGGTGGGACGACCGTCGCGGCCCTTCCACCGGGGCGTACCGGCTAGTAGTTTCGGCGAGGTGAGTGTGGCACGCAGCATCGACCCGGACCAGATCGGCTTCGACCCGGCGCGGTTGGCGCGCATCGACGAGCACTTCGGCAGGTACGTCGACGAGGGCCGCCTCGCCGGCTGGCAGGTGCTGGTCACCCGCCGCGGCGAGATCGCCCACTCGTCGGCGTACGGGCTGCGCGACGCGGAGGCGGGCAGGCCCGTCGAGGCGGACACGCTCTGGCGCATCTACTCGATGACCAAGCCCGTCACCTCCGTCGCCGCGATGATCCTGTGGGAGGAGGGCCGCTTCGAGCTGACCGACGAGATCAGCCGGTGGCTGCCCGAGTTCGCCGACCTGCGGGTCTACTCCAAGGGCTCGGCCCTCAAGCCGTTCACGGTGCCGGCGGTCGAACCGATCCGGATCTGGCACCTGCTCACCCACACCGCCGGCCTGACGTACGGCTTCATGCAGACCTCGGTGGTCGACGGCATCTACCGGGCCGCCGGCTACGACCTGTACCCGCCGGCGGACGTCGACCTGGCGACGGCCTGCCAGGCGTTCGGCGAGCTGCCCCTGCTGTTCCAGCCCGGCACCGCGTGGGGCTACTCGGTCGCCACCGACGTGCTCGGCCGGCTGGTCGAGGTGGTCTCCGGGCAGAGCCTGGACGCCTTCTTCGCCGACCGGATCTTCCGCCCGCTGGGCATGACCGACACGCACTGGTGGGCCGAGGGCGACACCGCCGATCGGCTCGCCGCCCTCTACGCGCCCGAGCCGCGCACCGGCCGCGCGTTCCGCTACGACAAGCTGGGCACCCTGGCGTACGAGAAGCCGCTGCTGCACTCCGGCGGCGGCGGCCTGATCTCCAGCGCCGCCGACTACCACCGGTTCACCCAGATGCTGCTGCGCGGCGGCGAGCTGGACGGGGCGCGCGTGCTGGGGCCGCGCACGGTGCGCTTCATGACCCGCAACCACCTGCCCGGCGGCCGGGACCTGGGCGCGCTCTCCACGGGTGGCTTCGCCGAGACCACCCTCGACGGGATCGGCTTCGGGCTCGGCTTCGCCGTGGTCGAGGACCCCGTGCCGAGCCGGGTGCCGAGCAGCGCCGGCGAGTACTACTGGGGCGGCATGGCGAGCACGGCGTTCTGGGTCGACCCGGCCGAGGAGGTCACGGCCCTGTTCTTCACCCAGCTCATGCCGTCGAGCACCTATCCGATCCGGCCGCAGCTGCGGCAGCTCGTCTACTCCGCCCTGGTCGACTGAGCCGACTCCGGGCCGCGCCGCCGAGGGGCGACCGGCGCAGCCGATCCGACCGGGTCGGCCGGGATCCTCGGTCCGCCAGCGCGCGGCAGCGCCGGTCAATAGCCTGGAGACGGGCTACGTCCGCCGGGCCGGACGGGCCGGGCGGGAGGCGGTATGAGCAACATCGTCGTGTTCGGCGCGGGTGGCACCGCGGGGTCGCGGATCACCGCCGAGGCGGTCGGCCGGGGGCACCGGGTCACTGCGGCGGTACGCCGGCCGGAGGCCACCTCGTACCTGCCGCCGGCGGTCACGGTGGTCACCGGGGACGCCACCAGCGAGCGGAGCGTACGGGAGCTGGCGCCCGACACGGACGTCATGGTGGTGGCGATCGGCGGCGGCGAACGCGACCTCTGGCTCGACGCGGCGCGGAACCTGGTCGGCGCGCTGCGCGGCATGCCGGCCGCGCCCCGGATCATCCACGTGGGCGGCGGTTCGACCCTGCTCACCCGGAAGGGCACCCGCTACCTAGACGAACCGGACTTCCCCCAGGAGTACCGCGACGCGGCCCTGGGGCAGGCCGACGCCCTGGACTTCTACCGCTCCTCGGCGGACGGGGTGACCTGGACCTACGTCTCCCCGCCGCCGCTGGAGTTCCACCCCGGCGAGCGCACCGGGCACTACCGCACCGGCGGCGACCAGCCGGTGACCGACCACGAGGGCCGCTCGGTGCTCAGCTACGAGGACCTGGCGGTGGCGATCGTGGACGAGATCGAGCAGCCGCGCCACGAGAACGCCCGCTTCACCGCCGCGTACTGAGGGCGGGCCCGGTCAGCCACGGTGGTGGCGTGGACTGTCAGCTGCGGAGGTTGCGTGGGCGCTGTCGGGCTGCCCCGCGGGTGCGACCGGGCGTGTCAGTCGGCGAGGCGGGCGGGGAAGCCGCCGGTGGCGATCGGGCCCCAGGCCTCGATGGTGACCCGGATCAGGGACTTGCCCTGCCGGACCATCGCCGCCCGGTACTCGTCCCAGTCCGGGTGCTCGCCGGAGATGCGGCGGAAGTACTCCACGAGCGGCTCCAGCGCCTCCGGCAGGTCCAGCACTTCGGCGGTGCCGTCGAGATGCACCCACGGGCCGTTCCAGTCGTCGGAGAGCACGCACGCGGACACCCGTGGGTCGCGGCGGATGTTGGCGACCTTGGCCCGCTCGGGATAGGTGGAGATCGCCAGCCGTCCCTCGCCGTCCACCCCGGCGGTGACCGGGGACGACTGCGGCCGACCGTCGGCGCGGTTGGTCATCAGCACCACCCGGTGCCGGGGCCGGAGGAACCCGGTCAGCTCGGCCCGGTCGACCCGGGTGCTCGTAGCGATGCTGCGTGCCATCCGTCGTTCCTACCAGGACGCCCGTCGTACCGCGACCGAACCGGCGCGGCGCCCCGCACCAGCGCGCGTCGGCACCGGCGGCCTCACCGGGGTCGCGGGGCGGCGCGGCCGGCGGCGGGCTGGGCCGGCACCCGGGGGCGGACCGAGGGCCGCCAGGCGCGGCCGTTGGCGTAGATCACCCGGAACCCGAGGTACGAGGCGAGCGGCGCCCAGTGCGCGGAGCCCATCCGCAGCTCGGCGGCGTTGTGGCGCTGGCCGTTGGCCAGCACGTCGAGCAGGACGGTCTCGAAGGCGGCCGACTCGACCCAGTCCACCTCGCGGGTGTATCCGCAGATCAGCGCCGCTCCGGTGGCGTCGAGGAAGCCCCGCAGCACCGCGTCGGAGGCGCGCAGCACCGAACAGCTGCCGAAATAGAGCCGTCGGCCGTCGCAGCGACCCGCCATCAGCTCGGCGACGTCCGCGAGCGCCACCGATTCCCAGTCGGTCAGGCAGAGCCGGCTCGGCTCGCCGTGCATCGCGAAGAAGCCGACCCGGTGGTCGGCGTACTGCTTGAGCAGCCAGCGGTCGACGAAGTAGAAGAGCTCGTCGCGGGTGGCCGCGTCCTTGTGGATGAAGCGGATCTTCCCGAGCCGTTCGAGCAGTTCCAGCGTGGGCAGGACGGAACCGCGCTCGTTGAGGTCGCGGTGCCACTGGCCCTCGATGCAGAAGACGCCACCACGTGCCACGCCGCCCCCTCCCCCGGTCCCGCCGGCGCTGACGTTACCGGGTCCGACCGGCGGGAGAACATCACCCTCCGAGGGCTGAGCTGCGGCTTTACGTGCCATTCGCGCTTTCCTCGCCGGTTGCGGATCAATGGGCGTTTCGCAATTCGCGTAATGCCCAGGCAACGCCCAGGAACGGCGAATCGCGAGGACAATTCTCGTTAACTACCGCGAACCGCCCGGCGGCCTGCCAGGGTGGAAATGCGGGACGGCCAGGCCGATGTCCCGGATCGCCACCCCATTCGCACTCCTATCGGGAGGACTTCTGTGCGCGTCAACACCCTGAAACGGGCGGCTGTCGCATTCGCCCTGGCGTTGCCGGCGGCCGCTGTCGCCACGGTGGTCGCCGCGCCAGCGGCCCACGCCGACGGCTGCTACACGTGGAAGCGCAACCTCTACCAGGGGCGCTCCGGCGACGACGTCCGCCAGTTGCAGATCCGGGTCGCCGGGTGGGCCGGCAACCGGGACATCGTGGAGAACGACGGTCGCTACGGACCGAAGACCGCCGCCGCGGTCAAGCGGTTCCAGGCCGCGTACGGGCTGCGCGCCGACGGCGTCGCCGGACCGCAGACGTACGGCAAGCTCTACGCCCTCCAGGACGAGGACTGCACGCCACGGCACTTCAGCTTCACCGAGATGGACGACGGCTGCGGTCGCGGGGGCTGGAACGGCGGCCCGCTCTCCCCCGCACAGACCAGGCAGAACGCGCTGCGCACGATGTGGAAGCTGGAGGCGATGCGGCGCAGCCTCGGCGACAAGCCCCTGCTGGTCAGCAGCGGCTTCCGCAGCCGCGCCTGCAACGACCAGGTCGGCGGGGCGTCGGACAGCCAGCACCTCTACGGCAACGCCGCCGACGTGGTGTCGCGCACCAGTTCGCTGTGCCAGATCGCCCGGGACGCCCGCAGCCGGGGCTTCAGCGGGATCTACGGGCCGGGCTACCCGGACCACGACGACCACGTGCACGTGGACTCGCGACGGGAGAACAACAGCGACGACACCCCGAACACCACCAGTTGGTCCGCGCCGGACTGCGGGATCGGCGCCGGCAACGACTGAGCAGGCCGGACGGCGGCACTGAGCCGGTCGGACGGCAACGACTGAGCCGGTCGGACGGCGGCGCCGGCCCGGGGCGCGGGCGGAGACCCGGGTCCCGGGCCGGCGTCGTGCCCCGGCCGCGCCGGCAGGCGTACCCCCGCTCGGCCTGCCGGGGACCGGTGCCGCGCTCAGCTCGCCCGGGGCCGGCGCGGCGCGGTGGCGGGGGGGAGCCACCGGCCGGCCCCAGCGGCGCAGCGGGCACGGACGGTTCGATCCCGCGTCAGACGAGGCCGGCGTCGTGCACCAGCAGGGCGACCTGGACCCGGTTGTTCAGGCCGAGCTTCACCAGCAGCCGCGACACGTACGCCTTCACGGTCGCGACGCTCATGAACAGCTCGGCGGCGATCTCCGCGTTCGTCCGGCCCCGCCCGAGCCCGACCGCGACCTCGCGCTCCCGCTCGCTGAGCCCGGCGAGCTGCCGCAGCGCCCGCTCCCGGCGCGGGTCCGGCCCGCCCGCCGCGCCCGGCGCGGTCACGTGGTCGATCAGCCGGCGGGTCACCACCGGGGAGAGCGTCGCCTCCCCCGCCGCCACCCGGCGCACCGCCCGCACGATCTCGGCCGGCGGGGTGTCCTTGAGCAGGAAGCCACCGGCCCCGGCCCGCAGCGCCCGGAGCACCTGCTCGTCGGCGTCGAAGGTGGTCAGCACCAGCACCTCCGGCGGGTCGGGCGACGCGCGCAGCGCCTCGGTGGCCGCGAGCCCGTCGAGCCGGGGCATCCGGATGTCCATCAGCACCACGTCCGGCGCGCAGGCGGCCACGGCGGCGGGCACCTCGCTGCCGTCCGCGGCCTCCCCGACCACGAGCAGGTCCGGCACCCCGCCGAGGATCATCGACAGGCCGGCCCGGACCAGGGCGTCGTCGTCGACGATCAGCACCCGCACCGGCCGGTCCGGGGCGGACCCCGACCCGCCCGCCGCTGGGCCACCCGCCGCCGGGCCGCCCGCCGCTGGGCCGCCCATCGCCGAGCCGCCCGCCGCTGGGCCGCCCGCCGCCGGCCCCGTCACGCCGGCCACGGCAGCCAGGCGGCCAGCCGGAAGTCGCCCGAGTCGTCCCGCCCGTACTCCAGCCGCCCGCCGGCCAGGCTGACCCGTTCGGCGATGCCGACCAGGCCCGTGCCGGCGCCGGGGATCTCCGGACCGGCGACGCCGCCGCCGACCGGCCACCGGTTGCGGACCTCCACGGTCAGCCCGTCGCCGGGGGCGCCGGCCACATCGACGGTGACCGCCGCGCCGGCGGCGTGCTTGCGGGCGTTGGTCAGCCCCTCCTGCACGATCCGGTAGACGCTGCGCCCCACCGCCGTGGGCACCTGCTCCCCCGCCGTGACCACGTCGCGGACGCCGACCCGGATCCCGGCCGCCCGCGACTCCTCGACGAGCGCGGGCAGGTCGCCCAGGGTGGGCTGCGGGCGTTCCGGGTCACCGTCGGCGACGGTCTCCGCGCGGAGCACCCCGATCACCTCGCGCAGGTCCTGCAACGCCGCGTGGGCGCTGCCCCGGATCACCCCGGCCGCCCGCGCCACCTCCTCCGGCGGCGCGTCCGGCCGGAACTCGAGCGCGCCGGCGTGCAGGCTGAGCAGCGAGATCCGGTGCGCCAGCACGTCGTGCATCTCCCGGGCGATCCGGGTGCGCTCCAGGTGCCGCGCCTGCGCCACCCGCAACTGCTGCTCCGCCTCGGCCCGCTCGGCGCGCTCGCGCAGCGACACGACGAGCTGCCGCCGCGCCCGGACGAACATCCCCCACGCCAGCACGGAGAGGCTGAGCACCACCCCCCAGACGGTCGTCACCCAGTACGGCATGTGGGGATCCGGGCGCAGGTAGCTGAAGGCGAAGTTGGTGACCAGACCGGCGGCGGTCACCGCCAGCGCGACGGCCGTGCGGCGGTGCACCACGACGGTGAAGTAGAGGATCAGCAGCGGGACCGCCGACGCCATCGAGAACAGGGTCAGCGGCAGGGTCACCACCGACAGTCCCAGCGGCCACCGGCGTCGCACCCAGAGCAGCGCGCAGCAGACGAGCCCGAGCAGCGCGTCGGCCGGGACCATCCAGCGCTGCGGCAGCGGGGTGGAGAAGTCGGGGTCGGGCGCGACCGCGTCGGCCGTGGCGAGCAGGACCCAGCCGAGGGAGAGCAGGAAGCAGAGGCCGTCCACCAGCCAGTCGCGGGTGGTGCGACGCGGACCGCGCCCCACCCGGGCCGCCGGGTCGACGCCAAGCGCCCCCGGCAGCAGCCAGGGGTGCTCCGGTACGGCGGCACTGGTCACGCGACCCATGCTAGGCAGCCGCGCGACGGGCCGACCAGCTACCAAAGTCGAGACCTCGGCGTCGACCAAGGTAGCCGCCGGACGAGACCGTCGGCCGCAGCGCGCGGCCGGGTGGCTCCGGCAGCGTGACCGGCATGATCAGCGTGGAACACCTCACCAAACGGTACGGGCGGCACACCGCCGTCGACGACGTGTCGTTCCGCTGCGAGCCGGGCACCGTCACCGGGTTCCTGGGGCCGAACGGGGCCGGCAAGTCCACCACCATGCGGATGATCTGCGGGCTCACGCCGCCCAGCGGCGGCGGCGCCACGGTCGGCGGCCGGCCCTACCGGGAGCTGCCCAACCCCGGGCGCGAGGTGGGCGTGCTGCTGGACGCCTCGGCCCAGCACGCCGGCCGCACCGGGCGGGAGGCGCTGACCGTGGCCGCGGCGACCATGGGCGTGGACCGCGGGCAGGTCGCCGCCAAGCTCGACCTGGTCGGGCTGAACGAGGTCGCGGCCGGGCGCCGCCTCCGGGCGTACTCGTTGGGGATGCGCCAGCGGCTCGGCCTGGCGCACGCGCTGCTGGGCGACCCCCGGGTGCTGATCCTCGACGAGCCGGCCAACGGCCTGGACCCGGAGGGGATCTTCTGGATGCGCGGCCTGCTGCGCGACTTCGCCGACCGGGGCGGCACGGTGCTGCTCTCCTCCCACCTGCTGCGCGAGGTGGAGGCGGTCGCGGACCGGCTGGTGGTCATCGGGGGCGGCCGGATCGTGGCCCAGGGCGACAAGGCCGAGCTGCTGGCCGGCGGCGGGACGCTGGTCCGGGCCCGGGACGGCGGGGCGCTGCGCGGCGCGCTGGACCGGGCCCGGCTGGCCGCCACCGAGGGCACCGAGGGGCTGCTGGTCCACGCCGACGCCGAGGCGGTCGGGCAGGCCGCCGCCGACGCCGGCGTCGCCCTCACCGAACTGCGGGCGGCCGGCAGCGGCGGCCTGGAACAGCTCTTCCTCACCCTGACCGCCGGCGCGTCGACCCAGGAGGCCGTCCGATGACCACCGCCACCACCGCCAGCCCGCCCACCGCCGACGCTGCCCCGCGCCACCCCGGCGTACGCCGGCCGTCGCTGCTCCGGCTCACCGGGGTGGAGCTGCGCAAGCTCGTCGACACCCGGGCCGGGCTCTGGCTGCTGATCACCATCGGGCTGCTCGCCGCCGCCCTCGTGGTGGTCCAGCTGATCTGGGCGGACGACTCCGAGCAGACCTTCGGCAACTTCTTCGTCCCCTCGATGCTGCCGATCGGGCTGCTGCTGCCCGTGCTGGGCATCCTGTCGATCACCGGGGAGTGGTCGCAGCGCACGGCACTGACCACGTTCGCCCTGGTGCCCCGGCGGGGCCGGGTGATCGTCGCGAAGCTGGCCGCGATGGTGCTGGCGGCGCTGGCGTCGGTGCTGGTGAGCCTCGGCGTGGCCGCCGCCGGCACGCTGGTCGCCGGGGCCACCGGCGGCGCCGGCACCTGGCGCATGGAGGGGGCCCTGCTGCTGCACGCCGTGGTGCTCCAGGTGGCGAACGTGCTGATGGGGGCCGGCTTCGGCCTGCTGCTGCTCAACACCCCGCTGGCGGTCGTCGGCTACCTGCTGCTGCCGACCCTCTGGTCGATCCTCGGCGAGATGATCCGGCCGCTGCGCGGCCCGGCGGGCTGGCTCGACACGGGCCGGACCATGGAGCCGCTGCTCACGCCGGACGTGACCGCCGGTCAGTGGGGGCGGTTCGCCGTGTCGCTGCTGGTCTGGCTGGCCGTGCCGCTGGTCGCGGGGCTGGTCCGCACGCTGCGGCGCGAGGTGTCCTGACGGTGGACGGCTACGGCGCCCCCACCGTCGTCGACGGCGGCGCGGCGGAACTGGCGCTCCTCTGGGGCGGCCTCCCGGCGCTCGGCGCGGGCGGCGGGTGGCTGCTCGCCACCGGCGCGGGGTGGGTCGCCGGGCTGTCCTGGGCCCCGGCGCAGGGACTGTTCGAGCTGGTCGCCGGGCTGCCGGACCCGCAGGCCGGCATCGGCGGGCTGGCGGTCGGCACGCTGGGCGGCCTGCTGGTCGCCGCCGTGGGCACCGCCGAACGGCTCGCCGTCACCGTCGACACCGAACGGGTCCGGCTGCGCCGCGACCGCGCGGACCGGCAGGTCGGGCGGCGGCCGGTGCGCGCCGTCTTCGTCGACGGCAAGGACCTCGTGCTGCTCGGCGCGGACGACGAGGAGCTGGTCCGGGAGCGGTCGGACCTGTCCGTCGACCGGCTGCGCGACGCCTTCCGCGCGCACGGCTGGCCGTGGACCGACGGTGACCCGCACCGGGACGCGTACCGGCGGTGGGTGCCGGGCCTGCCCGGGCTGCCGAGCGGCGCGGACGCCCTGTTGCGGGCCCGGCAGCGGGCGCTGCACGCCGACCGGGGCGGCGAGGCCCGGGAACTGCGCGGCGAGCTCGGCCGCACCGGGGTGGTGATGCGCGACGACGGCCGGCGGCAGTACTGGCGGCTGACCCGGTCCGCCCCGCGTCCACGGGAGGACGCGACTTCGGCTGAGCCGGAGGTCGACGGCCGGTAGCGTTGCTTTCGACGGGGCCCGGGGCACGGGGAGCGCGCGATGACCGAGCAGCAGCCGTACCGGGTGGTGGCGCGGCACCCCGGCTTCGAGCTGCGCCGCTACCCGCCGCACTTGGTCGTCGAGGTGCGGGTGGAGGGCGCGTTCGAGCAGGCCGCCCGGGACGCCTTCCGGCCGCTGGGCGCGTACCTGCGCGGCGCCAACCGCTCCCGGCGGACGACCGCGCGGGAGACGGGCCCGGAGACGGTCGCCATGACGGTGCCGTTCGTGCAGGAGGAGGGGGACCGGCCGGGCCACTGGCTGGTGTGGCTCGTGATGCCGGCGGACCTCACCCCCGACACGCTGCCCGAGCCGGCGGACCCCCGGGTGCACACCCGGGTGGTCCCCGAACAGCTCGCCGCCGCGACGCGCTTCGCGGGCCGCTGGACGGCGCGGGCGTTCGACCGGCGGGCGACCGCGCTGGGCCGCGCGGTCACCGCGGCCGGGCTGCGCCCCACCGGCGCGGTCCGGTACGCGCGCTTCGACCCGCCGTGGAAGCCGTGGTTCCTGCGCCACAACGAGGTCGTGCTGCCGGTCGTCGAGTGAGCCCGCGTGCCGCATCCCGGCGCGGCCGTCCTCGTTGGAGATTTACCGGCGTCGCTGCCAGTGCGGGTACCCGCACTGGCAGCGCAGCCGGCGGGATCGGGCACGCCGGGCGGGTCGGGAAGGGGGACGACGATGACCTCCACGGGACGGACGACGGGCGGCGGCGGCACGGGGATCTTCCGCCGCAAGCCGGTCGAGGAGATCGCCGACGAGACCGGCGACGGGCTGGCGCGCTCCCTCGGGCTCTGGCAGCTCACCGCCATCGGGGTGGGCGGCATCATCGGCGCGGGCATCTTCGCCCTGGCCGGCGCCGTGGCGAGCGAGACCGCCGGCCCGGCCGTGCTGGTCTCGTTCCTGATCGCCGGGCTCGCCAGCGCGGCGGCGGCCCTGTCGTACGCCGAGTTCGCCGGCATGATCCCGAAGGCCGGCTCGGCCTACACCTACGGGTACGCGGTCCTCGGCGAGGCGGTGGGCTGGTTCATCGGCTGGGACCTGCTGCTGGAGTACACCGCGATCGTGGCCGTGGTGGCGATCGGCATCTCTGGCTACTTCTCGTTCCTGGTCAGCGAGCTGGGGGCGGACCTGCCGGCCTGGATGCTCGGCGCCCCGGGCACCGGCGAGGGACGGGTGGTCGACCTGTTCGCGGTGGTCCTCTGTCTGTTCATCGCGTTCCTGCTGAACCTCGGGATCAAGTCCGCGGCGCGCTTCGAGACGATCGTCGTCGGGCTGAAGATCGCCGTGGTGCTGCTGGTCGTCGTGGTCGGCTTCTTCCACATCCGCACGGCGAACTACTCGCCGTTCTTCCCCTTCGGGTTGGGCGGGGCGCTCACCGGCGCGGCCACGGTCTTCTTCGCCGTCTTCGGCTACGACGCGATGAGCACCGCCGCCGAGGAGTCGAAGGACGCCCGCCGGCACATGCCCAAGGCGATCGTCTACTCGCTGGCGATCTCGATGGTCCTCTACGTGCTGGCCACCCTGGTGCTGACCGGCATGCAGAACTACCGCGACATCGACCCGGAGAGCGGCTTCTCCTCCGCGTTCGCCTCGGTCGGGCTCTCCGGCCTGGCCAGCGTCATCGCGGTCGGGGCGATCATCGGCATCCTGACCGTGATGTTCACCTTCATGCTCGGCGTGACGCGGGTGTGGTTCTCGATGAGCCGCGACGGGCTGCTGCCGGGGTGGTTCGCCAAGCTGCATCCGGTCCGCCGGGTGCCGAGCCGGGTCACCTGGATCGTCGGCGTGGGCTCGGCCCTGATCGCCGGCTTCCTGCCGATCCGGGAGGCGGCCGAGCTGACCAACATCGGCATCCTGCTGGCCTTCGTGGTGGTCTGCGTCGCGGTGATCGTGCTGCGCTACCGCCGTCCGGACGCGCCGCGCACCTTCCGGTTGCCGGGCATGCCGGTGGTGCCGGCGCTGGGCGCGGCGTTCTCCCTCTGGCTGATCACCTACCTGGCTCCCGAGACGTGGCTGCGTTTCGCCGTCTGGTTCCTGCTCGGCGCGGTGATCTACGCCCTCTACGGCTACCGGCGCTCGGCGCTGGCCCGCCGGGACTGAGGTCGGGCCCGCAGACCCGGGACCGGGGGCGGTCAGCCGCGCCCGGGGCCGCCCGCCCGCCGGGGCTGGGGGCGGGTCACCGACGCCAGCAACTCGTCGAGGGCGTCGACCTCGGCCCAGCCGTTCACCGCGACCCCACCGGCGGCGTCGACGGTCACCTCGACCCGGTCCGGGCTGTGCGACACCTCGTCGAGCAGGCCCGGGAAGCGGTCGTCGAGCAGCACGAACTCCTGGTTGGTGGAACCCACCCAGGGCCGCCGGGTGTCGATCCGGTCGGCCAGGAACGGCCCGGCGACGAGGAGGTCCGTCGCCCCGAGCAGCGCCGCGACGTCGTCCCGGCCGGCGTCGACCGCCCGGTGCAGCTGCGCCGTGGTGTAGCCGGTGAAGGTCATCACCGAGCGGCCGGCGGCGCGTACCCCCGCTGCGACGGCCGCCAGCGGGGCGGCCTGGTCGAAGGGCTCGCCGCCCAGCAGCGTCAGCCCCTCGGTGCCGGCGTCGAGCACCCGGCGCACCAGGTCGGCGGGGGCGATCCTTTCCCCGCCCCGGAAGCTCCACAGGTGCGGGTTGAAGCAGCCGGGGCAGCGGATGGCGCAGCCCTGCACCCAGACGGCCGTCCGCTCGCCCGGCCCCTCGGCGCGGGTGGCGGCCAGGAACCGGGCCACCGACACCGCCTCCGCCCCGGCCGCCGGGCGGGGCCCGGGACCGTCGTCAGACATCGAGGACCCGGCCCGGTGGCGGCGGCCCGGGCGCCGGCCCGGCGGGCGGTACGCAGGCCACGGCGTCGCGCAGGCGCGCGTACTCGTGGGGGGCCAGGTTGGCGGCGGCCGCGAACTCGGCCAGGCTGCCGAAGGACCCGCGCCGCTCCCGCTCTGCCAGCACCTGCCGGGCGCGCTGCGGGTCGAAGCCGGGCAGCGACGCGAGGGCCTCCGGCCCGGCCGTGTTGACGTCGATCGTCCCGGACTCCCCGTCGGCCCATGGGTCCGACGGCGGCGCGAGCGGCTCGGGCCCGAAGGGGTCGACCGGCTGGTGCGGCACCATCGTCGGATCGGCCGCCGGCGGCGGATACCCGGCCGGCGCGGGCGGCTGTCCCACCGGCGACCCGGGCGGCGGGGCCGCCGGCCCGAACGACTGCGGCGGGTACGCCGACGTGGCTTGGGGATGCCCGGCCGACGGGGGCGGATAGGCGGCCGACGGGTACGAGGGCGGGTAGGCGGCCGGTGAACTGGGCGGATACGTCAGCGTCATGCCCGGGTAGGGGCCGGGCACCGGGCCGACGGGAGCCGCCCGGGGCAGTGGGGCCAGCGGGTACGCCCCACCCGGCCACGCCGCCGCCGACCTGGCGCGGCGGTGCGTGAGCCAGCGCAGCCACGCCGGGTTGATCAGCGCGGCGTGCAGGATGCTGGACGCCCAGACGGCCAGGAGCACGCCCACCGCCCAGTCGCTGACGGCGCTCTCCTTGTCCGACTCGCCGACGAGCATGAACGCCGTCCAGCCCACCACGGCGTAGACGATGCCGGGGACCCACCACGCCGCGCGGCGGGCCCGCAGGCCCACGTAGATGAACCCGAAGCCGCCGAGGCAGCTGCACCCGAGGACGGGCAGCAGCAGCCACCAGCTCTGCAACACGTGCCACATCGCGCTCGGCCGGGGGGCGGCCGGGGGCGGCCAGCCGGGGCTAGGCGCGTTCGACGTCACGTTGCTCCTGCCGTGCGGGCACGGCCGCGCGACCGTGGTCGGCGGTGTACGCGCTGCGCACCGTGCGGGCCGCCAGCAGGTCCTCCAGCACGGCGATATAGTCGAGGCAGCCGTCGCCGAGCACGTCCCGGGTCTCGGCGCTCACCACGCCCTCGCTGGTCACGGTGACCACGATCCGCGGCTGCCCGCCCATCACGACCTGCCCTCGACGGCGAACACCAGGCGCACGCTCGCATCCTCGGTGACCTGTTCGGACTCCAGCCGCAGCCCGGCGGCGGGGGCCTGCTCGCGCAGCCGCTCCAACACCGCCCGCTGGACCTGCCGCCCGTACGCGGCGTCGATGGCCCGGACCGCCTCGACGGCCCGCTGCTCGTCGACCTCGCCCGTGAAGTGCGCCGACCAGATGCCGTCCTCGCCGCGCCGGAAGCCGGCCCGCACGTCGGCCCAGTCCGCGATGATCGCGTCCGGCTCGGCGGCGACCGCCGCGCCGGTGTCGCGCAGCGCGGCGACGAGCAGCGTCTCGTCCCGCATCCGGGTCTGCACCTCGCAGACGACGCGACCCTCCCCGTCCCGCCCGGCGGTGGCGGCATGGGTCGCAGCGACGGCGGCGACGGCCAGCGGCAGGAGTATCAGTGAGACGCTCATCGGGGCCCTTCCCTCGGTGTCGACCCACAGACTAGAACTCGACCGCTCGCCCGCCCTGCCCCCGTTGCTGCCCCGGGCCGCCGGGCCGGGAGCCGCCCGGACCCCTGGGACGACCGCCGAGGTCCCAGTCCTCGGCGGCGGTGGCGGCGACGGCGCGGGCGTCGGCCCAGGAGCGTACGGCGTCGATGCGTTCCGCCTGGGTGACGCTCAACGGCACCATGCTGACCAGGGCCCGGACCACGTCGTCGCGGCGCAGCGGACGCCGTTCGGCGAAGGCGTCGAAGAGCCCGCCGACCACGGCCTGCTCGATCTCGGCCCCCGAGTAGCCCTCGCTGAGCCCGGCGAGCTCGCCGAGCAGGGCGTCGTCGGGCGTCAGGGCACCGGCGACGGCCGGGTTGCGCAGCCGCCGGGCGAGGTGGACCCGCCAGATCGACGCCCGTTCCGCGCGGGTCGGCAGGTCGACGAAGAAGATCTCGTCGAAGCGTCCCTTGCGGAGCAGTTCCGGGGGCAGCCGCTCGAAGTCGTTGGCGGTCGCGATGACGAAGACGGGCTTGGCCTTCTCCTGCATCCACGTCAGGAAGGAGCCGAAGACCCGGGCGGAGGTGCCGGAGTCGCCGGCCCCGCCGACGAAGCCCTTCTCGATCTCGTCTACCCACAGCACGCAGGGGGCGGTCGCCTCGGCGGTCCGGATGGCGGTGCGCATGTTCTGCTCGCTCGACCCGACGAGCCCGGCGAAGACCCGGCCGACGTCCAGCCGCAGCAGCGGCAGGCCCCAGGCGGAGGCGATCGCCTTGGCGGTCAGGGACTTGCCGCAGCCGGGCACGCCGGTGATCAGGACGCCCCGGGGCGCGGGCAGCCCGTACGCCGCCGCCTCGGCCAGCCAGGAGCCGTCCCGCTTGGCCAGCCACCGCTTCAGGTTCTCCAGCCCGCCGACGTCGACGAGGTCGACCGCGGCGTCGACGAACTCCAGCAGCCCCGACTTGCGTACGGTCTGCCGCTTCTCCTCGTGCACGACCGCGAGGTCGCTGCCGTCGAGCACGCCGTCGTTGACCATGGCGCGGGCGAACGCGTTCTCCGCCTCGTGCAGCGTGAGCCCGAGAGCCGCCTTGGCGAGCCGTTCCCGACCGAGGCCGTCCAGCGCGATCCGGATCCGGCCGCTGGCGGAGTTGGCGGCGATCATGCCGTCCAGCACCCGCCGGATCTCCGTCTCGGTGGGCAGCGGGAAGTCGACGATCGTCACGTCCTTCTCGAGCTCCACCGGGATGTGTAGCACCGGCGAGACCAGGACGAGGGTGCGTGGCACCGGACCGGTCTTGAAGGCGGCCACCACGTCCCGCAGCCGGCGGACCACGCCCGGGGTGCCCGGCCGGTCGCCGCTGCCGTGCGCCGGGTGCAGGTCCTTGAAGATCAGCACGCTGGGGTGGTCGACGCGCAGCGCCGCGGCCAGCGCGTCGTCCGGGTCGGTGGTGCCCTTGCGGGCGACGCCGTCGGGCTGCACGAGACCCGTGGTCAGCGACCAGGTCCACACCGCCCGGGGCGTACGGACGAGGGTGGCGTCGCGGGCGACGGCGCAGACCTCGGCGACCACCCGCTGCTCCTCGGACGACTCGACGTAGAGGACCGGGAAACGCGCCTTGAGCATCTGCGACAGCGCGTCGCGGAACGGCACCACCACCGCCACCCCCTCCCACCCGACCGAAGAGCAGCGCAGACTCTAACAGCCCCACCCGCGCCCGCCCTGGGCGTCGATCATGAGGTTGGCGGCGCGGACTCCGGCATTTCCTCCCGCCAACCTCATGATCGACGCGTCGCCACCGGGGGGGGGCCGGAGGGGGTGCCGCGCCGGATCGTCGGCCCGCTACCGTTCCGGGTCTGGGGAGGTGCCGGTGTACGTCGTGTCCGTGATCAACTACAAGGGTGGGGTCGGCAAGACCACCGTGACCGCCAACCTCGGCGCCGAGCTGGCCAACCGGGGGATGAAGGTGCTGCTCATCGACCTCGATCCGCAGGCCAGCCTCACGTTCGGCTTCTACGACCCGGACGACTGGCGGGACCGGCTGCGCGACGGCCGGACGGTGAAGCGCTGGTACGACGGCCTGCGCGGGGACACCCCCGCGACGACCCTCGGCGAGCTGGTCGTCTCCCCCGGCCCGGCGAACGCGCGACTCAGCGGCGCGGGCCGGCTCGACCTGATCGCCTCCCACCTCCAGCTCGTCGACATCGACCTCGCGCTGGCCCGGGCCGTGGCCGACGGCGACGAGTACGACGCCGAGCTGTTCCGGGTGCGCGGCTCCCTGGCCGAGGGGCTGCACGACGACGCGCTCGGCGGCTACGACATGGTGCTCATCGACTGCCCGCCGAACTTCAACGTGGTCACCCAGTCGGCCATCATCGCCAGCGACCACCTGCTCATCCCGGCGAAGGCCGACTACCTGTCCACGCTGGGCATCGACTACCTGCACGGCAACGTCCGGGAGCTGGTCGACCAGTACAACGCCGACGCCCGCCGGTTCGCCACCACGCGCCGGCACCACAAGGTCGCCCCCGACGTCGCCGGCGTGGTGTTCACGATGATCCAGCTCATGGCGCAGCGGCCGATCGCCGCCCACCAGGGCTACATGGACCAGGTCCGGGCGCTCGGCCTGCCGGTCTTCCCCACGCCCCTGCGCGAGAACGTCACCACGTTCGCCACGAACACCCCGCGCGGCGTGCCGGTGGTGCTCCGCGACCGGATCGCCACCCCGGCGGTCCGCGACGAGCTGCGCCAGCTCGCCACCGAGTTCCTCGACCACCTCCAGCCCGAGCGGACCGTGGCGTGACCGACCCGGCCCGCGACGTCGCCGACCTGGTGGCCGGGCTGCTCCGGGCGCTGTCCGCCGCCGACCTCGCCGCCCTGGCGGCGGGGCGGGCCCGGCTCGCGGTGGTGCCGGTCGACGCGCCCCCGCCCGGCCCGCCCGCCGACCGGATCGCCCCGGCCGGACACCCGGTCACCCCACCCGCCGACCGGACCACCACCTCCGCGCGCCCGGCCGCCGCACCCGCCGACCGGG